>JAJYAG010000009.1:4985-79364 GCA_021779665.1 Bacteroidota bacterium | reverse complement strand
GATTCTATTTCTCGGGCTAACCATCTTTTAAAGGATATTGGATATTGATCCTTTAATTCTTTTAATTCCTCTTTCTTTACTTCTTCCATTTGCTTGATTTTGTGTCAAGCTATTTCAGGAGAAGACACACACACTTTGGCCACAAGTGTGGGTGAGGGTTATATCCATCAGGTGGACGACGAGGCCGGATTTATTGATTATGAAAATCTGAATTCATTTATAGAATACATTAGTGGCTTGCTACTGAAGTTAAGTGATAGTGAAACAGAAATTAGCACTTCGGAGAACACTAATCTTTCGAATTAGCAATTAAAATAATATTTGTGTTTTTGTGTTTATTATTTATAGTTCATACTTTCAACAATAAATACATGCTTTATGAGAGAATTTATTTTCACTTTGTCTGTTCTATTTAGTTTTTACTTTACTGGTTTCGCACAAAAACCCAAACACTTCGAGCCCGAGCCGAAAGGAATGAAGTTCGTACCTCAGGGAAGTTTCCAAATGAAGGATGTATCTGGGACCATGAAAAGTGTTAGTCTGGATGCCTTCTGGATGAGCAACGAAATTACAAATGCCGAATACAGGGAATTTGTCGATTATGCGAAACAGCACCCGGATGAAGAGTTGTCGTGGGTTGACCTTTCAGCAATGGCTACTGCTAAAAAAGATGGAAAAGAAGTGAACGCCGCAAATAATACTCGTAGTATCAAATTCTCCGAACTTTCTGAAAAACTTGTTCCAGCCAATATTCCAGTCTCTGATTATTTTAAAGATAAAAAGTTTGATAATTATCCAGTAGCAGGAGTAACTTACCTGAATGCCCGGTATTTCTGCATGTGGAAAACTCAGAAAGAAAACAAAGAACTTGCATCAAAGGGTAAGCCTAATGTTCAGGAATACCGGCTGCCCATGGAAGCAGAGTGGGCCTATGCTGCATCGCAAAGTGGGGCGGGAGCAATAGCAAAGTCAAAGACTGTGTTACCGGTGAAAAGTGGAAAACCAAACAAATTAGGGTTATGCAATTTATCGGACAATGTTGCTGAATGGACCGCAACTCCGGGGGAAGGTAATGAAAGAATTATCAGGGGAGCTTCCTGGAAAGATTTACCATCAGTGGATTTACGCAAAGGAATGGATGAAAATAACTCAACTGCCGATGTAGGTTTTCGTATTGTAAGGTCATTTGTGGGTTCGCGATAAATTTATTTCGTTTATAATTTTAACAATGATTATTTCCGGGGCATGCATGTTTCCTGAAATAATCATTGTTGAGTTTCTTTTAATTTTTCCTTTTCTGCTTATTAGCAGAACAGTGATTCGCACTACGATAGAAATAGTCTAAATTCCTGTAATTTTCTTCTGATTTTTTATTAAAATTCAAAATTTATTTCTTCCTTAGTTTTTTGTTTGATAAATTTAAGTGCCTTCTATACTTAATGGCTTAACCTGTTTATCGAGACGTGGAATTATTCGGAGTAAGGAACTAATTTTTAATATTATAAATATGAAACCTAATGAATCAGCAAGAAGGGAATTTCTGAAGAAAGCCTTAGCACTTTCTGCAGTTACTGCACTTCCTTCATTTTTAACCAATACAGCCTCGGGTGCGGACACGCCACTTGCAGGCCTTGCCGCTCCTGGCGAACGCGTTAATCTGGCATGTTGCGGCTGCGGTAATCGTGGCGCTGAAATTATTGAAGCTTTGTACAACACCGGTTTATGTAATATTGTTGCTCTTTGCGATGTGGATATGGGTGCTCCTCATACTCTCAAAATATTACAGAAATTCCCCGATGTGCCACGGTTCCAGGATTTCCGCAAGATGTTCGACAAAATGGGAAATCAAATTGAAGCCGTTTCCGTGGGCGTACCCGACCATTCTCATTTCCCCATTACCATGCTGGCAATGAGCCTTGGTAAACACGTTTACTGCGAAAAACCAATGGCCCGCACTTTCAATGAAGTGGAATTAATGATGAAAGCTGCCAAAAAGTATAAAGTGGTAACTCAAATGGGTAACCAGGGTCACTCTGAAGCTAATTATTTCCAGTTTAAAGCTTTTGTGGATGCCGGAATTATCAAGGACGTAACAGCTATGACTGCGCACATGAACTCTCCCCGCCGCTGGCATGGTTGGGACCCCAATATTACCAAATTCCCTGAAGGTCAGCCTAAACCCGACACACTGGACTGGGATGTTTGGACGGGTGTAGCTGCTTATCACGATTATAATAAGGATTACCACCTGGGCCAATGGCGTTGCTGGTACGATTATGGCATGGGTGCACTTGGCGACTGGGGTGCTCATATTATCGATACCGCTCACGAATTTCTGAACCTGGGTCTTCCTTACGAAGTGGAAGCTGTTAAACTCGACAGGCATAACAAATTCTTCTTCCCGATGTCGTCTACCATTGCTTTCCGCTTCCCGAAACGCGGAAATATGCCAGCCATGGATATTACATGGTACGATGGCGTTAACAACATTCCATCTGTTCCCGAAGGATATGGCGTTTCCGAACTCGATCCAAACATTCCTCCTGTTGGAAATGGCAAAATTCAGCCGGCAAAATTAAATCCCGGTAAGATTATCTACACCAAGGATCTGATTTTCAAAGGTGGTTCACACGGAAGTACGCTATCAATAATTCCTGCCGAAAAAGCCAAGGAAATGGAATCGAAATTACCAGTAGTTCCCAAAAGCCCGTCGAATCACTTTGCAAACTTCCTCAATGCTTGTAAAGGAAAGGAAAAAACACGTTCACCTTTCGAGATTGCAGGTCCGCTCAGCCAGGTATTCAACCTTGGTGTTCTTGCACAGCAATTAAATACAAAGCTTGTTTTTGACCGCAATAAAAAGCAGATTACAAATAATAAGATTGCAAACCAGATGCTCGTTGGCTATGCTCCACGTAAAGGCTGGGAACAATATTATAAACTCTAATTAATACTATGATGAAAAAGAAAATCACACTACTGATGGCCGGAGCATTTTCGTTCATGCTTGCCATTGCACAGGAACGTCCGGGTCCACAGCCCGCTCCCGAGACAGGAGAAAAGTTCAAGATAGGAATGGCAGGTTATACTTTTAGAAATTTCGACCTGGATAAAACGCTTGAAACTTTAGAGCGCTGCAACGTTCATTACCTTTGCATCAAGGATTTTCACCTTCCTTTAAATAGTACCGATGAACAAATTAAGGCATTTCACGAAAAGCTTAAAGCAAAAGGTGTTACTGGTTATGCTGTTGGTCCTATTTACATGAAATCGACCGAAGAAATTGACCGCGCCTTCGAATATGCAAAAAGGGTAGGAGTGAAGCTTATTGTGGGTGTTCCTGATTATGAACTTCTTCCGTATGTGGATAAAAAAGTTAAGGAATACGATTTTAAATATGCGATCCACCTGCACGGCCCGGATATTAAAACCTATCCTGATGCCGAAGATGTGTGGAATCATGTGAAAGATCTCGATCCACGCATTGGTATGTGTCTGGACATCGGTCACGATACACGCAATGGTAAAGATCCTGTTGCCGACTTAAAGAAATATCACACACGCGTATTCGACGTTCATATTAAAGATGTTACCGGTACTACCAAGTTAGGTTACTCTCTTGAAGTTGGCCGCGGTGTAATCAATTTCCCGGCATTTGTAAATATGCTTCGTAAAGTTGGTTACGATGGTGTTTGCAGTCTTGAACACGAAAAAGATATGAAAGATCCATTTATTGGAATTGGTGAATCAATTGGTTACTTCAGAGGAGTAATCAGGACAACTAAGAAATAATCACTTAAAGTCGCCACGACTTTAACCCTTTGAAATACTCCGGCGTAGCCATCGCGGCTACGCCGGTTTTAATTGATTGCTACTCTAACTTAACTAAATCATGAAAAAACAACTTTACTTGTTTATCATAGTTTGTCTGACTGTAATTTCAGGGATTTACTCCATTCCTGTTAAGGGACAAACTAAATCAACAACACCTCAGGTCCACACGTTAATGCAAGGTTACCTTGGTGAAAAAATAGATCTCTGTATTACTGAACGTATAAAGACACAAGATATACAGCATCTTATTGAACCTTTTCAAACCCGGAAAGAAACCCGGCTTTGGCAGACTGAGTTTTGGGGGAAATGGATTCTTTCGGCAATTGCTGCTTATGAATATAATCGCGATCCCGAATTATTCAAAATAATTCAAAAGGCTGCCGGCGATTTAATCGCAACCCAAACTCCCGATGGCTACATCGGAAACTACACGCTCGAAACTCAGTTAAACCATTGGAATATATGGGGATGTAAATATACCCTGCTTGGTTTGCAGGCCTATTATGATATTTCAAAAGATGTTAAAGCTCTTGAGGCTGCAAAGAAGCTTGGAGACTATGTAATAACCCTCGTTGGTCCGGGTAAAAACGACATTGTTAAAACAGGAAACTATCGGGGAATGCCAAGTTCATCAATACTGGAACCCATAGTTTTGCTGTATAATCACACCGGAAAAAAGGAATATCTCGATTTTGCAAAACACATTGTGAGCCGCTGGGAAACTGCCGATGGCCCAAAACTTATCAGCAAAGGCCTTGAAGGAGTACCTGTTGCGGAACGCTTCCCTAATCCACCCTCCTGGTGGTCGTGGGAAAATGGCCAGAAGGCTTATGAAATGATGTCGTGTTACGATGGATTGCTGGAATTATATAAAATTACCAACAATCCAGTTTATCTGGCTGTCGTCGATAAAGTTGCTCAGGAAATCATTCAGTCGGAGATAAACCTGGCAGGTTCGGGTACTGCTTTTGAGTGCTTTTATCACGGTGCTGACCGCCAAACTGAGCCAACATATCACACCATGGAAACCTGCGTGACATTTACCTGGATGAAACTTTGCAATCAATTGCTTCAGCTGACTCATAATTCAATTTATGCTGATCAGATTGAAAAATCAGCCTACAATGCTCTTATAGCCTCCATGAAATTCGATGGCTCCCAAATTGCCAAATACAGTCCTCTCGAAGGCAGGCGGCAGGAAGGAGAAGAACAGTGTGGCATGCATATAAACTGCTGTAATGCAAATGGTCCGAGAGCCTTTGCATTATTGCCGAAAGTAGCTGTTCAAAGTTCACAGAGCCAGATTTTTGTAAACCTCTATAGTCAATCGTCAACCGAAGTTGAGCTTGGACCGAAAAACAGGATTACGCTGATTCAGAACACAAAATACCCCGTGACCGGAGATATAGAAATTGCAATTAAAACCGATAAACCAGTTAGCTGCACCGTGGCATTAAGAATTCCTCTCTGGAGCAAAAATACCTCTGTTTTGGTAAACGGAACCAAAGTTGAAGGTATTGTTGCAGGTTCTTATCTGGAAATCAACCACCTATGGAGTGCTAATGATAAAGTTAAGATGCAATTGGACATGCAGGCGCATGTTACAGAGTTAAACGGCTACCAGGCAATCGTCCGTGGGCCGGTTCTTTTTGCCCGAGATTCACGGTTTTCCGATGGTTATGTTGATGAAGCTGCCATTATTCAGGAAAAGAATCAGGTTGTTGAAATGAAGCCTTCGGATAAAAAACCAGAGAACGTATGGATGTCGTTTACAGCTCCTTTGGTTTTAGGCACTGATCTGGAAGGTGAATTTGCAAAACCGGTTCAGGTGAATTTCTGCGATTTTGGCTCGGCGGGCAATACATGGCAACCATCATCACGCTATCGGGTTTGGATTAAAAAGACTTTGCATGTAATGAAAGTTCCTTACACCAAATACTAAGCTTTAAAACTTTTTTATCCGATTATAAGATTAAGAACTCTTTTTATTTATCTTCACGGCCAAAATTCCGCAAAATATAAAATAATTCAGGTGACTGAAGGGTTTTATTTCCGGAAACCTAACTTATAGAATATGTTGAAGTTGTTAAAGAATGAAGATTGGCTGGCGTTTTTTGCCGGATTAGCAATTGTACTTGCTGCATGGGCAGGAATTTATTTTCCGTCACCTAAATTTGGATGGTCCGATTCCGGATCGTTTTCAAAATTGATTTCAGAAAGTTCCAACCTTCTGGGTATTCTGGGAGTAGTTGTTTTACTGATTATTGCCGGGGTATTAACCTTATTTCTTAAGAAAAAGAAAATAGGAACGCTGGTAGGTTCAATACTTTTCATTTTTGCGGTTAGTGTTCTGAGCATGCTCATTTCGGGCTATAAACCTGTTAAATATTATGGTTTCGAATATGTAATATTTGCGCTGCTTTTGGGAATTAGTATCCGCAGCATTTTTGGAATGCCAAAATGGATTGAGGAAAACCTTCACACTGAATTTTTTATCAAAACCGGACTTGTAATATTGGGATCGGGAATTATTTTCGGCGATATCATTAAAGCAGGCTCATTGGGATTAATCCAGGCGCTGGTGGTTGTTCTGGCTGTGTGGTTCTTTGCTTATTGGATTGCTAAAAAATTAAAGGTTGACGATGATCTGGCCCTGATGCTTTCAAGCGCTGTTTCCATTTGCGGTGTTTCCGCTGCCATTGCAACAGCAGGAGCTATAAAAGGTGATGGCAAAAAACTTTCGTACGTTGTAAGTCTTGTTTTAATTGTGGCTCTCCCAATGTTGATTCTCATGCCCATTGCCGCTAAATATCTGGGTTTAAATCCGGCACAGGCAGGTGCCTGGTTTGGTGGTACTATTGATACTTCGGGTGCTGTTGTAGCATCAGGAACTATTTTGGGCGAAGAAGCTCTGAAATTCAGTACAATTGTTAAATTCTCACAAAATGTATTGATAGGCTTTGCAGCAGTTGCAATTTCAATATTCTGGGTTTTCAAGGGTAAAAAAGATCCTGATTCTGACGTTAAACAAAAAGTAAATTTCGGTATGATCTGGGAGCGTTTCCCGAAATTCGTACTTGGCTTTATGGCTACTTCTCTTATTTTCTCATTCTGGGTTGGTCCGGTTGATGTTGCTGCCACAAAAGATTATCTGAAGACCATTCAGACCGCCTTTTTTGCTTTTGCCTTTGTGGGAATAGGGATGGAAACCGATTTTTCCATGCTGATAAAAACCGGCAATGGTCGTCCTGCCTGGGCCTTTTTAATTGCTCAGGTTTTCAATATTCTTTTCACACTTTTACTTGCATATTTTCTTTTTGCAGGAATATAGATCTTAAGCGAACAATAATGCATAAAACCGGTATCATTTTGAGGTACCGGTTTTTTTTATACATTTGCTCAACTTATAACATGTATTACAAATCAACCAAATCGTTATGAAAACATCTACAACATCTCGCTTTTATACATGTGCATTACTTGTTTTCTCCTTTATGTTTTTGAATTGTTCAGCGCAACCCGCGAAAGAAAAAGCAAAGGACAAAGGTTTGTCAACATCAATTCTAACAGGAGCTGAGCAAACAGGTGAATATTTCCCTTACTTAAAAGATAAAAAAGTTGGTATGCTGGTCAATCCGACTTCAATAATAAAGAAAACCTCGTTGGTTGACAGTATGCAGAAAGCCGGAATTAAAATTGTCCGCATTTTTGGGCCTGAGCATGGATTTCGCGGAAATGCCAGCGCCGGAGCAGAAGTTAACGATACCATTGATATAAAAACAGGAATTCCTGTTATTTCTCTTTATGGCAAGAAAAGTCGCCCGTCTAAAACTGACATGGAAGGCATTGATATTATGGTTTTCGATATTCAGGATGTAGGAGTGAGGTTTTATACCTATATCAATATGTTAAAAACCATTATGGAAGTTTGTGCTGAAAATAACCTGGAACTGCTTGTGCTTGACAGGCCCAACCCAAACGGTTTTTATGTAGATGGCCCCATTTTAGATATGAACCTGAAATCGGGGATTGGTATGTTCCCGATACCTATTCTGCATGGGGTGACTATCGCCGAATTTGCTCAAATGATAAATGGTGAAGGTTGGCTTGCCAATGGAATGAAATGTAAGCTTAAAATTGTGAAAATGAAGAACTATAATCACGATATGCCTTACACTTTACCAGTGCCTCCTTCTCCTAATCTCAACACGCAACAATCCATACTTTTATATCCAAGTCTTTGCCTGTTCGAAGGCACTGTTGTAAGCCAGGGGCGCGGAACCTATCATCCGTTTACAGTTTTAGGCAATCCGCTACTGAAGGATAAGTATTCGTTTTCCTTTACACCCAGATCTATTAAAGGAATGGCTGAAACTCCACTTTTTCAGGATCAGGAATGTTATGGCCTCGACCTTCGGAAATACGATACGGAAGTCTTCCGCAAAACCCGTCAGTTAAACCTTACCTGGTTAAAAGAGCTTTACCAGGCTTATCCTCAAAAGGACAAGTTTTTCGATTATAAGCAAAGTCGTCAGATGGGTAACTTTGATAAGCTGGCAGGGACCTCGAAACTTCGCGAACAGATTATTGCCGGGACTCCCGAGGATGAAATCAGGAAAAGCTGGGAGCCGGGCCTTAGTCAATATAAGGAAATGCGAAAAAAATATTTGTTATATCCGTAGTTACCTTTATTTAAACTGTATCTAAATATCAATAAATCAGTTTAATTCCGGCTTCTCCGAGTTACCTGTTTCGAAACCTCTTTGTTCTATTTATAGAAAAGAGGTTAACCATGAACGATTATGCTAATTTTCAACATGCATACCGTGCAAAACAATCCGGATATGGGTCTGTTTTTGCTATTGGAATAGCATTGAATTTGTTGTACGTTACCGCTGAACTTTTTTACGGATTTAAGATAAACTCCTCAGCTTTGCTTGCCGATGCAGGGCATAATGCAAGTGATGTTTTAAGCCTGATTTTGTCGTGGGTAGCTATTTATCTGGCCCAAAAGCGTCCTTTCGGGAAGTACACCTACGGACTTAGGAAAACCACAATTCTGGCAGCTGCTACAAATGGAATTCTTATTATTCTGGCTGCTGGTTTCATTCTGAGCGAAACTATTCAGGAGCTGCGTCATCCTGTGGAATTACCCGGGAATATTATTATGAAAGTGGCTGGAGTAGGAATTTTGGTTAATACCGTTACTGCTCTGCTCTTTATTAAAGGTCAGAAGAGCGATCTCAATATCAAGGGTACCTTTCTGCATATGGCTGCTGATGCTGCTGTTTCGGCCGGTATAGTCGCCGGTGGACTTTTAATGAATCTGACAGGGGCCTACTGGATTGATCCGCTTATGAGCTTTATGATTGTTATTGTCATATTCTTTAGCGCAAAGGGGCTGTTGGTTGATTCGTTGAAGCTTTCAATTGATGCGGTCCCGAAAGAAATTGATATCGAAAAAGTCAAGGTCTTTCTTAACCGGGTGGAGGGAGTGCAACAGGTTCACGATTTGCATATTTGGGCATTGAGTACAACCGAAACATGCCTCACAGCCCATCTGGTAGTTCCAGAGGGCTATGATGATGCTTTTTTATTTCATGTTCGCGAAATGCTGTTTAAGGAATTCAAAATTACCCATTCAACATTGCAGGTTCAAAATTCATTTGTCGAAAATGAATACGAATATCACCCGGTATAAAATTTACCTTACCATGATCTTTTCAACTATCATCGAATCTTTTGAATATAATCTGATGTAGTATAATCCTTTTGGAAGGGTTGATACGTCAACCTCGTCAATATTTTCGATAACATTTTCCAGTTTTTTGGTGAATACAACTTTGCCGGTCTGGCTTACCATATCCAGCATGAGGTTTTCTTTCTTTTCCAAACCAATGCGGATATGCAGGTAATTAACTGCCGGGTTGGGATACAGGCTAATTTGAGCATGATCTTTTAACCAGCCCGTACCGGTTGTATTGATAAAGTAAATGGAATCCTTTGCTGTACAGTTGTTGTTATCAGTTACCACAACTTTGTACCATCCGTTTGAACTTACACTGATGGTTTGATTGGTGGCATTGTTGCTCCATTTGTATGAAGCAAAGCCGGCACCTGCATCCAGGGTAGCCGGGATAACATTAGTCCGTAGCGTATCAGTCGATAATTGGTAGTTCGGATTGCCAAAGACTTTCACTTCATAAGATGCTGTGTTGTTGGCGGCATCTTCATCCTCAGCGAAAGTTAATGAAACATTCAGGTTGTGCGTTGCAATGGCCGACATGTTTACATCTCCATCAAATTCAACTGTTTGTGTTGCTCCTTTCGAAAGGGTTACATTCACAGTTTTATTAACCTGTGCTCCTCCGTTTAATGTGTAGCCCAAAGTGACAGATTTATTTATAATGGCAACACTGCTGTTATTTCTGATATTCACCCTTAGCTTACCGGCAGGCAATGTACAGTTTGATAAAGGAGTGTTAATGCCGGTTATTCCCAGGTCATAAAATGCTTCAATTACTTTCACGTCTTTGGTAACTGAACACCCGCTGGAATTTGTGACAACTACGGTGTAAATTGGGTTCGCTGCCACATAATTATCTTTGGTAATTGTGAATACCGAATCGGTTGAATTGTCCTGCCATTGATATTCGGCGTAACCCGGACCTGCGTGTAATGTGTATGGAAGTCGGGTGACAATGGTATCATTCGGTGCTTTAAAGTCTACAACAGGAAATCCTAATACTTTGGAAAGATGGGTTACAGTATCGTTAAGCGGATTAACATCTTCAGCAAATTTTATTTTGAATTTAAAAATATAATTTCCTTGTGCTGACATATTAACCGGGGCTGTAAAAGTATGCACCATTGAAGTTCCCACTGCTCCATTAAATGTGAAGTTCTCCTTCACTTCAGCACCTCCGTTTAATGTATACGAGACATCTACCAGCTTATTCATTAAAGGCGCATTCCCAAAGTTTTCAACTTTCACATTGATAATTTCCTTGTCGGAAAGTGAACAACTGGTGGAAGCTACAATAGCTTCTGAGATCTTAAGATCGTTAATCAAAAGGAATACTGCAGGGGTAGCTTCTCCAGTACAACCGTTAGCGTCGGTTACTGTAACTTTATAGGTATTGTTGGACTGGTATTTGGTTTTGCTGATTGTCCATACCGAATCCGTTGAATTATCCTGCCATTTATAGCTTACAAATTTACCAGGATATAAGGAATATGTCATTGCCTGAACAATACGGTCGGTACCAATATCGGGAGCAGGCTTTCCAAATACTTCCACTGTTTTTAAAATACTATCGTTCAAAGGTTGTATATCGCCAGCAATCATTGATTTTACCTTAAATTTATACGATCCTGTTGCACTCATATCTACATTAGGAGTGAAAGTGTATATGATGGAATCGTTTGGCCGGAGTTCGTTGCTCAGATTGAGAATTTCTTCCTGTTTGGCGCCATTGTTAAATTCGTAAAATAAGGTAATTGTCTCAGAGATTTTGATAGTATCGGTACCTGCATTTTTGATTCTGCACTGAACCGCTGTTGTGGCTGTTTGTGTACAAGCATTTATAGGTGCAACCAGGCTGCTCATCTTAAGGTCGTGAATAACCATATGCACTTTTATGGTATCGGTGCTTGCGCAGTCGTTATTATCGGTTACAGTTACCCAATATTTTCCAGGCCACGAAATTGTATATTTTTCGGTTGTTGTCTGGCCATCGCTCCAGAGAATGGTCTTATGCCCGGTTCCGGCATCAAGATCCCAGTTCAGTTTTCCTTTAATGGTGGTATCGTTTCCAAGGAAAATATCAGGATAGCCATAAATCTGGAAAACAGATACAGTGGTATCGTTGGTTATATCATCATCACCAGGTATCTGTGTCCACACTTTCAAAGTATCTTGTTTCGGAGTGATCAGGTCGAGGGTTGAAACCAGCGTGAGTTGAATAATGCTGTCTGGTGCAAGCTTTTGATTTAAAGTTACATTCTCAGTGATTACCGCGTTTTTGTTCAACTGTAATTTAACCGGGAATAGCTGGTTTGCCCTGATGGTATCTGTTCCAAAATTCTGAATTTTTATAACAGGGTGCATAGGAGTTTTGTAACCGCAATTATTGGTTGGCGAAGATATTTCTACAACTCCCAAATCGGGTATTAACCGCTTAATAAAAACGGTATCCCTGGTTATACATCCTGAAATTTTGTTTTCTGCTGTAAGCGAATGCTCTCCGAACCCGGTTGTTATGGCATCAACCTGGTAAGTTGTTGAAACAATACTGCCACCGAAAATCCATTCATAATTATAGTCGGTGTCAAAATGTGCTTTAACAGTTAAGGTATCAGCTCTGGCTGTAGATATAGTATCGGGCAGATTGGTAATCGGGTTGGTGTATACAGTAATATCCAGAGTTGCAGTATCGTTGTCGGTTCCATAATAACCAGGTTTAGGATCGATGATATAGGCTTTTATTTTGTAATTACCCGGATCGCCGAAATTAACCGATTTCTTCATGGTAAATTGTTGGGTGGCGGCTATGTTCAAATCGGATGCAAGCTTGAATGTGTCTTTTACAACAGGATTATCATTAACTTTTATTGCAACTATAATCGAGTCGTTCTGCCTTATTTTTCTAAGGCCAAAGTTCTTAACAGTAACTTTTAGTTTATCGGAGTTGGCATATTGACAGGCAGGTGAAGACAAGTCGTCAATTGAAACAACCCCTGCATCATATGGCGAATTGAGAATTCTGAAGTTGTCGAAAGCAAAACCCGGATCGGGTGTTACCAGACTGGAGTCGGCTTTGAAATGGAACCGGAAACGAACAAGACTTTTGTTTGCTGCGTCGGAAGGTAAAACCTGTTTTCCATTCATCCATGTTAATTCGGTTCCGTTTAGCGATTGATAAGTCCATCCGATAGTTTTGTCATGAAAGGTTCTTATTGAGTCGTTATACCAGTTCCATGGAAATACACTGATTTCGTTTGTTGGCAGGTATTGATAAGAGGTTCCTCCATCGAGTGAATATTCCATGCGGGCACCCGATTTTTTAAGTTGTGTGTAATACCTGTAGTACATGTCTACTACGGGTATTTCAGCATCCGAAAGGTTAAAACAGGGACTTTCAATATATGAATTTTCATAGAGAGCATGGTAACCTGAGTACGCATCTGTTTTCCAGCATTTGATACCTTCATATGCATTGCTGAACCCAATGCCGGAAGGTTTTCCATTCACCCATGAAGGGTTAATCCCACCGATAAGCCAAAAGGATGTGTCTGTTTCAAAACCATCGGAAAAGGGTGGGGTAAAGGTTGGAACAGAGGTGAGATCGTAGACAACACTGTCGTTATCATTATAATTATCTCCTGGGTAAGCTAATTTTACAATAATCTTGTATTTGGCTGGTTTGCTCAGATTAACCGGCTGAAAAGTATGTGTGGTTGTATTTTCAACAGTCAGGTCACCGGGTATGGTTTCTGTCACCCAGTTTTTTCCACCGTCTATCGATAGCTTTATTGGAATATTTGAGAGCGTTTTTGGTCCAGTATTTTTAACTTTTACCTGCACCTGTTCACCACTTGTAAGACCGCAGGCACTAAAAGGGCCTAAAAACTCCATTAACGCTGCATCATATTTAATACTGTCGCCTGTAAGAAATACATCGTCGATATTCCATCCTGAGTATTCTTCGAGTACGTTAGTAGTACCCAGCCGATACCTGAGTTTAAAGTTTTTTCTGTCGAAAACATTT
This sequence comes from Bacteroidota bacterium, assembly GCA_021779665.1. Taxonomy (GTDB): domain Bacteria; phylum Bacteroidota; class Bacteroidia; order Bacteroidales; family JAAUTT01; genus JAAUTT01. Next base: position 65,760 of record JAJYAG010000009.1, on the reverse strand, counting down.
TTGGTAGAAGTTGAAAAAACCGACCAGGAACCATCGATGATTGTTGAAGGAGTTTCCCAAAGAATGTTCCATTTACTATCGCCTTCATATTGGTACTCTATTACGGCACTATCCTGGTTTTCGGCATTCAGCCACCGGGCAAAGCTAAAAAGAGTATTTTTAAAATACCTGGCCTGAATTAAAGGTGAAGTAGCTAAATCTCGGGCACTTTTATTATAATCACCGGTATTGGCAGCCAAGCCTAAATCAGTACCCATAATGTTCGACAGGGAATAAGCAACCGAAGGGTCCCTGAAACCAAATGCTACACCTCCTTTACCCTGAGGAGCTCCTCTTTCAAATTCACCATTGAAGATCCATCCCTTATCCGATTCAAAATCATCAAAAAAAACCGACTGTTTAATGATTCTTGAACCGGCCGGCGATAGCTCGGCATTGGGATATGTGGCACCATCGCTTATAACCAGATCGCCCGGGGTTATTTTGGCATCAAGAATGTTATCGGGAATTGCATTAGCCTTAACATCGTAGGTAATCCAGAAATAATTATCTCCTGATTCCAGTTTGCGGGTAAATCCGTTAAAAGTTACCTTACCGCCCGAATAAGTTCCGGTACCTATTAGCGATGGAGCAATAAAAACTGAGTCGGCTGTTGCAAATAGTTTTACATTGGAAATATCATCATCTGAGGTGTTTAATGAATTCACCGTGCATGAAGAAAAAGTAAGGCTGCCAGTGTTGCCTGTTACACCAATATTATATCTCAAAATTGGATTGTTCGACGAGCCTTGGGGAATAAAATAAGTGGTTGGATGATCGCAATTGATAGATTTTATTTTTCGTTCCGAAACATTTGCTTCATAAATGGTAATACTGTCAACACAAACTCCGAAACCCCACTGCGCTGTACTTTTAAAAACAAGGTAGACATTGCTGTTGATCATTTCATCCGGGAGGTCTATTTCTCTTTTTACCCATAAACCATCAGGTGTTGGTAAGGTATAGTTTTTAATAAAATTCCAAGGGCCTGTTGAAGTAAATCCATAATAGATGCCTAATGAGTCCGACTTATCGGTAACGGGCCTGAACATTTGTGCGTGATAAAACGTTAGTTTGGGCTTTATGGAAAGAGACAGGTTTAAGGGTTTGGATATCATCCTGCTAACGCGCCCGGAAGGATTTTCTGCATATGATCTGGCATTAAGACTTCCTGACTTAGCTGTGGACGGATTTCCGGCATAACCTCCTAACTCGCATTTCCAGTCGGCATTTATATCCCCGCTGATAGTCCAGTTTAATGGTTTTCGGTTATCGCCAAACTTCTCAAAATTCTCCGTAAAATATTTTTGTCTTATTAATATTTCTCCGTTCGGGTTCGCATTTTCCGCAGGATAGGTATTTCCTGAAATTTTGATCCCGCCGGCTTTAATATATCCGTCGATAAAATGGCCGGCTTTCGATGTTTTCGAAAGATCGTATACAACCCATATAATATTATCTCCAGCTTTAAGCGGGAATGTTAAACCGGTGAAAACGGCTGAATCTTTCAGAAGGTTGGCTCCAATGGAAGTTATTTCTTCTATTTCTGCTGGATAATCGGCTTTTGAAAACCGATTACCGGTAGTTCGGTAAATTCTGACATTTTCAATGTCAAGACTGTCTTCGCTGGTTGAGTAAACTACTAATCGCTCGAGAGAGAGGCTTGAACTAGCACCTGTATTTACAACAACTTTTAATATTGGCTGATCTGGTAATGCGCTTATGGCAAACGTATCCAGCTGGGTAATATTAAACGTTTGCGCTTTGGAAAAATTTACAAAAGCAATCGTAAAAAGAAAAAGAATAAAAAATAGTTTCTTCATGCCTGCAATTTTACGTATCAAATAATGCACGATAGTTTACTCAGCTATCGGTCTAGGAGGTTATAACTTTTAAATTATTAAGAACTTATGCCTCGTAGATTAAGTTTGGGTTCTGGATCTTTTTACGGAACCCTTTTAATAAGGTTATTATTTTCAGATTAATTTGAGTTGTACCAGTGTGTTTGTTTTTGCATCAAAACAGAATTGCTTTCTGAATGCCAAAACCAAAAGAAACATTGCTAATACCTGTACCGGGTGCGCCGAGTATTGAATTGAATTCGTTGATCTTATTGGAAATATAGAATGAACCATTTTCATGTTTCGCAATGGATGTGAACGATCTCTGGTATTTACAAACGAATGATAATCGCCAGTATCGGTTAATATTAATTAAACATCCGGCAGCTGCCGAGCCTTCCAGGTTTATAACAGAAAAGGCAGGGTTTTGGTTTCGCTTAATAATTACGTCGGAATTGAAACCATAAAGTGGAATATCTTCCAGAGTAAAACCGCCATCATCATAATATCCTTTATAGGTAAATATTCCAGCTACCTTACTTTCCCCTGTAAGCGGAACTGCAATGGAGGGGCCAATTTCAGCAAATACTCTGAAACTACGGTTAATAATGAACTCATGTACCAGGATAATTGGAATGTGTAATGAGATTGCAGATGTATTTTCTGAAATATCTCTGCCGCTCACTATCCTTTCATAGTTCTTACCCTCGCTGTCAGTATCGGGGAAGCGAATTTTATAATCTGACGCCTGGTACGAATATTTGCTATTTACTATTTGAAGGCCTGATTTAATTGCATTTTTTTTATTGATGTAATATTGGCCCGTTATTCCAAAATCTGCATTATAACTTCCTTTTTTTGAAAATCCGGTAAGCTGTTCGGGAGCTTTTCCCGATAACCAGCATGAGGAGGCATTTACCTCAATTCCATAAGTTATTATTTTCTGGGCAATAAGTAACGGGGAGAAAAGAATCAAAAATAAAAACGAAGCCGCTATAATTCTGAAGCAACGCATTGGATTATTCTCTGATGAATTTTTCATAGAAAACTCTTTCATTCTTCTGTATTACTTCGAGAAAGTATATTCCGGGTTTTAAGTCGGGTAAACTGAAATCCATTTCCACTTGCTCTGTTTCTTTGCTGAATGTTAATGTTTTTACCGGTATACTATTGGATCCCGATATCCGCACTAACGTTTGACCCTTAAACTGATTGCCGAATGTTAACCTGAAATTTCCCTGATTGGGATTAGGATAAATTGAGGCCTGGATTTCACGTTCAATCCTGATGCTGTCGGATGAGAACAGACAACCTGAAATATCGGATGTTACAACTGAATAGTAACCTTCTTTTTTCTGTGTCCAGAGATATTGTTTGTTTTGACCCACAATCTCCTCACCATTATAAAACCAGCGATACGTTCCAATGGAGTCTCCTGTATTGCGGCAAACAATTACATCGTTCCATTTAACTTCAAGTTGAGGCTTTACCGATGATGGGTCTACTTTTACGATCTTTAAATTCTCAGCTAATGTGGTATTGCAGACGTTTTCCACTATAGCATAATTCCCTTCATACAGGTTAGACCATGAAATTACTCCGCCGTTCCCCTCCAGAATTTCGTTTTGGTTGACCCCGTTAAGAACAAGCTGATAGTTGTATAGGGGTTGGGAATTCAGGATTTTTATTGAGTCACCATAATTGTTAGTTGAACAATACGATCCCCGGGTTGAAATCGTTGGAGGCTCCGGAATATCCATTATGTTTACAAATAAGGTATCCGATGGCTCACTCACTCCCTGGTTATTAATGGCTTTTACTGTTATTGCTACTTTCCCGGTGAACTTTGAATTGAATGCTAAAGTGGCGGTTTTACCCGATTCGGTCAACTCACCTGCATTTGAGGGCGTTATGCTCCACTTGAAGGTGGATGCAAAAATTGCTCCGGAGGTCTTAAATTCCTGCTTTCCCGCATTAATGCACAGCTTTGTTTTACCTTCAGGTTTGGCAGGTTTTAAAGGTGTAGTTCCGAGTATCAGAAAAATACCTTTTTGATATTCAAAATTATAATTATTATCCATAGCTCCCGATGCAGTCAGATCGTACATTCCCGGAAAACTGGAAGGTGTTGCGGTTGTGGTTACTTTTGGCAAAACATCTATAGCTGTTATGCTTTCGTCATTAACAAATCCACTGTATGTAATTGTAAAAACAGGATCGGTGGCAAGATAATTTCTGGTAGCCTTATCCGGTGAAACAATAATTAAAGCTTTTTTTACCACCAATAAGCGTGTAACATTTATTTCAGCGGCACTATAGTTTTTATTCCCATCCTGACTTGCTGTTATTTTAGTACTACCCGCACCAACAATGTGGATTTTATTGTTTTTCAGTACAGCAACATTAGGGTTTTCGATAGTAAGTGTTACTGGTAAGCCTGAGCTGGCAAAAGCAGCCGGATCAAAATCGATATCGCCATAGGTTTTCTCAGGAATGGAGTCGAAAACTATAACCTGATTCTGTTTATTCACAACTACAATTTGCGAAACAGAGGGCGCCGCATTATAATATTGGTTGCCATTCTGACTTGCGATAAGACTTGCAGATCCGGTTCCAACGACCTGAATGAAACCGTTAACCAATTTGATAACATTAACATTACTGCTCGAAAAAGTTACTGGTAAACCTGAAGTTGCAGTAGCTTCAGGCTGAATGTCTGAAGCTCCGAATCTGATTTCGGGTAACTGAGCAAATTCAATAGTTTGCGATGCTTTCTCAATAGTTAAAACTTGTGTTTTAGAAGCTGCTGGTGTGTAATTTTCGTTACCAGCTTGAGAAGCTGTAATAATTGTAGCTCCGGGACTTACTATATGGATCCGGTTGTTTACAATAGTTGCCACAGCAGAGTTGCTGCTTGTGTATGTGACGGGAAGTCCGCTACTGCTGACAGCATTGGCCGAAAAGTCTGCCTGGCCATATTTTTTTACAGGTAACGTATTGAAGGTAATTGTTTGATTACTTTTTGTTACTGTTAAAGTTCTTGTTACTGTTGTTGCCGGCAGATAATTCTTATTCCCGCCCTGAATGGCTGTTATTTGGGCGGTACCAACGCCGGTAATGTATATTTTCCCGTCGATAACAATTGCCACGTCGGGACTATTGCTTGAATATTCAATATTTAAACCGGAACTTGCCGTTGCCAATGGTATAAAAGGCAGTTCACCAAATACTTTATCCTGTATGGGCTGAAAACTTATATTTTGTGAAGCTTTGCCAATAGTAAGAATCTGCGGAGTTGGAGTAGCAGCTGCATAATAATCGTTTCCGGATTGAGTGGCATATATATTTACGGTTCCTGCACCTGTTATTTTAACTACATTGTTGGTAACGACAGCAATGTTTGTATTATCGCTGAAAAAGGAGGGTTGCAGTCCGGAGCTGGCTGTAGCTGATATGGTAAAATCCGGATCTCCAAATGTTTTGGATGGTAAAGGGGCAAATGTAACCGTTTGTGATGAGTTTTTTACAATAAGTTTCTGAGTTACCTCTCCGGCAGGCTGATACAAGGCATTACCCGACTGTTTGGCCGTGATATTGGCTGTGCCTGTTTTATGGATCTGAACTACTCCGTTGTTTATTGTGGCAACATCTGTGTTATCAATGCTATAAGTGATATTTAAACCGGAGCTGGCGCTGGCTGTTAGTGTATAAACCGGATTATCAATTGCCTGTTCGGGTATAGAGTTGAATGTTATTACCTGCTGCGATTTGCTAACCTGCAAAGTGCGTGATATGGTACCGGCAGGCTGATAATTTGTATTACCCGGTTGACTGGCTGAGATTTCGGTACTTCCAACACCCGTTATATGAATCTGATTGTTTACAATTGTCGCCACTGCCGGATTGCTGCTGGAATAAAGAATGGGAAGGCCGGAGCTTGAATAAGCGTCAGGTGAAAAATCAGGATCGTTGTAGTTTCTTGACTGAAGGATGTCAAAAGTGATGGTTTGCACAGCCTTGTTCACAGTTAATTCTCTTGTTACATCATCGGCGGGCTGATAGTTTTTATTTCCTGGTTGCGAGGCTGTTATGTTTGCTTTTCCAGTCCCTGAAATATGGATCAGGTTATTTATAATAACAGCCACTGATGGGTTGTCGCTGGTGTAAACAACATCAAGATGCGAATCCGATGTAGCCCCGGGAGTAAAATCCGTGTAGGTATAATCTACTGGGGGTAGTGCTGGAAATGTTATGGCTTGAGAAGTTTTTTCTACTGTCAGGATAACTGTTGCACTTGCCGGGCTAAAAGAGGAATTTCCAGGTTGAGTTGCAGTTATGGTTGTGACACCTGCTCCAATAATTTTTATTCCCCCAAAGGAAGGAACAGCAACAGAAGGATCGGCAACAGTATAGGTAACTGGTAACCCCGAACTGGCCGTGGCTCCTGGGTTAAAATCCTCATCGAGGTATTTTTTGGTAATATCACCGGGAAAAGTAACAACCTGATTTGTTTTTCCAACAGATATCCATCTGAAGGTATTAACAGGAGCGTAATTTATGTTTCCGGCCTGAAAGGCAGTTATTAATACTTGCCCAACTCCGGTAGTGTGCAGCTTTCCGTTTACAACACTTATAATATTGATGTCCGATGATGAATAGGTAATTGGCAAACCTGTTGAAGCAGTTGCCGGGCTAAAGTCGGGTGCCCCGAAGGCTATTACTGGTTGTTCAGGAAAATCAATTGTTTGTGAAGCCTGCGTTATTTTTAAAGTCCCTGCAACCAGATTAAAGCTATAATTCAATGCTTCTCCTCCGGTAAGGGTAATGGGATAACTCCCCACGTTGCTTGTTATGTTTGCTGTGGTGGATATAGATGGTTGCTGAATTAAATCGCTGGCATTTTCCCCTAGAACGAATCCGCTATATACATATGTTAAAGCAGGATTGGGCTGTCCATACAGGCGGGTCTTGTTTTCAGCAGTGACTTTTAATGATTTTTTGTTAATTGTTAATGTGCCATTTATTAACGTAAAGTAATAATTATTTGCATCTCCTCCTGTCAAAACTATGGGGTATATGCCGGCATCCGATGTTTTTGTTGCAGTTGTTGAGATTGTAGGAACCTCATTCAGAACAGATGCATTTTGGTTTAATTTAAATGGTGAATACTTAAAAGTTAAAGTAGGATTATTATCACCATAGCTTTTAATTTTGTTGTCAACAGTAACTTTTAACTCTGCTTTTGTAATTTCCAGCGTTCCATTTACCAGCGTTATACTGTAACTGTCGGAGATGCCACCGCTTAAAATGATGGGGTATATTCCTACATTCGAAGAAGTTGTTGCTGGGGTAGAAATGGTTGGCTTGGTATTTATCTTGGAATTGGTATCACTGTTTTTTAATCCTACATAACTAAGAGTGAAGGTAGGATTAGAACTTCCATAAATTCTGGTTTTATCATCGGCAATGATAGTAACTGGAGCTTTGGTAATAGTTAATGTGCCATTGGTGAAACTGAATTTGTAATTTACGTCACTACCTCCGCTTAAGGTGATTGCATAATTTCCTGCTTTGGAGGACTGCACAGCAGAAGTGGATACTGTTGGCAGGACATCTAATACGTCGATATCTTCTCCGTTAACAAACCCGGAATAATTAATTGTAAATACTGGATTAGGGTCGCCATATTCCCGCGTGTAGGGATCGACGTTAGCAGTTATCGTTGCTTTATTTACTGTAAGAGTTTTAGTATTGTTTGGAGCTGCGGAATAGGATCCGTTTCCAGGCTGAGAAGCAGTGATTTTAGCTGTTCCTGCTCCAACAATCTGAATTTGTGTGCCTCCATTTATAATAATTGCTACCGACGGATTATTACTTGAATAATATACCGGCAATCCTGAAGTTGCTGTTGCCGGAGAAAATGCTGGATCTCCATAAGTTTTTGTGGTATTAGAAAAAGTAATAGTCTGCGTTGCCCCGAATAAGGCAGCCGGAACAAAACTTATTGTTAATAATATTATAAATCTCAAAAAAAACATTTATCTTCTTAATGACAATTTAATTTTTATACGGTTTGGGCAGTAAAAGTTAGCAACTATTCATAATTTTTGACCAGAGGTTTATTTTGAGGGACTACTTTTGATTTTACAGGAATATTCGGGCAGTGTTTAAAAATATACTAAATTCTAAGCAGGTTCTTTGCTATTTGCCCATAACTTTTAGGAACATTCTTTCGTAAACATTAAAAACGTATGTCGGAATGTTGCTTTTACAAAACATTATTTCAAGAAGTATGTACTATTGCCTTGTGAAAAAGTGTTTTATTACGCTTGGATTTTTCTTTTTTAGCCTCAACATATTACATGCCCAGGTGGATAAGGAGTTTTGGTTTGCTATACCAAAAGAAACAAATAACCATGGGTCTATTACAAATGCCAATAATGTAAGTTTTAAAATTACAAACCAATCCAATGTTGTAACTGCTCATGTTGAAATTTCGATGCCGGCTAACCCTTCCTTTGTTACAAAGGTAATTGATATCCCTCCGAGTCAGAGTTATAGTCAGCTAATGGCTAACAGCTTTCCTACCTTTGGCGATATTTATGCAAATCCCTCTGCTTATAATGTCACAGCCACAACAGGAATTACAAACAGGGGTATTTATATTAAGTCGAATAACGAGATTACTGTTTACTATGACTATGATAACTATTATAACAGGGATCTGTTTTCGTTAAAAGGCCGAAACTCTTTGGGAGTGGATTTTTATCTCCCGTTTCAGAATATATGGAATAACGACTCTGTTCCAGCCAAATATTCTCCGGATAGCCCTTTGTCGAGCGCAAATATTGTGGCTACTGAAGATGGAACCATTATTACTGTTTACCCAACAGCCCTCATAAAAGGAAGGACCGATCTATCTTCTTATTCTGTTACTCTCAATAAAGGTCAAACATATTCGATGGTAGCCAACAGCCGTACGGCAAAGGGACATTTGTCGGGCACCAGGGTTACCAGTAATAAACCTATTGCAATTACAATAAATGACGATTCTGTTCCTGTAGCTTCCTATTCTTGTTATGATATTCTGGGTGATCAAATAATTCCTACAAATGTAATTGGCAACAAATACCTGGTAATGACTGGTAATGCATCAACTGCGGCAGCACCCGCAGGTGTTCAGCAGCCGGAACGGGGCGAACAGATTATTGTTACAGCCACACAACCCGGGACACAGATTTTCTTTAGAAAGAAGGATGGGTCGTTGTTGTATAGTACCACAATAAATGCCCAACAGACAACTTTTGTAACTCCCGATATTAACGATGATAATCAGACCTCTATCTATATTTTTGCCACCCAACCGATATATGTTTTTCACATTACAGGTATAGGCTGCGAAATGGGAGGAGCCGTACTGCCTCCTATCACCAATTGTACCGGCTCCAATGAAGTTTCTTTTTTCCGGTCAAGTATCGCTTCCGATGGTAGCAGTTCTATGACCATGAATCTGATGATTCCTTATGACAAAAACATTCCTTTAAATTCTCCTACACAATCTCATAATTATTTTACAATTTATTATCAGGATAATACAAGCAAACCGATTCCTCCGGAATGGTTTGAGCCTGTGGATTCGGCAGGATGGGTTGTTTTACATAAAAACTACAGGGGAAATTCCGGGATTGGTGCTTTAATTCCTATAAACCAGGCGGTGAGGGTAGTTAATGAAAAGGACTTTTTCCATTTGGGGATAACCAACGGGTTTAGCGGGCAAACCAACAAGTATGGATATTTTTCTTCATTTAATGCAACTATGGCTTCCGCCGTGGTGGCGTCGGTGAATGAAACATCACATGTCAGTTGTTTTGGCGATACTGTATTTTTACGTGCCAATGGCGGTCTGGAATATACATGGCATTATGGTACACCAAGTGGTCCGCCCACTTACCTTAGCAATCAGAAGGTGTCCACACCACAGGTGTTCTGTCCTCCGGGAGTTCACGATTATTACGTGGTAGTGCGGCAATCAAAATGTTTTGGCGACGATACCCTGAAAATTACTGTAAGAGTTCTGCCTGAGGTGAGAGCTTATTTTGAAACCGACAAAACCGCTGCTTGTGCTCCTTTTAACATTAACGTTACAAATAAGTCGATTGGAGCAACAAAATATGAATGGAGTTATAAAAAGGACAATAATCCACCCATTGTTTTTACACCGCCGGTTCAAACCAGTTTTGTTCAACCTGCAACAGGTAGTTTTCAGAATAATACCTCCCCATACAACCCTATCGTATACACCTATAAGCTTCGGGCCTCATATTTTGGCGAGTGTCCGGATACCCTTACTAAGCAAATTGTGGTATATCCAACCATTAATGCAAATTTTTATCCGAAAGACACCACTTCGTGTAACCCCAATATTGTGAATTTCAGGAATATGTCGAACGGGAATGTTGCTGACTCTCTGTATCACTGGAATTTTGGCGATGGAAGTACAGCTCCTGATAAAAATCCGGTACACATTTTTGAGAATTTATTCCGGGCAACCGATACAACTTATAATGTCAGTCTTGTTGCCACCTCTCCTTATTACTGTCGCGATACTGCAACAGCAACTGTAAAAGTATATCCTTTTGTAAAAGCAAGTTTTACTGTTGATACGGTTCGTGGATGCAGTCCTCTGACTATCAGGATAAAGAATAACTCTCTTAATAAAGGCGCTATAAGTCAATATCTGTGGGATTTCGGTGATGGGGTTACGCGGACTGTAAATAACGATACGCTGATTCATACTTATCCTGCCAACACAACGGCCGCACCGGTTAACTACAAGCTTAAGCTTACTGTTCGTCATCAATATGATACTGGGTGTCCTGATACCGTATCGCGTCAGATTACTGTTTACCCCCAAACGTCATTGAGTTTTGTACCGGTCCTAAAATCCTCTATCAGTTTGCCTACCAGCATTAATAATAACTATTGCGATTCAACATTGATAGAATTTGTTACTTCTTCGGCCAACGCACAGGCTATCACTTCTTATTTATGGGACTTTGGCGATGGGAATACTTCAACAGTTAAAGATCCCAGTCACTTATTTACGAATTTAACAACCATTGATAAAACTTATAAAGTAAAAGTGACGGGCATGTCGAACGAATATTGCAATGGTTATGCTGAAAGGGATATTGTAATACATCCGTTTCTGGATCCGCAGTTTTCGGTTGATGTTCCATCCGCCTGCGCTCCTTTCAATGCCGCAATAAAGAATAAATCCCGGGGCGGAATAGTAAGTTATGAATGGAAATATGGCGATGGTAGTTCCGATAATCATTCCGTTATAGATACAATTCACAGGTACCGTAATACCACCAGTGTCGTTTTTGCGCCCCAGCTTAAAGTTGTTGTCAAAAACGGCGGAGGCTGCAGGGATTCTGTTATGCAGCGTATTACTGTTTATCCTGAAATTAAAGCTGATTTTGCGCCTAATGTTATTATCGGATGTAATCCATTGCCTGTAAATTTTACCAACAAATCGAATTATTTAAATAATGTTTCAAAATATTACAAATGGGAATTTGGGGATAATACCTCCTCAACACTTCAGAATCCTGAACATATATTTTCAAATACCACAAATACAACGCAGGTCTATCCGGTTAAACTAACCGTAACATCTGAATATAACTGTATTGATGATACAATCATTAATATAAATGTTTATCCTTATGTAGAAGCTAAGTTTTCTGTTGATTCAGTAAAAGGATGTTCGCCATATGAAGTTAAAATACATAATTCCTCCCGTGGAAGTATAACCCAGTACCAGTGGATGTACGATGATGGAACTGTTGATAATCACTCATCCATAGATTATTCGCATGTTTATATTAACAATTCGTTAAATAACCCGTCGAATCAGCCATTAAGGAGGAATCTCCGGTTAATTGCAAGTAATACAAATGGAATCTGCAAAAGCCGCGATTCCATTCAGATTACAATTTATCCCGAAGTAAAAGCGACTTTCACAAGCAATGTTACCGAAGGTTGTAATCCTTTGAAAGTTAATTACACCAATCAATCTGGTCCGGGAACGGTCCCTGTTTCCTATCAATGGTTTTTTGGTGATGGTGGTTCGGCTGTTACTAAAAGTCCTTCTCATACTTTCGAAAATTTAACATCGAGTGAACGTACTTTTACAACAAAACTCAAAGCCTATTCCATTTATAATTGTGTGGATTCTTCAACAGTCAGTATTAAAGTTTATCCATTTATAAAAGCTGGTTTTTCGTTCGATAAACCCGTTGGGTGTTCTCCACATCCTATTTCCATAACCAATTCCTCTTCAGCCGGATCAAACGGTTTTCAATGGATTTTTGGAGATGGACAGCAGTCGAATGTCACAGCTCCTGTGTTTACCCATACTTATCGAAATCTGGGTACGACTCCTCAAACTTTTTATCCCAGATTAATTGCAAGTTATAATGGAAAGTGCCAGGATACCACAAGTTTGTCACTGCAGGTGTTCCCGGAAGTTACTGCTGCATTTACCCAAGACACACTAAGAGGCTGTCATCCTTTAGAAATAGCATTTACAAACCAATCGCGCAATGCAAACAGATATAATTGGGTGTTCGGCGATATGGGAACTTCTGTGATTACAAGTCCTAAACATACTTATACCAATTTCAGTAATGTTGATTCTGTTTATAATCTTTCGCTTACAGCAACTTCTATTTTCAATTGTACCAGCACAATTAATAAAAAGGTTACAATTTATGCCAAGCCAAAGGCTTTATTAGATGTTGATAATTCTGTAAATTGTCCTCCGTTCCATTTGCCAATCCGCAATTTATCGGAGGCTGGCGATTATTATTACTGGAGTTTTGGTGATGGAGATTCAACTCTTTCAACTGATCTGAACCCCATTACGCATATATATGATAATTTAAAACCGACCACTATTACTTACGATCTGAAGTTGTTTGTACAATCGGTTCATAATTGTACCGATCAGATTCAGCAAAGCATTAATATTTACCCCCGTGTTGTTGCTGACTTTACTCCGGATACTGCCGGATGTAGTCCGTTGTTAGTTCCAATGGTAAATAGAACTTTGCGTGCAGTCACTTACAAATGGGATTTTGGTGATAACATTACAAGCGCATTAAAAAATCCCACCCACAGGTTCTTTAACAGTTCTATCGACGACACCACCTTTAATGTCCGGATGATTGGCTTCTCTCAATTTGGTTGTTCCGATACCATGTTCCGTCAGGTAACTGTTTACCCGCAACCTACTGTTGATTTTTCAGCTTTGCCTTCGCATTTATTTTATCCCGATGCAAGGGTTAATATTGACAATCAGACCAATCCGGGTAACTGGAATTATTTCTGGAATTTTGACGACGGACAAACTACAACCGTTATGGAACCCGGGGTTCATGAATATTTAAGATGGGGCAATTACAATATCAAACTGAATGTATGGAGTAATCATTGCTCTGATTCGGCAAGTCACAGAATACGGGTATTTGCTCCAAAAACAATTGCCGATTTTGATGCAAGCGATAACGGATGTGTACCTTTAACGGTAGCTTTTACAAATCACAGTACATGGGCTACTACCTATAAATGGGAATTTGATGATGGTTCTGTTTCAACAGAAATGCATCCTAACCATATCTATAATAAACCCGGAAAATATCAGGTAAAACTTACGACCTATGGCGATGGACCGGAGGATGTTACTTATCGTGAAGTGGTAGTTTATCCGAAACCGGAGGTCAGCTTCGACGTTTCGCCACGGCAGGTTATGCTTCCCGATGCCCTTGTACATTGCTATAATACAAGTAAACTTGGAAACAGGTATCTATGGGAGTTTGGCGATGGTGATACTTCCGATGTTTTTGAGCCGTCACATACATACAAAGAACTTGGTTTTTACGATATAACTTTAAATGTATGGACAGAGCATCAATGCTTCGACTCAGTTGTAATGCAGCGTGCTGTGGAAGTAAAGGGAACTGGTGTTCTGATATTCCCGAATGCATTTAAACCAAGTACAGATGGTCCGGGTGATGGAAAGTATACACTTCCCGATATTAAGAACACGGTATTTCATCCGCACCATGACGGAATTGCTGAATATAAACTCGAAATTTATGACCGTTTAGGCGAATTATTATTCGAAACGAAGGATGTGAAAATTGGATGGGACGGCTATTACAAAGGTAAGTTGTGTAAGTCGGATGTTTATATCTGGAAAGCAAAGGGGAAATTCTATAACGGTTCAAGTTTCAATAAAGCAGGTGATGTAACATTGCTTAGATAAAAAACCTTTCTTTTTTGATGTAAGATATTTTATTTTACTCTAAACGTGTAACAAAATTCGGTTTTTAACGAAAAAGTGATGGATATATAACGTAATAACCCAAAATTTAATTGCATATGTTCGTCATTAACTGGAAGATGGATTGTTGAATTAAATTTTAGATGAAAGTGGAAAAGTAATTTTATCTGGACTGACTTGGTACAAGCAAAGAAATATATACGGCGCGCATTCTCAATTTTTGCTTTATTGTTTTTGATTTCTTTAACGAATTCAACAAAGGCTCAGGATATTCATTTTACCCAGTTTTTTGCCAACAAACTATATCTGGCTCCTTCTTTTGCAGGATCAACACTTCAGAACCGGGTTTACACAAATTATCGCATCCAGTGGCCGGGGCTCCCTAAGAGTTATACAACCTACTGCACGTCTTTCGACCACTATTTCAGTAACTTTAATAGCGGAATAGGTTTTTTGGCTCTGCGCGATGTTGCAGGTGCCGGAAGATACGGTACGCTTCTCGCAGGTCTTCAGTATTCTTACGATTTTCAGTTTAACGATTTCTGGCATTTACGGCCGGGACTTCAGTTCACTTATCTTCAGCGATCGCTTGATTATTCCAAATTAATTCTTCCTTATCAGCTGACTGATCAGGGGATAATTGATCCGAACGGAACGATGGTTTTCCCTGAAAAGGATAAAGTTGGAGCTTTCGATGTTGCGTCTTCTCTCATCATTTACAATTCTAAAATGTGGATTGGGCTTTCTGTCGATCATCTTATGCGGCCTAATCTTTCCATAATGGCCGATGAACATATTGTACCTCTTAAAACTTCAGTATTTGGAGGGGTTACATTGATTAGAAAAGGTCGTTTGTTGCGTCCGATCGATGAGACATTATCGGTAGCATTTATGTACAAGAATCAGGATAAATATAACCAGCTCGATATGGGTATTTACTGGAACAAAAGCCCGCTTGTTTTTGGCCTTTGGTACAGAGGTATTCCGATTCTTAACAGCACCAGGGGTGATATGTTTGCTTTTCTTGTCGGGTTTAAAACACAGAGAGTAAGCATAGGATATAGCTACGATTTTACAATTTCCAACCTGATTGATAAAACTGCAGGCGCTCACGAACTTTCTTTAAGTATCGAGTTTGCCAAATATGCCAAGAAGAGAAAACTACATTCAGTACCTTGCCCCGAATTCTAATTCAAATTTTTGTACCTACTTTTGAATTATTCAATCATTCCATTATATTTGCCCATCCATTAAAAAAAGGTATAAACAATGAAAAAAGCGGGTATTATTATTCAGGCAGTTCTTGCAGTAGCTGTTATTGTATTGTATGTTCTTTATTTTACAGGCAAAGGAAATTCTGGTTCATCTTCAGCTTCATCATCCGATTCAACCGCTGTTAAAGCTGGCCCCGGTTCAATAGCTTTTGTAGAAATCGATTCGGTTATGGCTAACTACAACATGACCAAAGATTTAATTAAAGAAATCGAAAGCAAAGGAAAACAATATGATTCTGAATTGAATTCCAAATCAAAATCGCTGCAGCAAAATTATCAGGATTTGCAGTACAAAGCTCAGCGTGGTCTGGAAGTACGCTCCAAACTTGAACAGATGGGCCAACAGCTTCAACTCGAAGAACAGAACCTTTATAAACTTCGCGATAGCTATGGAGCTCAGCTTCAGGAAGAAAATGCTGTTATGCTGCGTAAATCCATGAATAGCATTATGGATTATATTAAGGAATATAACAAAGGCAAAAATTTTACTTTTGTTCTTGGTAATTCTTTTGACGGCAAGATTTTATATGCTGATCCGGGACTTGATATTACAAAAGAAGTTATCAAAGGTCTGAACGAAAAGTATGATGCCGATAAGAAGGCAGGTACCAAGAAATAATTGAAAAACAAAAAATATAAAGGGTGCTTCGGCACCCTTTTTTCGTTTCAATATGTTGTACTTCGATCAATATCTCTCCAAACATCATCACAGTCCTTCAATTTCGGTGTTGCCTGTTGAAGGAACTTTCATAATTGTTGTTATCCCTTGTTTCAACGAACCCGATATAATTTCTTCGCTGGAGTCATTATATAAGTGTGATCGCGATGGAATTTGTCTGGAAATAATTGTGGTTATCAATTTTGGGGAGCAATGTAGTTCCGATGTTATGGAGTATAACAGACAATCATTTCAAAATATTAAAGCATGGGCAGCTGAACATAACAAACCAGGCTTCTCGTGTTTTGCGATGTATGTTCCCGATTTACCACAGAAATTTGCCGGTGTAGGTTTAGCCCGTAAGATTGGAATGGATGAAGCTGTTAGCAGGTTTAACAGGCTTGGAAATGAAAATGGTATAATCTGCGGTTTTGATGCCGATGCCAAAGTTGAATCCAATTATTTGAAAGTGATTTCGGCGCATTTTACTTCCCATCCTAAAACACCTGGAGCTTCCATATATTTTGAACATTCCTTTCAGGAAATTGAAGGTAGCCGCATGCGCTCAGGAATTATTCAGTACGAAACACATCTTCGGTATCTGGTGCAGGCGATTCGCTTTACAGGTTTTCCTAACTCATATCATACAGTAGGTTCCAGTTTTGCTGTCAGAGCCGGTGCCTATGTGAAACAGGGTGGAATGAATAAATTTAAGGCCGGAGAGGATTTTTATTTTCTCAATAAAATTATTTCGCTGGGCGGATATTCTGAGATTAACGATACCACAGTTTTTCCCCAGGCAAGGGTTTCAAACCGGGTGCCCTTTGGTACCGGCGCCTCAATGACAAAATGGATGGAGACTGATCAGACTGATTTTCTTACTTATCAATATGCATCATTTCTGCCATTAAAAAATCTTTTTGAGAACATAAGCCTCATCTATAATCAAAAATCCATACCTGAAGCAATGTTGACTGATACAGCTCTCCGTCAGTTTCTTCATGAAAACGAAGTGGAAAAAGCAATTGCCCAGATTTATGACAACAGCGGAACGTTTCAGAGTTTCCGGAAACGGTTCTTTAATTGGTTCGATGCCTTTAAAATTGTGAAATACCTTAATTTTGCAGCTCAGATTTCCTATCCTAAAATGCCCGTAAAAACCGAATGCAGCAAATTGCTCAAATCCAAGGGAAAGGATCTGACACCCCAATCGTACGAAGAAATGCTGCATGTTTACCGTAAATGGGACAGATTTGGCCTGGGAAGCCTTTAGTCCTTGACAATAATAAAAATATCCTCCTTAGGTTTTTTCATGAGATATTGCTCGCGGGCAAATTTCTCCAGATTGCCGGAATTAGATTTTAATTCCTTTAATCTTTCAGTATCCTCGTTAATTTTCCCGATGTAATAAATGCGGTCGTTTTCCAGTTGGTGAAGCTGACGAATGTTTTCAACACGGTCAAGCAGATTGTTCTGGTCGAAAAAAATGATCCAGGAGAAAAACAGTATCAAGCTCAGCGTGTACTTATTTTTCAATAGAGGCAGAATTGCAAACCATATCTTTTTTAACCTGTTCATCATTCTTTCTAAGTTGTGGTAAAACTATAAATTTTTAGAATTCCACCCATCATAGTAACGATCTAATTTTATTCCTTAATTTGCAGAAGTTTTCAACAATTTGCGATGGAAGGCCCGAATATGATTACCAAAATAACTCTTGTAATATCCATTATATTGCAGGTAGTTGCTGCAGTTGCCGCTATAAGGTTAACAAGGATTACAAAGTATAATCTTTCATGGATTCTTATTACAGCTGGTTTTCTTTTAATGGCGGTGTTGAGAATTTTTGAACTCATGCCGGTGCTCGACGAAAAAATTCCCATTGATATGGGTATTGTATACACCTGGCTGGGGTTATTTACATCGTTACTTTTCTCCATTGGCGTTTTGCTGATCAGGCGAATTTTTAACTTTATCAAGAAGGTGGAGCAATCGCGGAGGGAAGCTGAAAAGCGGCTTATAAATGCAATTATACAGACTGAAGAAAAGGAACGCAGGCGGTTTGCCAAAGATTTGCACGACGGTTTAGGCCCGTTACTTTCAACCGTGAAACTTTCAGTTTCAACCTTGAATGAAATGGAGAGCGATCCGGATAAAAAGCATATCATCAAAAATGCAGATCTTATTATAAACGAGTCTATTAAGAGTATAAAGGAAATTTCGAATAATTTAAGTCCGCATATACTCAACAACTTTGGATTAGCGAGCGCTTTAAAAAATTTTACCAATAAGATAGAAGAATCAAAAGCTATAAGCATTAATTTTGACACCAATGCTTTCGATCAGAGATACGATGAAAACATTGAGGTTGTGCTTTACAGGGTTACCTGCGAGCTTATCAATAATACACTTAAGCACGCTAATGCCAGGAATATCGAGATTGTGCTTACGCATCAGCCCAAATGTATCATTATCTCTTACAGCGACGATGGTGTTGGCTTTGATGTGAATGAAGTAATTTACGACAATACTAATCCGAAAGGGATGGGTTACAAAAACATTATTTCGCGCATCAATACCATTAAAGGAAAAATAGACATTGAGAGTAACCAGGAAACAGGAACTAAAATATTGATAAGGGTTAAAATTTAATTTGATATGAATACCCTGAATGGAAAAATACTTGATGTAATCATTGTTGACGATCATAGCCTTTTTCGCAACGGATTAAAAATTTTGCTCACAACCGCAGGCCATTTCAACGTTGTTGCGGAGGCTGAAAATGGAAAGGAATTTCTTGATTTACTTCCACACATACAGCCCGATATTGTATTGATGGATATCGATATGCCTGTACTGGACGGTATCGAAGCCACCAAGGAAGCGCTGAAAAAATATCCGGAGCTGAAAGTTATAACGCTTTCCATGTTTGGCGAAGAAGAATACTATTACAAAATGATTGAAGCTGGAGTGAAGGGCTTTTTGCTTAAGAATTCCGATATAAACGAAGTGAAGAATGCTTTGATTACGGTTTATCAGGGAGGAAAATACTTTTCGCAGGAATTGCTTTACAATGTTGTGAAGAACATTCGCTCCAGTCATAAAGAGCAGGAACTTACAGAAGCGCTCTCCGAACGTGAAATAGAAGTTCTTATTCAAATTTGCAACGGGCTGTCGAACAACGAAATTGCAGATAACCTGCATATTAGCAAGCGCACCGTTGACAAGCACAGGGCTAATCTTCTGGATAAAACAAACTCAAAGAATACCGCCCATTTGGTAATGTTTGCCATAAAGAATAAGCTGATAGATATTTAATGAATTATTAATTTTTTACAGATCATAAGCTTCATTTTATAATCTCAACAAATTTTCTTTTTTTAATTCAGGATTTTTTCTTTATTTAGCAAAATCTTACAAAACGATTAAAAGTGTAAGATTTTACTTACAATCAAGAAACAGAATGGAAACTGTTAGATTTTCTTCTTTCTCAACAACAGCCATGCGTACGATGCGAACCCGCACCTACACAATGGTCATGTTCACATGGGAAAGTTTCCGGCCTGTCAATCATTAAAAGCTTATTAACGAATAAATTTTTATAACCGGCGGCTGGATGTTCAGTGGTCTGGCAGCTTATTTTTTATATGTAAACTAAAAAAGTAATTTTATGAAAGTGTTAAAGTTCGGTGGATCTTCGGTAGGAAGTCCCGACCGTGTTCGATTGGTCAAAAACATTGTAGAGGCGCAGCAGGAAAGCTGCATAGTTGTAGTTTCTGCCTTTCAGGGCGTTACCGATCAGCTGCTCCGAATGTCGAAAATGGCTGTTGAACGCGATGATACATTTCACACTGAACTCGCACAGCTCGAACTTCGTCATCTTTCGGCAGTTCGCGAACTCATCGATCCACGCGTTCAAAGCGCTATCCTGGCGCAGGTAAAGCTGTTGATCAATGAACTAGAAGATATTCTTAACGGTGTTTATCTCCTGAAGGATTTAACACCTAAAACCAGCGATTATATCCTTAGCTTTGGCGAACATCTTTCGGCTTATATTCTCTCAAATGTTATCAGGAAAGGGAAGTTTCATGATGCGCGCAGCTTTATCCGCACCAATTCCAATTATGGTAATGCTAAAGTTGATTTCGATCTTACCGACGATTTGGTATCCCGTCATTTTTCAGTTCTGGATCATACTCCCGTAATACCAGGATTTATTGCCCGCAACGAAGCCGATGAAACTACCACTTTGGGACGTGGCGGGTCCGACTATACCGCTGCCATTGTTGCGGCTGCGTTAAATGCATCGGTATTGGAAATCTGGACTGATGTGGATGGATTTATGACCGCCGATCCGCGCAAAGTATCCAAAGCTTATGCTATCGACTCTCTTACTTATGCCGAAGCAATTGAGCTGTCGCACTTTGGAGCTAAGGTAGTTTATACGCCAACCATTCATCCGGTTTATAAAAAGAATATTCCCGTTGCAATCAAGAATACGTTTAATCCCGAATGTCGTGGAACCTACATTGGCAACAATCTCGAAAGCAATATCAACGCGCCAATTAAGGGGATTTCGTCCATTGACGATATTACCATGATTACCATTCAGGGAGCTGGCATGGTTGGTGTTTCCGGAATTTCAATGAGAGTATTCCGTGCATTGGCCAAGAGCAAGTCAAATGTCATACTGATAACCCAGGCTTCTTCAGAGTACTCTATCAGTGTAGCCGTGAGCCCTGTCGACGCCGTAAAAGCAAGGGAAGCTATTGAAGAAGAATTTCAGACTGAAGTTTTTATCCGGAATGAAATAAAAATATCGATGGAAGACGATCTCTCCATTATTGCCATAGTGGGGGAGAGGATGAAAAATACTCCGGGCATATCTTCGGGACTGTTCTCTTCACTTGCCCGAAATGGGGTGAGTGTTATTGCCACAGCACAGGGTTCATCGGAGTTGAACATCTCGGTGGTGATCAGGAAAATAAGTCTGCGCAAAGCTTTAAATGCAATTCACGAGGGCTTTTTTCTTTCCCACTTTAAAGAATTACATCTGTTTCTGGTAGGTATCGGGAATGTTGGGAAAAGTTTGCTGAACCAGATTCTGCGTCAGCAAAACAGTCTAATGGAGGATCATCGCCTGAAAATTAACGTGGTGGGAATTGCCAATTCCAAACGTATGCTGATGAAAGCTGATGGTATCAATCTCGAAAATTACCTCGATGAGTTTGAGAAAGAGAGCGTACCTTATCTTATCGATGACTTTGTGCTTCAGATGGCCAAGTTAAACCTTCGCAATAGTGTTTTAATTGACTGTACAGCAAACGAAAGTGTGGCATCCATTTACCATAAAGTGTTCGATTATTATATTTCGGTGGTTACTGCTAATAAAATTGCGTGTTCATCGGAGTATGAGAATTACAGCCACTTAAAAAATAAAGCACGCAAAAAAGGTGTCAGGTTTATGTTCGAAACCAACGTGGGAGCGGGGTTGCCAATTATAAATACCATTAACGACCTTATCCGCAGCGGCGATAAAATTCTGAAAATTGAAGCTGTGGTTTCCGGTACGCTCAACTTTATTTTCAATACCATCAGCGAAAGCACACCTTTAAGCAGAACCATTGAACTTGCCAAAGAAAAAGGATATTCGGAACCCGATCCCCGTATCGATTTGAGTGGAACCGATGTGGTGCGCAAACTTCTGATTCTTGCAAGAGAGTCCGGGTATCCTATTGAGAAAGATCAGGTTGAGATTAATACTTTTCTCCCTAAAGAATGCTTTGCAGGTTCTTTAGACGATTTCTGGGTCAATGTAAAGAAATATGATGCAGAGTTCGAAGCTAAGCGTAAGGTTCTTGAAAAAGAGAACAAAAAATGGCGTTTTGTCGCTTCCCTGGAAAACGGGAAACCTTCTATTGAGCTGAAAGTTGTTTCGTCCGATCATCCTTTTTACCACCTGGAAGGAAGTAATAACATAATAACACTTACTACAGAAAGGTATTATGAGCAACCTATGATTATAAAAGGTTATGGAGCTGGTGCTGAAGTTACAGCGGCAGGCGTTTTTGCCGATGTGATAAGGGTTGCTAATGTATAGAGAAAGCTATAAAAGTCAATTATTTGTTCATTACCATTTTGGGTAATATGCAAATGATTGACTTTTAAGATCTGAAAAAAGGCGTTAAGCTAAATATGAAACCAGGCCTGATTTCACAACTGTCCTGTATGTTTCATTAACAAACTATTAAACTATTATTTTGACTGAATTACGACCTTGCGGGTCGTATATCTTTCCTTTTAGCCCGAGGGTTTACTGGAAATTTCTTAATACCTGGTGTTCATTATCTTTAAGTATTTATTCATACCGAAGCGATTCTATCGGGTTTCGTGTTGCTGCTTTAACTGCAATAGCTATTACTGTTAACCAGGCAACCAACATTGCTATAATTAAGGCTACTATAAAAATGAACAGGTGAACAGGTGTTTTAAATGCAAACTGTGTGAGCCAGTGGTTCATCCACCAATAAGCAAACGGAGCGGCTATCACATACGACAGAATAACAAGCACCGTAACATCTTTAGTCATAAGTTGAATTATTTCCCACACCGAGGAGCCCAGAACTTTTCTCACACCAATCTCCTTGGTTCGTTTCTCGGCCAAATAGGCTACCAGACCGAATAAGCCCAAAGCGGCAATCAGGATAGCAATAATGGCGAAAACATTCATCAGTCTGCGGGTCTCAATTTCCTTTTTATACATTTTATCAAACTGGTCGTTAAAAAAGAAATACTGCAATGAGGTTTCAGGTGCCAGGTTTTTCCAGGTGAGATTTACAAACTCAAACACGTCGTTTTCTTTTCCTTCTTTTATTCTGATGTTTACATAACCGGCATAATAATCCTTGGAGAGATGCAGTAAAAGAGGACTTACAGGTCGATGCAGCGATTCATAATGAAAGTCATCCATTACACCTATGATTTTGTGTTTTTCCTTATTATCGCCTTGTCCGGAACTCCATATTTCTTTACCCAACGGATCTTTAAGGCCCAGATAACGCGCTGTTGCTTCGTTAATAACCACCGCTGACGAATCAGTCGGAAATTCTTCCGAAAAGAAACGTCCTTCTTTCATCTGGATTCCCATTGTTTTCTGATAATGATTATTTACAGAATATCTGTTGATTAAGAAAATATCTTTGGAGTTTCCGTCATTCAGAGTATATCCTGCATCGCCGAATTGACGTACAGGAACTGCATCCGATAAAGAAACTTCTTCAATTGCCGAACATTTCCGAAGTTCGTCAATAAATACTTTCATATTATTTCTAATCGGATTGGTGCGTTCAATTATTAACAGCTTGTCCTTATCAAATCCCAGGTTTTTATCCTGAATAAATTTAAGTTGGGAAGTTACGAGCATCGTGCATAGCAGTATGACAACGGAAACTGTAAACTGAGTTATTACAAGTATGTTTCTTAACCAGTTTCGCTTCGACCCCTGAAGAAATTTATTTTTTAGAACTTTTTCAGGGTTGAATGCCGAAAGATAAAAAGCAGGATAAGTCCCCGAAACTATTCCTACCAGCGTTGCAAACAGAATTGCAAATGGAAACAGCTTCAGATACCCGGATAAACTCAGGTTAAGATTAACGTTTAGCAGCTTGTTAAACTGTGGTAGTAAAAGTTCAACTATCAATAATGCCATTAAAACAGCTATATAGCTTATCACTACCGATTCAGCAATGAACTGAATAATAAGATCTTTCCGGTCCGATCCTAAAACTTTTCTCAATCCCACTTCTTTAGCTCTGTTTGCCGACCGGGCTGTGGTAAGATTTGTAAAATTGATGCACGCATTGAGTAATACAAATATGGCTATGAGTATAAAAATTGAAACGTAAAGCTGATTGCCGTTCGGTTCTATCTCATAGTTCAAGTTCGATTTAAGGTGTATGTCGGTAACCTTCTGGAGACCATAGTTGCTTTTGTTACCAGCTTTTATAAAGTCTTCAATCGAAATGTTGAAGAATTTCACTACCTGAGGCGATGCATTTTTGGCAAACAATTCAGTCAATTTTGTTCCTAATTCTTTCACGTTTGTTCCTTCTTTCAGACGAACATAGGTGTAATAGTTATTTCCAAGCCACATCAGCACTTTGCTGTCAGCGCAACCCGACATAGATGCCAGCATATCGAAGTGGAAGTGGGCATTGGAAGGGAATTGCTTTACAACCCCGGTAACTTCGTAAAGGGTTGAGTCCCCGTTTGTAATCCGAAAGGAATTCCCCACGGAATTTGTTGTACCGAACAGATTTTTGCTTGTTTGCTCAGTAATCACTACTGTATAGGGTCGGATGAGTGCAGTTTTGGGATCGCCCGAAATGAAGTGTACATTGAAGATCTCGAAAAAATTAGAATCGGCAAAAAAGAATTTCTCAACATAAAAGGTGCCGTTATCGGTTCTTACAGCATTATTACCCTGGTGGCGAATCCTTACGGCTGTTTCAATTTCGGGTAATTGTCTTAGAATTTCTGTTGCCATTGGGGCCGGACTTAAAGGGCCCGACATCGTATTGGTTCCCATTTTGAAGTCGAGCATTACCCGGTAGAGCCGGTCGTAGTGATGGTTGAATTTATCGTAACTGTATTCGTGATTTACATAAAGTCCTATTAATATACTGCAAGCTAATCCAATAGCTAAACCGAATATATTTATAAATGCAAATGATTTTTGTCGGAGAAGGTTTCGGTAAGTGACTTTAAAATAGCTGCGGATCATAAAGCGAATATTAGCAATACAATCACGCCGAATCAATCATTATGCCATGAGTGATTAATTGATTATGAGGCAAAGTAATAGCTAAAAATAGCAGTTGTAAAATACCACTAATAATGTACGAAATAACGATTTGAGTGTTCGAAAACGTACAATATCTATTTAGTTGATTGAATTTCCCTGTCAATCACCAATACCGCCATTCTGGAATTTAATCCCATTACCGGAGTAATAGTTCTTAGATAATCCTCATTTGTAATTTGGCGGGAAACAGTGGCATTTAGAATGGAAGTGTCGGACACAGCGCTTCCTTCATCTTTTTTATCAGTAGAAACTATAACGGTCGAATTGGAAATATCTACCAGCTGAATTTTTTTAAAGCCGGGTTCTTTTACCAAATTCATGAAATATTGATTTACCTGATCCTTGTTTTCGCGCAACATTTCGCCCCTCACAGCCCAGGAAAAAACACGAGCAGTTTCTTCAGCAAATTTATTGGTGATTGTAGCTTTTTCCTTGTTAAATCCGCGCTTTAAGGTAAGGATTTTTATTCCGGCCCAGCCTGCACCTGCAATTAGCAATAGAAGTAAAAAGAATACCAGTTTATGGTGCCAGATATATTTCCACGTACTTGTCTTTTTTTCAGCGGGATTGGAGGGTGTTTGAGTCGTCATTTTAGGAATTTTTAGATACACAAAGTTAAATGATTCACTACTCTTATAAAAATCGAATTTGTTATATTTCTTTGAATGCTGTTTTATCTTTGATTTTTTAATCTCGGTTTTAAAGGTGGAAAAGGCGAACTTTCGGAAAATAATTCACGTGGATATGGATGCTTTTTATGCTTCCATAGAGCAGCGTGATAATCCGGACTACCGGGGAAAACCGGTTGCTGTTGGCGGATCGCCAGAAGGCAGAGGCGGGGTTGTTGCTACTGCCAGCTACGAGGCCCGCAAGTACGGCGTTCGTTCAGCAATGCCTTCCAAAAAGGCTTTACAATTATGTCCTCGGATAATTTTTCTGCGACCCCGGTTCGACGTGTATAAAGGCGTTTCCAATCATATCCGCGAAATCTTTTACCGGTATACCGATCTTGTTGAACCACTATCGCTGGATGAAGCCTTCCTTGATGTTACCACCGATAAATTAGGCATTGGCTCAGCCATCGATATAGCCAAACAAATTAAACAAGCTATCCGCGAAGAGCTTAATCTTACTGCTTCTGCCGGAGTTTCTATCAATAAATTCATGGCAAAAATTGCTTCCGACCTCAATAAACCCGACGGATTCACTTTTATTGGTCCTTCAAAGGTTGAAAGGTTTATGGAACAGCTTGAGGTTTCAAAGTTTCATGGAGTGGGAAAGGTGACTGCCGAGAAAATGAATAAACTGGGTTTGTACACCGGAGCCGATCTTAAGAAACTTACCCGTCAGGAACTGGTAAGGCATTTCGGGAAAATGGGTCATTTCTTTTATGATATTGCCCGGGGAATCGATAACCGCGAAGTTGAACCTCATCGCGAAACGAAATCGGTGAGCGGTGAAGATACTTTTCCATACGATTTAACTACCGTTGATGAGATGAACGAGGAGCTGGAAAAGATTTCGGTGTATGTTTTTGAGCGGTTGCGAAGGTATAATTTATATGGCCGCACCATTACGCTCAAAATAAAATACAGTGATTTCCAGCAGATAACCAGGAGTTATTCCTTTCTGCAACCGGTTACAGACCGCGAAATTATTCTTCAAACAGCAAAACAACTGTTATTGGACAGCGATCCCGAGAATAAAAAGATAAGACTGCTGGGGATTGGCGTTTCCAATTTCGGGATATTTCAGACCAGACATCACAGTGCTGATAATGGCGGGCAACTGCTGCTTTTCGATCCCGATAACTTCTAATTTTCAAACAATTCAGGTTTTGATTTAAAGGATTCATCGGTCAATTTTGCTGATTCGCCGATATTGATTTTACATGCCCTGCGTGCCGTATTAGTTTTGTACCCATAAAATTCCGCATTTTTTATGGAGACAATTACATACAAACTGAATATTGCAACTGAGCAACCTTTTTACGAGGAGCTTTCTGACTTTTCATCCACTGTTCTGGAGGAACGTACGGAGAGAACACTTCATTATATTAAAGATTTTATAGCCGCTCAAAGTAAAGATACTACCCGAACATTCGATGAACATTACCTGGAATATCTTACACTCGGAGTGTTGTTGAATAAATATTCTTCCAATGCAATGTCATCAACCGGCTTGGGTATGGCATTTCTTAATATTTTGTATAAAGGCCGGAGTCGTTACAAAGTTCTGAAGCCAGCCATTGACAAGCTTCGGGGAGTTTTGTCGACCATTTTATTAAACAGAACTTTTAACCGTGTAAAAATTGATTCGTACAGCAGATTAAACCATTTTATAAAATGGCTGGATGCTACGGGTGAATTCTCGGAAGAAACGTTACGATTGAAGTGTTGGCAAAGTTATTTGATTCGGTTGCCGATGGAAGAGCAATGCAAAATTCTGGAAAATGCAAGCCTCGAAGCTTCTGACTTTGAAGTCGCTGCCAAAGCAAACCTTGGGAAATTTACCGAAAATGTAAAATCGTTTCGTCAGAACCATTTACAGGAACATAAGTTTAAAGAAAATTATATTTTCTGTGGAAGGCATGAAGTTGAATATCACCTGAATATGTTTGGTGCAGAGATTTTAAACCGAGCTTTAAAGCCTGTATTTCAGAAAACTTCCAAAAAGGTGATTTTACTTCCGACCTGCATGAGCAATCCTTCCGACGGTAAATGTAAAGCCAGGGTAAAAGGTTCGAAAATGGTTTGCACGGGCTGTTCTCCCGAATGCAACATCAATATTAAACGATGGGAGTATTCCACAGAAGATACTGAAGTTGTTTTGATACCTCATTCGTCAGACTTTACACGTTTTCTGAAATACTGGAAAAATCAGGAAACTACAGGATTAATTGGTGTTGCCTGTGTATTGAATCTTCTCAAAGGCGGATACGAAATGCAAAAGCTGAATATTCCTTCGCAATGTGTGTTTCTGGACTATTGCGGATGTAAAAAACACTGGCATAAAAACGGAATTCCTACCGATATAAGCGAGGAACAGTTGCAGCGGGTTGTGGGCTAATCTTCTTTTTGGGATTTGTTAAGACTTTGTTTTACTCTGATGGCAATATAAAAACCTGCAGCCAGGGTGATAATAAAAAGAAACAGGGCTGTATCATAAGAGAATCCCTGTGTACTGTTATAAGGAGTTCCAAATGTTGCTTTACCGGGATTTAACCCCTGAAGAACAATACAATTCATTTATGGTTTTTGAAGTAATGCCTAGTCAGGACTTTTTTCAAGTCCCGGACAATAATCTGATGCGCAATTAGCTCAACCTGATTATATTCGGGTAGTTCTTCGGCCGATCGGGCAATATCTTTTTCCGAAATATCCACCTGATACAACACCGAAAGCAAACGGCCGTAATCACGGTCAATTAGCGACTCTATCTGATGCACAAGCTGGTTGTGCAATTCGAAATAAGCATTGGTTGTGTCTCCTGAGAAGGTAATGGTGATTCCGAAAAGTCCGAAATCTTTCATGATCTGGGCAGCGGTTTCAAGCACAATATCTTCCCGGCTCAGGTGCATGGAGATATTACTGCTTCGTACTTCGGGAAGGGGCATGAAATAAATTTTAAATTTTTTCACAGACCATGGCCAATAAGTGTCCATGATCTGTGTTTATTTTGAATTATCCTCTTCTGAAAAGTTCTTTGCGGAATTTTTCAAAAGCCTCATCGTGATCCACTTTTTCGGTAATAAGTTTTGAGATCACATCGATTATCTTATCGGTTTTACTGTCTTCAAAGCCAAGGCCGATGATAAAGGCCCGGCATAATTTCTTTTCCGATTCGTCGATAGAACCATCAGCCATGATAACAGCAATCATATCGTGTAGTTGCTCAAATTTATCCTCAAGCTCAAATGGAGGAATGAACGCATCTGTGAGTGGTTTGTTTATAAATACGTCTACTTCCTCCTGAGTCATGTTGATGCGTTTTCCTAATTTATATAAATATTGATGTTCATTGTCATCAATTATGCCATCAGCTTTGGCAAGCTTTACGAGATTGGCAAAATGGGCATGAAGTTTTTGTCTTTCGGGGTGATAAAGGTCGATCTTCAACATTGGTATTTATGTTTTGAATTACATTGTTAAAATTAATGAATTTACAATTATGGTTATAACAACACGGCGGTAAAAATGATTAATATTATACAATAGTTTGTAAACAATTTATGGAACTTTTTATTAAGAATATGGTCTGCCCGCGTTGCATCCGTGTGGTAAACGAAGAACTTACGACGAATGGGTTTATTGTTGAAGATATTGAACTTGGAAAGGTTGTAATAACTAGTCAGAACCCTGATTTGGCCAAAATTTCGGAAATTCTTAAAAACAATGGATTTGAGCTATTGGAGGAAAAATCGGCAAAACTTGTGAGCGAAATCAAAACTTTTCTCCTGCAGTACACCCGGCAGGGAAATCTTTCGGAGCAAAAACTCAAGCTTTCTGCTATTCTTGAGGATCATTTTCAGCGCGATTACAATTATTTAAGTCACCTTTTCTCGCAAATGGAAAACAGCACCATCGAAAAATATATCATAGCTCTAAAAGTGGAATTAATTAAGGAATGGCTGGTTTATAACGAACTAACACTTTCGCAGATGTCCTGGGAGCTTGGATATAGCAGCGTGGCCCATCTTAGCAGTCAGTTCCGGCAGGTTACCGGTTTCTCGCCTACCGAATTTAAAAACCTCAAAAACCATCATCGTAAAGGGCTCGACGAGATTTAAATATTCTTTTTCTTTCGAGAAGTTTAATTTTTTTGAAAGGTCTTTTCCTTATTCTTTGGAGAGCTCCACCAAATTCTGTAAACCCCCACATAAATTTTATAACAACTAACCTTCCCGGAGTTCCGAAATTTGTATCAAAATAAAAAATAAGAACTATGGAAGCAACGGACAAAATTATCCTTCCGATAACAGGTATGGGAAGTGAACATTGCGCAATACAGGTTGATAAAGCGCTAGGGACAATTCCCGGAATAATTTCGCACAAGGTTGAACTCAACAATTCGAGAGCTGTTATAGGAACGAATGGAAGCAATGTGCCTACATTTGAAATTGTAAATAAAATTCGTGAAACAGGTTTTAATGTTACGAGTGTGAAAAAGACTTATCCGGTTACAGGCATGTCGTGCGCAAGGTGTGCTCTTAGTGTGGAGTCCATGCTGAAATCGCAGCCCGGAGTAATTGATGCTGCAGTAAATTTTGCCGGAAGTACCGTTCTGGTCGACTATGTTCCGGGTACAACAAACCCCGGTGAACTGAAGAAAGTAATTCAATCCATTGGTTACGATTTAATAGTACAGGAAGAGAATGCCGATCAGCTTCTTGAAGATTCCCGAAAAAACTATCAGGCTGAGACAAAGCGAAAAACAATTTACTCGGCTTTATTGACAGTTCCGGTGGTAGTAATCGGGATGTTTTTTATGAACATGCCTTATGCCAACTATATCATGCTGGCTTTGTCCACCCCGGTTGTATTCTGGTTTGGCCGTAATTTCTTTATTAATGCTTGGAAGCAGGCGAAACATTTTACATCCAATATGGATACCCTGGTGGCTCTTAGTACCGGTATAGCCTGGGTCTTCAGTGCTTTTGCAACTTTTTTTCCGCATGTGCTGCATAAAGCCGGCGTTCATAATCATGTTTATTTCGAAGCCGCCGCAGTTGTAGTTACTTTTATTTTACTGGGAAAGATGCTGGAGGAACGTGCTAAAGCCAATACTTCTTCAGCTATCAAAAAACTTGTCGGATTGCAGCCCAAAACAGTCACGGTTCTCCGCCATAACGAACACGAAACAGAAGTTCCAATAGGAGAGGTTGCTATAGACAACTTGATTGTTGTAAAGCCAGGCGATAAAATCGCTGTTGACGGTGTAGTCGTCAGGGGAAGCTCGTTTGTCGACGAAAGTATGATTAGCGGCGAACCTCTGGCGGTTGAAAAGACAGTGGATGCAAAGGTATTTGCAGGAACAATCAATCAAAAAGGCAGTTTTGTTTTCAGGGCTACCAAAGTTGGAAGCGAAACCTTGCTGGCCGGAATTATACGAATGGTGCAGGAAGCCCAGGGTAGTAAAGCTCCTGTTCAGAAACTGGCCGATAAAATTGCTGGTATTTTTGTGCCGGTGGTCATTGGAATAGCCATTCTGACTTTTATTTCGTGGTTAGTATTTGGGGGCGATAATGCTTTAACCATGGGATTGGTTGCTATGGTTACCGTTTTGGTTATTGCGTGTCCCTGTGCACTTGGACTGGCAACCCCAACTGCAATTATGGTTGGTGTAGGTAAAGGAGCTGAAATGGGTATCCTGATTAAAGACGCTGAAAGTCTGGAACTTGCTCGGAAAGTTGATACCGTGGTTCTTGATAAAACAGGTACCATAACTCTCGGGAAGCCTTCGGTAACTGATTTTTACCTTTTAAACGAAGATACGGACAATACAGATTCTTTAGCCGTGCTTGCGCAAATGGAGAAGCAGTCGGGGCACCCTCTTGCCGAAGCAGTAGCAGTTTTTCTGAAAGGAAAAGGTTATACCACTTCTTCAGGAGAAGTCGCAATAGAAAACATTGCAGGAAAAGGCCTTAAAGGCACTTTTTCAGGCGAAGCTTACCTGGTAGGCAACGATAAACTGATGAACGATTATAAAGTTTCTATTCCCGCCGAAGTTTTGGTAATAACCGATGAATGGCAGAATGAGGCTGCCACTGTATTTTACTTTGCTGCAAAGGGGAAGCTAATTGCCATATTTGCTGTATCGGACAGTATTAAGCCAACCTCGGTTGACGCAATTAAAAGTCTTCAGAATGCCGGCATTGAAGTAATTATGCTCACTGGCGACCAGCCAAAAACTGCGGAAGTTATAGCTCGCAGAGTGAATATTCAAAAGGTTTATGCCGGGAAATTGCCGTCGGAAAAACACGAAATCATCAATCAGCTGCAAAAAGAAGGACGGGTGGTCGCAATGGCAGGAGATGGTATTAACGATGCGCAGGCATTGGCGCAGGCCGATGTCAGTATTGCCATGGGGCGCGGGTCGGATATTGCAATGGATGTAGCTAAAATTACAATTATCTCTTCCGACCTTCAAAAAATATCACAGGCTTTGATGCTTTCGAAAAAAACCGTGAGAACTATCAAACAGAATCTTTTCTGGGCCTTTGCTTACAATGTTATCGGAATTCCGGTGGCAGCAGGAGCACTTTATCCCATCTGGCACTTTATGCTCAACCCTATGATTGCAGGAGCTGCTATGACGTTAAGTTCAATTTCTGTGGTATCGAATAGTTTAAGGTTGAAGTTTGTGAAATAAAAAAAGCTCGTCCGAACACAATTAAGGACGAGCTTTTTTGTTTCTCTTAATTTAATAGCTATTCTGTGACAATTAACCTATCAGTAAATGAATATCCCGAATCAGTGATTTTTATGATGTAAATGCCAGGTTGCCATTGGGAGATATCTAATTTCTTATTCCTAATTTTACCATTATATTTAATTTGACCGGTCAAATTAGTGATTGTTACATTTGCTTCTTCGCTAATATTAATATTGAAATGATCCCTTGCCGGGTTAGGATAAATTATCACATTTTGTGACGGTAAATCTGAAATACCTACATTAGGCGTTAATTCAATACTGCCCCAGATGGTGTTCCCTGCCGTTATATCCCGGGTTACGGCTGCACTTCTGTAACCCGGTTTTGATGCTGTAACCGTATATTGACCAGGAACAATATCAAAGCTGTACAGGCCTTCATTAGCTGAAGTTACTTCCAATCCGTTGTTGAGTGTAACAGTTGCTCCGGTAATTCTGTTACTGAGGTTGGTGTTATCACTTCCTTGGTAAATAGCGCCTTTGAGGGTTCCATATACGAGCTGGGTTTTATCTACTGTGGTTCCTGTGTAATACCATTTTAAAATGCTTTCCCAGGTCGAATCTTTCAAAGCCATTGCCTGAGTACCATATTGGCACATTCCAACTCCATGGGCATTATGAGCTGTAAACCCGCAGGGACAGCTGACACTTCTGAGGTATGGAACCGGAGTTCCGGCCCAAACGCTTTCATTATTTCGGGTGGTACCGTTACAATGTGAGAAGAATAAAGCATTGATGATCGCACCCTGGTATTTGACCGAAAAATTTGAGGTTTCATTCACCGCCTGAGTAGTCCGTTCATTTTGAGTACTTTTCCATGCCTGACAATGGGTGCTTGTGCAAACATCGGCACCCTGACTGTTATGTTTAAAGTTAACACTTGCGTAACTTCTGGCTGCAACAGCCTGGGCTTTTAGAGCATCCATGTCCCAGCTTGCAGGAACCTCAGCAGGTACAACACCTTTCAGGTATTCGTCCGTACTCATCACAACAACTGTATTGTCGGGCATCAGCACTCTGATCACAGCGGGAACCTCTGTTTTCAGCATCGACTTCAACCTGGACTCGTTAGCCTTGAGACTTTCTCCTGATAAATCGTTAAAACTTGTAAGCACATAGCTTTTTTGGATGAGCTGTTCCTCTGTTTTGGTTGGATTTTCAGGGAACATGGCAATTTCGAATTTATTATTTCCCAAAATAACTTCTCTGGCACCTATAAAGCCCTCTTTTTTAAGATTTATTGCCGAAATATTTTCCGGAGCTTCAAATTTAAAGTAACCGGCGCTGTTTGTATACACCTCAGTACCAAGCCTGTCAACCGATATTTCAACCCCGGGCACAGGTATGCTGTCGGTTACCCGGATTACTACACCCTCGTATATTCGATGTATGGAAGAATATTCCGGAGACTGATTATAATAAACGGTTTTAGTCTGAGAATGAAGACTCACAAAGGTAAATACCCCTAACGCGATAAAAGTGGCTCTGAAATACATAAGCTGAACGATATAACTGTAAAGTTATAATTTAAATCGTAGCTTATTTATGACAAAATCACACGACCAGCTAAATTTTATTCACAGCCCTGACCTGTTAAGGCTTAAGTTTTTTTCCTGATTTTTGCAATGATAAAAATTATCAACGCCACTACTATAACTACAATAATGATTCCCGTCCACATGCCGGTTTGAAAAATATCGCCAATAAGACTGCAGCTTTGAACGGTAATAAGCATAAAAGCTAAAAGAAGAGTAAAGAGTGTATTTTTCATAATCAGTTGGATTTTTGTATCTAATTAAAAAACAATTAAGTTAAAGTAATGTTGATGGGGCGGAACTTTGAGGCCTGCAGACAGATATATTCCGGAGGTGAAGGTTTATTCGAAGTGGTGGCTATATGTCCATAGGAGACTTTTTGCGGTATCAGGAAATTGCCAAAAAATCAGACCATTAATTTCCATAATTTCAGAAAGGTTGACAGAAGAGCGAAGCACCCTGTAGCTGAAGATATAATAATCCATTTTTTATCTTCATCACGCCTGTAAGCCTGAAAAGTAAGTATAAGTGCTGTAATCCCGAAGGCTGCAACCGAATATTTGTATAGAAAACCGAATTCAACCATACTGAATAAGGCCCTGGTTTTTTCGCCCGACATACTCCAGATTTCTGCGATATTATAATTTATTTTCAGCAGAATCAGAATCCCTGTCAGACTTACAAAAATGGCAAACAAGCTTCGTTGCATTGGTTTAATATTAATTGCGTTTTTATACGCACCAATGCAGGACGAAGTTTCCTAAAATTCCAATTCTTAAGTGAAGTTGAAGAAGAGATAAGTAACCTTCTTCAACTTAAATCAAAACAACGGTTTATAAAACCGTTTCCTTTTTACGAGGGCGTTGACGATATTTTGCCGATCGTTGCATTTGTTTCAGCCGGGCAACCTGCCGGTCGAGATCATTTTCTTTGTGTTTAATCTCGTCAGTTTCTCTTGCAAAAAGATTACTGAAGAACTGTCTGAAATAACGTCGAAACATAATTGCCTCCTTTCTCAAAAAAACTGCGCGAACCTTCGCGCAGTCTTATCGAAAATACATGTTTAACCTAACCTAAAAACTAAATCATACTATTTTTCCTTACACCAATCTAACCATTCATCCTTGTTCGGCCATAATAGCTGTTTAATTCCGACTCATATTCAAGTTCAAACGGTCTGGATGGATCATATTCGGGACTGTTCTTTATAGAATCAACAGTTGCATCCACAAACACTTTCTTATCTTCCCAGCTTATGTATGAAATCCATTGCGGGGAAATCAGAACTTTTTTGCCAGGTAACCAGCTTTTGGTTTTAACAACCCAAAAATGGATATTCCAGGTGTCATCATCAATAATCATATCGTCGATATGACCTATTTCACCGTCCAGAGCACTGATAGTATATCCAAAAACCTCATCAGTACTTCTCAGGTGAGGATCATCGCTACTTCTTGGGATCTCATTGTCTACAGGACCTGGGTCGATCATCAGCGGAGTTACGGCTCCAATCCCAAAAGCCGGCCAAACATAATCTTCCTGATGTTGGTGGGATACAGGTCTTTTGGTATCAATATCCGGACTATTCTTTATTTGACCTTTGGTTAAATTAACCATGATATATTTATTCGAAATGTCCGGCGTTTGAATAACTACAGGAGAAAGAAGAACCTTCCGGCCTTCAATCCAATTGCCTGTATCAACTATCATATACCGTATACCCCAGGATTGATCGTCGAAATAGAAATCGTCCAGATTTCCTATTTCTCCATCGATAGCCTGAATTTTGTTATCGAGGATATTTTTAGCATTGTACAGCATAATTCAACCTTTTGTTAGAAATAAGTATTTACATGAATTGCTGTAAAAATGATGCCACAAGTCCAAATATGAATTATTTGTCAATATGCATTTAATCAGAATGTTAGTTTTAAACATTCATTTCTGCGTTTCCAGAGTTGAACGTCAGGTGGGGAACATATTCTTCAAAACGTGGACAGAAGACTACATGCCTGATATTACCTGTTCTCTGCCATTTCATGTTTGTTTTCCCATTTCCAGTTTCTGATTTCGGGCATATCTTCACCGTATTTGCGAATATATTCCTGGTGCTGCCGGAGTTTATCCATCATTTCCTCTCTGAGCAGATCGGCCGTTTCCTTTACAATATTTACACGGTCCAGCACATCCATCACCAGGTGAAAACGATCCAGATCATTCAGGACTACCATATCGAAAGGCGTGGTAGTGGTGCCTTCCTCCTTGTAGCCACGCACATGGAAGTTTCCATGATTATATCTCCGGTAGGTTAACCGGTGAATAAGCCATGGATATCCATGAAATGCAAAAATTACAGGTTTATTTTTTGTAAAGAGAACATTGAAGTCGGGATCGGAAAGACTATGCGGGTGCTCATTTGCCGACTGCAGGGTCATAAGATCCACCACATTTACTACTCTGATCTTTAATTCAGGTATTCTCTCGCGTAATATGCTAACCGCAGCAAGCGTTTCCAGTGTTGGAACCTCTCCTGCACATGCCATCACCACATGAGGATCTTCGCACATGTCGTTGCTTGCCCATTCAAATATACCAATTCCATTTGTGCAGTGACGAATTGCCGATTCCATGTCCATAAACTGAAGTGCCATCTGCTTTCCTGCAACTATCACGTTTACATAATTTTTGCTCCGTAAACAGTGATCCATCACCGACAGCAGGGTATTAGCATCTGGCGGCAGATAAACACGCACTATTTCGGCTTTCTTGTTTATTACATGATCAATAAACCCCGGATCCTGATGACTGAATCCGTTATGGTCCTGCCTCCACACATGCGATGTGAGCAGATAATTGAGAGATGAAATCGGTTTTCTCCATGGTATATGCCGTGAAGCTTTGAGCCATTTTGCATGTTGGTTGAACATAGAATCGACAATATGAATAAAAGCTTCGTAACTCGAGAAAAGGCCATGGCGACCCGTTAACAGATATCCTTCCAGCCACCCCTGGCATAAATGCTCACTCAGAATTTCCATTACACGGCCATTCCTGGAAATGGCAACATCGTTGCTGTTTAATGGTTCGGTAAAGGTACGGGTCGTTACTTCAAAAACAGCATTCAGTCTGTTCGAGGAGGTTTCATCAGGACCCATCAGCCGGTAATTTCGAGGATTCTGTTTTATTACATCGCGCAGGAAAGTTCCAAAAATCTTGGTTGCTTCTGCTTCCTTTGTGCCTGGCTCGTGAACTTCCAGCGCATAATTCTTAAAATCGGGCAAATCAAGCTCCTTTAATAATAAACCGCCATTTGCATAAGGACTGGCTCCCATCCGTTTTTCTTTTACAGGAGCCAATTCGGCCAGATGCTGTCTGAACTTTCCATTTTCATCAAAGAGTTCTTCGGGCCGGTAACTTTTGAGCCATGCTTCCAGTTGCTTCAAATGAGTGGGATTGCTTTCCACCTCACTCAGGGGAACCTGGTGCGACCAAAAGGAGCCTTCCGTTGCATGACCATCAACTTCTTTGGGACCTGTCCATCCTTTTGGAGAGCGCAATACTATCACGGGCCACTGAGGGCGGGTTTTAAAACCATTGGTGCGTATATCGTCCTGTATCTGTTTTATTTCCTCAAAGGCGGCGTCGAGTGCAGAAGCCATTAGCTGGTGCATCATACCGGGATCATCCCCTTCAACAAAAAATGGCTTATGGCCGTAACCATAGAGAAGACTGATAAGCTCTTCCTTGCTGATGCGTGATAGCACGGTTGCACTTGCAATTTTATAACCATTGAGATGGAGAATCGGTAAAACAGCTCCGTCAGTTACCGGATTCAGAAATTTGTTCGAATGCCAGCTTGCAGCCAGAGCTCCGGTTTCTGCTTCACCATCTCCAATTACACAGGCTGCAATAAGGTTGGGATTGTCGAATACAGCTCCGTAGGCATGGGCCAATGAATATCCAAGCTCTCCGCCTTCGTTAATCGAACCGGGTGTTTCCGGCGCTGCATGGCTTGGAATTCCTCCCGGAAACGAAAATTGTGTAAAAAGCTTTTTTAAACCCGCTTCATCCTGAGTTATTTCCGGATAAAACTCAGAATATGATCCTTCAAGATATGTGTTAGCCACCAATGCAGGTCCGCCATGTCCAGGGCCTGCCACATAAATCATATCGAGATCATACTTCTTGATTACCCGGTTAAGGTGAACATAGATGAAATTTAGCCCGGGTGTGGTGCCCCAATGCCCTAAAAGCCGTGGTTTTACATGTTCCACGGTTAAAGGTAGCCGGAGTAGCGGATTATCCATCAGGTAAATCTGACCTACTGAAAGATAGTTTGATGCACGCCAGTATGCATCTATATTTTCGACTTCCCGGGGTGTTAGTTTTTCAGCCATATTTTATTTTTTTTCTGATTCTTTTTTTCGGGGAACCTTAGCTCCTTTTTCACGTGCTTCGGATAATCCAATAGCCACAGCTTGTTTTGGATTGGTTACTTTATCGCCACTGCTGCTTTTCAGCTTCCCTTTTTTCATGCGGTGCATGGCATCTTTCACCATTTCCTGACTTTCTTTCGAATATTTCGCCATAACATTCAGTATTGTTCAACTTTAATAATCTTTTTATCGGGCTTAATCACCCGGTATTCTCTCATGGAGTAGGTTGCCTTCCTCAATTCCTCATCGGCACGGTCAAAGGCCACCTGCACTTTATATTCAGTCCATTTTTCCTTAAACAAACTAAACATTAACTTATCAAAAACCAGGCGAACAGTTGTGTTCATTAGTCCATTGTATAAATCATCTGTGTGATGAGCCATTGACCGGTACGAAACGGCCATGCCTCCTTCGAGATAGGTGTTGAAATGCCAGTATCTGCTGGGCATAAACAACGCATCGCCCGGATAAAGGATAAAATCGTAACCTTTCACATACCGTAAAGCAGGAAACTTCTTTAAATCAGGCTGCTCTGGATCTATTAATGAGAAGGAGGAAAATGGAAGCTTATAAATTAAACGGTTGTATTCAGGTGATACAAGAATAACCCGCTTTCGGCCTAAAATCTGGGTCATCAATACATTTGAGGCATCAATATCGTAGTGAAAGCGAACCGTTGTGTTTTTCCCTCCGAAAAAGGCAAATCCCATCTTACCAAGTATCCCTTTCATGATAACGGGTGTCGGGAATTCCTTTCTTAACTCCGGAAACTCCTTGAAAATATTGAAAAGAAAGATCCGTAGCGGAGTTTCTTCATTAGAACCTATGATGTCAAGGTATTCGGAGAAAGGCATATAAGAATCGGGTTTAACGTATGCCGTGGATGTTTTAACGCGGTTATCGAAAATTCCCACCTGAAATGTTCCCAGCCTTTTTTTCAGATAATCAAAATCCCACTTTTTACCTGCCGGGAATATATTGGAAAACCCTTTTATGATCAGAGGTTTCGATTTTTTCAGATAATTCCTGCGGAATAACTCCGTTGTAAGTTCATCTGCATTAATTGTATCAATATGTAATGATAAATCCATTATAATCCGGTTTTAAAGTTTGATGGTCAATTGTCTGATATAAATTTCGTACCAGTTTATAACCTTTCAGATTATAAATAAGATAAGTGGTTATGCCTGTTTGGGTTTTCATTATGACATACCACAAACAGGGGAATTTTTTGCCCATTTAATTCCGATCTCCGCGGGCATTTATAATGCTTTGGAAAATATCCATTTTGTTGACTCATTTTGTAGTTATGTTGTTTATAAAGTATTGGCACAGGTATTGATATCTGTTTTTACCACCTGAATTATATTGGTTATGTCAGAGGATAAATCATCGGGATCTCATAAGCTTAGGCGGGTTTTGGTGACTTTACGGAAAATTATTGTAAGGTCATTACTGGCAATTTTTTTGCTTTTTGTGTTAATAGTTGTGCTGATCCAATTTCCTTCTGTTCAGAATTATATAAAAAGCAAGGTTGTTACAACCCTTTCAGAGAAGTTGAATACTGAAGTAAGGCTTGGATATATCCGTATAAATTTTGCGGGAAGTCTTGTGTTGGAAGATCTTTTTATTGCCGACAGACAGCAGGATACTGTAATCAACACCCGTAAGCTGAAAGTAGGGCTTAATCCGGCAGGTTTGTTCCGTAAAGAAATAGTGATTTCAGATGTCCTGCTGGAAGGTACCACATTTAACTACCTCATTCTTGACAAGGAGGGCAGGACCAACCTTGATTTTATAATCAATTCGTTCGCGGGTGGAGAAAATCAGGAAAAAACTGATAGCAAAAGCGCCTGGGATATTCAGGTAAGAAAATTAAGGCTGGAGAAAAGCAATTTTGTTTATCATAACCTGAGTGACAGTATGCAATTCTCGGTGAAGCTTGGCAGGTTAAGGGTGGATGTAGATAAAAATAATCTTGATTCATTAAAATTCGATATAGATGAAATTCTGCTGGCCAATACAAAGGTTAGCCTTATTACTTACAACCGTGCACAAAAAACTATAAAGACAGTAGAAAAAGCTGTTGAAAAAGCCGATAGTACCAAAAGTCTGGCACTTTCTCTAAAAAAAATAAATCTCAGCGCTGTAACTTTTTCTCAAACCGATTCACTTTCAAACTCGGGAGGCACCTACACAATTGGTGAGGCACAGGTTTT
Source organism: Bacteroidota bacterium (assembly GCA_021779665.1). Taxonomy (GTDB): domain Bacteria; phylum Bacteroidota; class Bacteroidia; order Bacteroidales; family JAAUTT01; genus JAAUTT01. The sequence continues at coordinate 25,110 of JAJYAG010000009.1, read as the reverse complement.
ACCTAAATCGTTCGATCTGGCTTCACAAACCATCGAAATTGGCAGTATTCAGATTAAAAAAGGAATAATTGACTACAGAGGTTCATCCCAGGTATCTGCCAGCAAAGAAGAATCAGATAAAACAGTTGAACCCGAAAGCAGCTGGAAGATTAAGCTGGGACAAAGCCAGCTGGCTTTCGATCGTATCAGGTTAAGGAACCTGGTTCAGCCCGATAGCACTCTTTATTACCTGGGAGATATTTCACTATCGGATATCAAAATCGATTTATCGGCATCTTTTTTAAGCAGTAAACTCTGGAATGCCAGCATAAATTCCCTTCGTTTTGCTGACAACCGAACATCCAGCTACGTTTCCATGACTGTTGGTGCGAGCGCCAAGGGTAATAACATAAATGTAAGTCCTTTTCAATTTAAACTTGGAAATTCTCATATGAATGCAGTAGCATCTGCCCAGTTGGGAAATTCGGACAGTGGGGCAGTTCCCGACTTCAATGCCAGCATAACATCTTCGAAACTGATTATGAGCGATTTTGTGCCATATTTGCCGAAGAGCCTGTATTCCAACCTTAATCGCATTCCATCGCAACTAAATTTTACTGGCCATGTGAAATCGCTTAAACAAGTGATCGGTGGTCATGGAGAGCTTAAAACCAATGAAGGTAATGTGCGATTTTCGGCCGAAATGAAGCAGATGCAACAGCCCGTGTACAAAATCAAAGTCGACTTCATAGATGTTGATGGAGGATTTTTTGCTCAAAACCAGCAGCTTGGTAAATTAAATGCTACTATTGATGCGGCTGGCACTGGTTTTAAACCCGATTCCATGAATACTGATTTTTCCCTTCATATTGCTTCAGTAGTCTACAATACAGTTAATTATAACGATATCTCACTTCAGGGGGGAATTGAAAAGGGATTAGTAAATGCAAATTTAACATCGCACGACCCTATAACTAATTTACAATTGAAGGTTAACGGCAAATTAACTGACAGTCCCGAGTTTAAAGTGAACACCCATATCCGGAACCTGGACCTTTATGCCATGAAACTTATTGAAGATACAATCGCTCTTTCAGGCATAATCGATGCCCGTTATGTTTCAAAAGGTGATGGCAGGTTTGTGGCTTCAATGGATACGATGAAGCTGAATGTAAGAATTCCTGAAGATGAAATTAATACCGATTCCAAACTTTTCTACTCGGTTATGGGCGATAGCGTAGAGGCCAGGGTGAAAAGCAATTTTGGCAGCATCGCCTACAATGGGAATATACCACTTCAGGAGATTCCCGGTGTTATGAAAAATTATTTCTCGCAGTACTTTTCTGAAGATAAGGCTGATTCTGCCCAAAACAGCAGCAAATACTTCAATCTTGATCTGAATATCGACGATTTGTCCATGCTGAATGACCTGATGGCCATTCGTATTGATATTCCTGAAAAAGCAAAAATATCTGCCCAGTTAAAAAGTAACCGGTTAGTTTCGGATGTGAATATTGAAAAGTTAATCTTTAACGATTTCGAAGTTGACAAGCTTAAACTTTCAGCTTCCGGCAAGGATTCATCCTTCAGGGTCGACTTTAAAACAGATGCTTTATATAATAAAGTTCATACGTTGAGAGATATTTCACTGATGAGCGACCTGAGCAATGGAACGCTGAATTCCAGGATTGCTTTTTCCAATGCAGCTTCCCAGAAATGGTTCGATATCGGTATTGCTCTGGAGCCTCAAAACCCAGAACTTAATCTGGTAATAAAAGAACCCCTTATGCTTAACCATGATAACTGGGATGTTGATGGTGGTAACAGAACTTTTATCCGAAATAAAAATGTTGTTTTTAAGGATGTCAAACTTAGTTCGGGCGATAAGGTGATTTCGCTGCTGAGTGATGCACAGCGGCCCGAAAAATTAGCTGCTTCCTTCAGAAATATGACCCTTGCATTGATTTCGGAAGTTTTATATGGAGATACTGCCTTCCTCACAGGTAAGATTGATGGGGAGCTCATGGCGACTAACCTGTTTGCCAAACCTGTGCCTGTTTTTGATGCAAAACTTGGAATCACTGACATTGTTCTTGAAAAAAGAACTCTGGGAGAATTGAATGTTTTAGCCTCGAATACGGAAAACAACGAAGTGGCAAAGCTCAATGTAAATTTCGGGCAGGAAAACATGCGATTAAAGCTTATGGGTACTTACGGATTATCAAAAGATGCTCCGATGGATCTTAATCTTAGTACTCAAAATTTAAGCATTGCTGCTTTACAGCCTCTCATCAGCGATGTTATTTCAGATGCCGCGGGAGTGGTAAATGCTTCATTAAATTTAAAGGGAAATTTTGCTGAGCCGCGTGTAAACGGTGAAATTGGTTTTGATAAAGCTTCTGCCTTTATTGAACCAATTCAGGCAAAATTTCGGATTGACAAGCAAAAAATCCTTTTTAATGGCGAGGAAGTAGCTTTTAAAAACTTTACAATAAAGGATGATGATGGCGATCCTATGGAAATTAACGGGAGAGTTGCCTTGGCGAACCTTAAGCAACTACAGTATAATCTCAATGTGAACACTCAAGAATTTCTGGCATATCAGGGACCGCCTGATAATTTACCTGGTCAGGATAACAAGTTGATTGTAACCAGTAATATAAAACTTACGGGAGAAGACAAATCCCCGCATGTTAATGCCGAAGTTACAATTGATGAAGGTTCCCGGTTTTTTTATAAAATAACGAAACAAGCCTCTACACTCACCGAAGAAGGTGTAATTGAATTCGATGGCGTGAAAAAAGTGCAGGAAGGCCCTTCTGAAGAGTCCATTGGTCAGAACCTGGCAGTGACCGCTAATATTTCGGTGGCAAAATATACAGCTGTAACCATTATCACCGATCCGGTAAGGAATCTGGGTTTAAATATGGAGGCCGGAGGTACCTTTTCCATGAGCCAGCGGCCCTATCAGTCGCCCCGTTTAAACGGACGCCTGGATATTTCGGGAGGCGATTATACCATCAGCCTCTCCGGGCTAAAGCGTAAGTTTCAGATTGCCGACAGCAGTTACATAGTATGGTATGGTAATATTTCGAAACCAGAGCTGAACCTCAGGGCTTTTTACGAGGTACGAACCTCGCCCGCCGAACTTTTAAATACCACTGAAACTTCGAGTACCCTGCCTTTTATGGTTAATATGAATATAAGCGGTTCTTTGGAGGATCCACAATTTAATTTCCATCTGTCCTTGCCTAAAGAGTATGAGGGCGTGGAAAGTGGCATGGTTGCGGCAAAACTTCAGGAAATAAACTCCAATGAGTCGGAGCTGAATCAAAAGGCTATGACTTTATTACTCTTTGGTAGTTTCGGATTTAACAATTTTGCCAATGTTTTAGGAAACAACGGAGGTGTGAATGTGGTTATTTCCAATGCACTTAATCAGCTTGCCGCCCAAAAGCTGAAGTTTATAGACCTGCATTTTGATCTGGAATCGTACGATAATTACGGAAGTGAGACCCAGGATAATCTTCGCACCGAAATGAAGATAGCTGCCTCAAAAAAACTTGCCGACGACCGACTGAACATTGCACTTGGAGTAACAGTGGTTTTGCAGGCCGATGAGCAGGAACAGCAGCATCAATCCATAGCCGACAGGATCAGTCCGGAATTCAATATTGAATATCTGGTAAATAAGCCCCGAACTTTGAAAGTACGAACATTCAGAAGAAGTGAGTACCGTGGTTTGGTGGAAGGGAAAATTATCAGTACCGGCGCGGGCATTCTTTTTCAAAAGGATTTTAATAAGCTGTCGGAACTTTTCAAAAAACCTGAAGAACCTGAATCTGTAGCCGATAACCAACAAGAAGCCGATGATGAAAAGGAATAAGACTTCCGGAAATTTCCGTATTTTAATTATTTTGTTTTCAGCGATATTGCTGTTAAGTTCGTGCCTGAGCTCCAAAATTCTCAAAGATGACGAATACCTTTATGCAGGAGCAAAAATAAAAGTTCATGCAGATAAAGGAGTTTCGGGAACATCGAAGGTAGAAAGTTTGCTAAAGGAAGAAGTTTATCCTCTTCCTAACCGCAGAATTCTCGGACTTCCTTATAAGTTATGGATTTATAGTATTTTCAGCAAAGGGAAAAAAGACAATAATTACTTGGGGACCACCTACGGTGAACGACCGGTGCTTCTTTCGGATGTGCCTGTGGACGAAGTGGCCCAATCCCTCAAGACAGTCTTAAAAGCAAACGGTTTCCTGGATTCGCGCGTTAAATCTCAGATAATTAAAACAAGACTTGGAAAGCAGCAACGAAAGGTTTTATATAACTGTTATGTGGAGCCGCCTTATAATCTCGGAAATATTGATGTTGCTATTGACGATACATTGATTGTTCATCTTATTGATTCCCTTAAGGAAAAGTCGCTGCTGCATCCTGGCGACAGGTATAACCTTGAAAGACTTAAGGAAGAAAGAGAGAGAATTGATGCTTTGCTCAAAACAAATGGATTTTATTATTTTTCACCCGACTTCCTTATTTTCAAAGCAGATTCGAACAGGCAAACCCGGAAGATAGATCTCTCCATGAGAATCAAGGATGGAACCGACCGTAAGAACCTGCAACCCTGGTATGTGAACGAAGTTATGGTTTATGATAATTCTGTTAAAGATTCGCTCACCATTCAGGATACAGTTAAATACAAAGGAGTGACTTTTTTAACAGGTAGGTTACTCAAACCTAAGTATTTCAGGCATTTTATCCTTTTCAGGGACAGTGGGTTGTTAACTACCGAAAACTATAGTATCACCAACAAAAACCTGTCATCGCTGAGTGTTTTTAAATATACTAACCTTGATGCAACGCCGGATACAAATTACAACAACAGAGTTAACGTCAACATTGATCTTACACCAAACAGCTTAAATAACTTCAGGGCGTCGGCCGATTTGGTTAATAAGTCCAACGATTTTGCAGGTCCGGTAGCCGAGCTTGTTTATACCAACCGCAATCTTCTGGGCGGAGGGGAGCAGCTTACTGTCCGCACTTATGGTAGTATTGAAGCTTATCTGTCAAAATCAAAAAATGATTTCATAGGAGATTTTAATTACGAAGCCGGGGCTTCAGCCGAATTAAAATTTCCGCGATTCCTGTTGATAAATCCTGAAGTCATTTCTTCAAAATTTATCCCGAATAACCATATACGTCTGGATTTACGATATATAAACCAGATGCAGTTTTATCAGATGTCGTTTTTCAGATTGCTCTATGGTTACCGGTGGGCTGAGTCGGTGTTTCGCAGTCATGAGCTTAATCTGATTGATATTACTTATCAGCATATGCTTAAAAGTACGCATGTTTTCGATTCCATGGTGAACAAAAATCCTTTACTCAAACAAAGTTTCTCCGATCAGTTTATGATCGGGACAAACTACACCTATCGCTATGCTGTGCCTGATAAAGATCCACGGCGTTTTAGAACTTCATTCACAGGAGCTATAGATCTCTCGGGCAACTTGCTTTATGGAATTCAAAACCTTTTAGGCAAAAGAAGTACGGCACAGGAACCCTTAAAATTTCTGGGAACACCCTATGCCCAATTCGTTAAAACTACAGTCGATTACCGGATGTATTGGGATGTTGCGCGTAAGAACAGGATTGCGACGCGGGTTAGTGCCGGCGTTGGTTTGCCAATAGGCAATTCAGGATTATTACCCGGAATAAAGCAGTATTATCTCGGGGGAGCCAACAGCATTAGAGCTTTTTGGTTTCGCTCGGTAGGCCCGGGAGCTTACGCCGATAAATCGAAGGATGTTCTCATAAACCATAGCGGCGAAATAATGCTGCTTGGAAACATTGAAAACAGGTATAAAATAGCCAAAAGCTTCGAATGGGCTTTATTTCTCGATGCTGGCAATATATGGCTTGCAAAGGAAGATACGTTGAGGTCGGGAGCTCAGTTTGAAACCGGAAAAGTTCTGAAGCAGCTGGCAGTGGGCTGGGGAACAGGCTTGAGATACCTTAATCAGTATTTCATTATCAGAATCGATGTCGGGTTTCCGCTTCATTCTCCCAACCAGATTCAAAAAGTTTCGGATATGGATACTGTTTGGAATTTTGCTATCGGATATCCTTTTTAGAAAACAGCTTTCGGTAAGGTAAATATAAATTCACTGCCTTTGCCATATTCACTTTTTACGCGGATATGTCCTTCATGACGTTCAATAAACTCCTTGCTGATAATTAAACCCAAGCCGCTTCCTTTCTCGTTATTGGTGCCAAAGCTGCTGTATTTGCTATCGATACGGAAAAGCTTGTCCATGTTTTCTTCTTCTATCCCTATACCATAATCGCGGATGCTGATTCGATAATTATCGCCTTCATCTTCAACTTTAAGATCAACTTTTTCTCCAGGGTAGGAGAATTTTATGGAATTGGTCAGAAGATTACGGAAAACCGTATCAATCATATTCTTATCGATATTCACAATAAGCTTTCCGGAAGGTTCGTAATTAATACGTATGCTTTTTTTGAGAGCATAATTCTTAACAAAATCGAGATTGCTGAGGATTATTTCATTTAAATCGTAATTATTTGGACTGAACTCTATGGTTCCTGTTTGTGTTCTCGACCAGTTTAAAAGGTTTTCGAGCAGATTGTAGGCATTTTTTGAGGTACTGTGAATAATTCCAATAAAACGCTCAATTTCTTCAATGGTGTATTTGGAAAGGTTTTTCATCATCAGTTCTGAAAAACCTAATATGGAATTGAAAGGGTTTTTTAAATCGTGAGCTATGATGGAGAAAAACTTGTCTTTTGTGGCATTTAGCTCCTGAAATTTTTCTGAAAGCATTTTCAGCTGATTTTCTCTTTCAATTTTTTCCGTTATATCAATAAATGCAATCAGTATTTCATTGGGATTTTGAAGGGGTGCGGCAGTAACATTCAACCAGGTTATCTCTTTGTTATCCCTTACAATTCCTATTTCGGTATTTTCAATAACCCGGTTGATATAATATTCTTTCATGTCGGGAAGCTTTGCCGGCACTATTTCCAATCCTTCCTTCCGTACAAAGTTCCATCTGGAAATATCGATTCCTCTTTTTAACTCGGCGCGGTTGATTCCAAGCAAACTTCGGGATTTATTATTACCATAAATAATTTTTCCAGATGTATCGCTGATTGCGAGCCCAATAGGCATCGATTCAAATAAGGCCTTGTACCTGTCTTCACTATCCTTAAGAGAAAGCTGAACATTTTTAAGCTCTGTAATATCCAGGTTAATTCCCGCCCAATAAATGATTTCACCCGTTTTGTTTTTTACAGGGACACCACGTGCTAGAACGTAATACCATTTATTGTCAACTCCCCGGTAACGGTGCTCAATATCCCATTTTCCTCCGGTTTGAACACATTCCTTCCAGGCGGCAATGGTTCTTTCTTTATCTTCAGGATGGAGAACATCGCCCCAGCCAAAATCGGAACATTGTTCCCGGGTGATCCCTACCAGCTTTAGAAAGGAATCGCTGGCATAAATATTTCGGCCGTCGGGGGCACAAACCCAGATTCCGTAATTGATGGATTCGCCTATTGCCCTGTAAATCTGCTCATCGGTCGCATGCTTTTCTTCAAGGACCGTGGTGGTTAACGGATGAAGAGTAAGTTGAGAAGTTTGGCGATTAGATGATATCTTTACATCTGCATAAGCTTCTATTTTCTCAGCATAAGGAGTTTCAAACTTAAGAGTAATGCTTCCTGTTTGCGAGAGCAGGAATTGCAATTTGTCCGAGAATTCGGATGTAAGATAATCTCGTAGATTGGAGCCTTCAAGTTTGCTGAGAGGTTGTTTTATAAAGTCTGCAAAAGCTTCGTTTGCTAAGGAAATTGTCCCATTGCTGTTTAAACTTAATAATGGTAAGGTTGAATTATCGAAAAAGTCGGAGTAGATTTTTAACTTATTGCTAAGTTGTTCATTTTTATGGCTCAATTCTTCATTAAGCAATTCTAATTCAATTTCTTTGAGTTTTAATTCCTGAAGCAGCCTTCGCGAATCTTCCAGATTCAGTGCAGCTGGAATTTCTATATCTGGGTCAGGGGTAGTTTTTAAAAAAATATCTTTTTCCTCTAACTTTTTTTTTGGAGTCATATTGGACATTTTAAAAAAGTTCCTATAGTTTTTGCGTAACGAATCTAAATTCCCGAAAATCAATTGATGTAGGCAAATTTAAAAAAATCAGGGAATATGCATGATTATTTTCATGTTTTTATTTAAGTAGAAGCCATCTTGCTGTTATTAATGGAATATTTTGTAATATTCAACAAAAATCACTGGTCGTTGGTTTATATTCTAAGCTATAGCTTTTATTTATGAAAATTAATCAGTCGGAGAAAAAAGTACGAAATGGATATGTTTTGGCTTTTGGTATCTTATTAGTTTCGTATTTTCTCATTTATCTCAATACACTTGAGATGGAAAAAAGATCGAAGACAGTCGATCGTACTAACGAAACCATCTTTAATCTGGAGTTACTTGTGTCGGCAATGAAAGATGCTGAGACAGGTATTCGTGGGTATGCTTTGACACACGACAGTGTGTTGCTAAGCCCCTATTTTAATGTGAGGCAAAAAGCCGATTCCATATATAATGTTCTCCGGTTTATTTCTCCAAACGATTCTACTCAGCAAGTCAGACTTGAATTTATAAAAGCTTTGATAAAAAGTAAGACTAACCTGATGGAGAGGGCACTTGTTCAAATCAATAATTTGAATCTTACTCCTGAGATGATGGAAAGTTTAGGGTTTCCTGAAGTGAACCTCATGAGTAATATCCGTAAAACCGTGAAAATAATGCAGGACCATGAGCGGGCCAATCTACTCGACAGGGTTAAAAAGTATAATGAAACATATGCCTCACTTAAAATAACCAATTTGCTATCTCTGGTACTGGCTATTTTTCTCGCTATTATTTCCCTGATAACTTTTGAAAAAGAAAATAAAGCCAAAAAAATATACAGGTCGGAGCTCGAGGCAGGAATTGAAAAGCTGAAAACTGCGAATAAGGAGTTAACAGATTTAAAAAGTATAGAAAAATTTGCGATAAGCGGTCGTATTTCAAGGACACTTGCTCACGAAATAAGGAACCCTTTAACCAGTATAGCGCTGGCAACCGATCAGTTAAAAGATTCAATTGCCGATAACGAAGACAACGCTTTTCTGCTTGATATTATTAAAAGAAACTCAGAACGAATAAATACCCTGATTTCTAAGTTACTGAATTCCACAAAGTTCTCTGAACTTCAACTGGCTCTGGTTTCACCCGGAGATATTCTTGATGAAACCATTGACCTTGCGTCAGACCGTATTAACCTTCAGGGAATTAAGATTATAAAGAATTATTCTTTACAATCGGGGAAGGTAGAAGTGGATGCTGAAAAGATGAAGCTTGCTTTCCTGAATATTATTGTGAACGCAATTGAAGCTATGGAGCCTGATAAAGGGGTTTTGGAAATTAAAGTGGAAAATCGTGAACAACTATGCCTTATTACGATAAAAGACAACGGGGCGGGTATGGATAGTGATGCGGTTTCAAAAATTTTTGAGCCGTATTTCACAACAAAAGAGGCCGGAAATGGTTTGGGTTTAACAAATACCCAGAATATTATTTTAAACCATAATGGAAGCATTTCACTTGAGAGTATACCTGGAAAAGGAACCACGTTTTTCATTTACCTTAAACTCCGATTAACTGGAGTACAGTTGGAGAAAGCTGAGCAATATTCATAATAATTTGGACTAAATCTAAATATCAGATTTCAAATTACGTTTAAAATGTTTAACTTGGGCTTGATTTAAACAAATAACTATTAAATAAGGGAAACCCTTTAAATAAAAGGCTTTTACAAACGTTTTTCATATTCTTTATTGTAATTTTGCCTTGAACAGATTTGACTGAAAAAATAATAATAATATAATTGCAATCGAATAACCATTCACTATGGGTAAAAAAGTACTGATTATTGATGACGACGCTGATATATGCTCCTTACTGACCCGTTACCTTAACAAAAACGGCTACGAAGCGGAGGCCGCTTATACAGCCAGCGGAGGTATATCAAAGTTTAAGGAAGTGAATTATGATATTGTGTTATGTGATTACAAGTTGGGCGATAAAAATGGGAAAGATGTTTTAGTTGAATTAAAAAAGATTAATCCCGCCACTGTAGTTATCATTATCACAGGCTACTCTCATATAAAAACTGCTGTTGAAGTAATAAAAGCAGGTGCATTCGACTATATTGCAAAACCTTTGATTCCCGATGAGGTTCTTAATGTTTTGTCGGCTGCTAGTTCCTCATTAGTTGTTAATGAGCCGCAGGAAGAACAGGTTTCAAAACCCAGGAAAACTCCTGTTGGGAATAATAGCAACTATATGGTTGGTAAATCCAAAATTGCATTTGATTTGTATAATCAGGTTGATATTGTGGCTCCGACCAATTACAGTGTTATTTTGTATGGCGAAACTGGTACAGGTAAAGAAGTTATTGCAAGAACCATACACGAGCGCAGCGACCGCAGCAGTCAGCCTTTCGTAGCTATCGACTGCGGAGCTATTTCCAAAGAACTTGCCGGAAGTACATTGTTCGGGCATGTTAAGGGGTCGTTTACCGGGGCTCTTTACGATAAGGAAGGCCATTTTGAAGCAGCAAACAACGGAACCATCTTTCTCGATGAAGTGTCTAACCTCTCTTACGATATTCAGGCCACATTGCTGAGGGTAATTCAGGAACGTAAGTTTAAAAAAGTTGGCGGTACTAAAGAGATGCCGTTAGATATCAGAATAATAGTTGCTTCGAATGAAAGTCTGCAGGAAGCCGTTCAGAATGGCAGATTCCGTGAGGACTTATATTTCAGGTTTAACGAATTTACAATCAATATCCCTCCTTTGAGAAACCGTCGTGAGGACATACCTTTGTTTGCCGAGTTTTTCCTCGATAAGAGCAATAAAGAACTGAACAAGAAAATTGAAGGGTTTGATAAAGATGTGATGGATATTTTTATGCGTTACACCTGGCCCGGCAATCTCCGCGAATTCAGAAATGTTGTTCGCAGAGCGGTATTGCTTACAAAATCAGGATTGGTTGGCATGAGTAGTCTGCCAGTGGAGATTATTAGTCCTTCGCACTTTATTAATAAGCAGGAGAACGCAACTGAACCCACTGTTATTAAGAAGGATTTCGGTTTAAAAGATGCTGCTTCACGTGCTGAATATGAAACCATAATGAGCGTTTTACGCGATGTTAATTTTAATAAGAGCAAAGCTGCCGAAAAGTTAAATATTGACAGGAAAACCCTGTACAATAAAATAAAGAACTACGAAGAGTCACAATAAGATCAAATCTTTTTAGTCTTTTTGGTTTTTGTTACCGGGTCTTTTTCAGTTATGCGGGTCTCGAGTTTGACAGCATAATTGTAAGGAATAATTTCGTCGCCGCGTTTTGTAACATATACCTGAGTAAATTCAGCCCCCAGATATAAAATTATTGAGGTGTAATATACCCATAAGAGAATAACTATTATAGAGCCTGCAGCTCCATAGGTGGTTAAATCGGCAACGTTTTTCATGTAATAATCAATTAATATCCGGCCCAGCATAAATAAGCCTGCTGTAACCATAGCTCCTGTAGTCACATCGCGGAACTTTATCCGGGCATCGGGTAAAACTTTGAAGATGGATGCAAAAAGGAGTGTGATGACTGTAAAAACAAATATATAATCGAAAATAAAGAAGAATTGCACAATCTGATCGTTGAACAGGCTCTTCAGCTTTTCCATAAAAGTTGTAAGCATAGCATTTAGCAGAAGGGAGACCAGAAATAAAAAGCCAAGTACCAGAATCATAGAGAACGAGAGAAGCCTGTTAAGCACTAGTTTTATCAGGCCTTTATTAGGTTTGGGTTTCAGGCCCCAGATAATATTGATTGAGTCCTGAATTTCGGCAAAAATTGTGGAAGCTCCAACAAGCAAAGTAACCACACCTAAAATAGTTGCCCAAACACTGTTATACTCCATAGTTGTTTTTTTGAGCATTTCCTGCACCTGAGCTGCTGGTTTAGCTCCAATCCAATCGTTTATGCTATGAAAAATTTCTCCCTGAATGGCTTCTTTTCCGTAAAAGACACTTCCCAGGCCAATGATCAGAATTAACAATGCCGGTAGTGAAAATATGGTATAATAAGCCAGGGAAGCACTAAGCTTCATACCTTTATCATCAAAAAATTTACTGAAGGTCTTTTTTATAACACTTAACCAACCTCTCCACGAAAGTTTTCTCATCCGGTAAGTTTTAGCACCTGTTTTTCAAATTATGTTCCACACATTTTCAAAAATTTGCATTATTTTTTATTGGTTTGAAAGTGCATTTCCATTTCAGCTTTGTTTAATTACTATCCAACCTGATATTTTATACCCAACTCACTACCGACTGTTGACAGTTTGCCCCACTTTGGAGAAATATAGCAACAACATTCCCCTTCTAAATTATACTATAATATTGTGTATTAAAGCTATAAGGTTTAGGTACGATATTCCCATTATTATTACCATGAAACCTTAAAACAGAAATTTATGGCACAATCTAAAGAAACCGGAAAATCTTCCGGTTCAGACAAAGGAGCCTCCAAGCAAGGCGGTAATAAAGGGAATCAGAGTGGAAAAACAGAAAAAGGGCAATCCAAGAAGTAGTCCTTATATAATTTGAATTTAAAAATACTGTCTGGAGTTGAGGCCAGGCAGTATTTCCTTCAGGGTTCCCACAACAGCCTAAAAGTTTTTAAATATTCAATCTAGATTTAAGTACATGGACACAGCAGACTTCAATAAACAATTAGTTTCCTTAAGGGATAAACTGAGCTATATAGCTTTTAATTTTACAACAAATGAAGAAGATGCACAGGATTTGTTGCAGGAAACGTTTTTAAAGGCCATGAAGGCGAAAGAAAAATTTCGTGATGACACTAATCTTTTTGCATGGACTTCAACCATCATGAAAAATACATACATAAACCATTACCGTCGGAAAAGTTTATACCGTAAGGCTTTCGACGACAAAGGCCCTGATATTGCTGTAATGGACTATCAAAAAGATATGGTTCAGCCCGCCAGTTCATACTCCGAAATAAACGAGATAGTACGAATGATCGACACTATCGAGGACGTTTATAAAATACCATTCAATATGCATGTTGAAGGGTTTAAATACAAGGAAATTGCACGAAAACTGAATTTGAAGATAGGGACGGTGAAAAGCCGGATATTTTTTGCCCGGAAAAAACTAATGAGCATGATTGCAAGTTAGTGCCAGGTTTTTAACTGAAAATCTTACGAAGATGGCAATATATGTAGTTACAGTATCGAATATTGAAGGAGGTTGGGTAGCAAACACCAATACATATTTTTCTTCGAAAGGTGATATACAGGAATCCAGAGAGAAAAAGGAAAATTTCTACCCAACTAAAATGAAGGCATACGAGAGCGTTAAACTTCGGTTTTCCGGTTTCGATTTTGAATCGGATAAGGTTATTTTTAATGGAAGTGAGGCTCATTCAATGCTGGACCTGGTAAAAATTATCGGGAGTGAAACGGTAAATTGATTATCAAAAAGCGTTATTGGTAATTTTCCAAAAATCGTTATAGGCAATTATAAGCGTAGGTTGTTGCCTGTCAACAACCTATTGCTTTTTTATGCGACCTCCCCGTGCTTAAGGATTAACTCCTAAAACTATATATATGGAAGGAAAAGAAAATGTACTTGAATCCTTGATAGAAAGTGCCGAAGATTTCGGAAGAACCAGTATAGAACTTTTAAAATACAAAGCCCTTGACAAAGCAACTTTTGTAGCATCGACAGTGGTACTTAATGTCACCGTTTTTTTTATTGGTGTTTTATTTATAATAATGCTAAGCATTGGGGTATCAATTTGGCTGGGAGAGGCTTTGAATAAGATGTATCTGGGTTTCCTGATCGTTTCGGCATTTTACGCGCTTTGTGCCCTGGCTTTCTATTTTTTATTCGGACAAAGCATTAAAAGGTTAGTGAGTAGTATTATTCTTAAACAAATCTTTAAAAAAGACTGATTATGCAGAAAGTAACCTCTACTTCCGAACTTAAAGAAGTTATTGCCAAACTGGAGTACAAGCAAAGAGAACAATGGGTTGATTTTAAAGATAACCTCAATGATGCGTTCGATAGTCTTAAACCAATCAATCTCCTCAGAGCAACTTACCGCGAATTTTTGAGTACGCCTCACATGGCCGAAAATGTCATAGGTTCCACGCTTGGATTAACTACCGGTTTGATAACCAAAAAACTAATTGTACGAAAATCTGGAAATGTTCTCCGGAATTTTGCCGGCGGATTGGCTCAGATGGTTATCTCGAACTTTGTTTCGCGACATGCCGACACTATAAAAACCATTGGTTCCGGTTTGTTGCATCGTGTTTTTTACAGACAAAAAATGGAAACCGGTTCTGTTAATGGATGAATTCTGCCGATAATCATACCTCTGTACCTAAAGCCCCTTTATATATATTGGGGCTTTGTGGTCTTATAGGCTTGCTGTATGTGGCGCGCGATTTCTTAATTCCGCTGACTTTTGCAGGCCTTTTTTCCATTATGCTGAGTTCGGTTGTAAACAGGCTCCAGGGCCGGGGCATTTCGCGTATTCTGGCAGTAATGCTTACCGTTATACCGGCAATTTTAATTCTGCTTGCTTTTAGTATTGTATTTTTCAGTCAGTTCAGCAACTTTGTCGATACCTTTCCAACCCTGATCGAAAAAGTAAAATCGCTCACCACCGGTTTTGTGAACTGGGGTGCCGGTATGTTAAATACAAGTCCTCATGGTTTTCAGGTATGGCTGTCCGACCTTGAAAAGGATTTGCTAAATAAAAGCGGAGCAGTCATAGGATATACAATTTCTACCATGAGCAATACACTTGTTGGAATTTTCCTGATTCCGGTGTATGTCTTTATGATGTTGTATTATCAACCTATCATTGTTGGTTTTTTGCACGATGTCTTCGGAAAACAGCACCGCTCAGAGTTAAACGAAATTTTACCTGTTACCCAGGATATTATTAAAAATTACCTGATAGGATTGATAATTGAAACAGGAATAGTTGCAACACTGAATTCAATTGGTCTTTTTATTTTAGGAATTGAATATGCGCTCTTGTTAGGACTGATGGGTGGATTGCTTAACGTTATTCCTTACCTGGGAGCCATAATTACAGCATTGCTTTATATGATTGTAGCTCTTGTAACCAAGGATCATCCGTCATACGCTCTCTTTGTTTTAATTAACTACCTTGTTATTCAGTTTATCGATAATAATTTTCTGGTTCCTAAAATTATCGGATCCAAGGTAAAGCTGAATGCTTTTGTTTCCATTATGGCCGTTATTGCAGGAGGTGCTCTGTGGGGAATTCCCGGTATGTTTTTATCTATACCTCTTATTGCCCTTGTAAAAGTGATTTGCGATAGAGTGGAACCTCTGCAGCCATGGGGTTTTTTGCTTGGGGATTCCATGCCGGTGTCGGGTAATAAGTTCAATTATTTAAAAAAGTTTAAATTCCGGAAGAAGCATGGCACGGCATAACCTGTACGATAGTGAAGACGAGATTTCGGAGAAAACTCCCAAAATACCTTTCAGGCATCTGAAGAGCTTCTTTTTAGAGGTTTCGCTTATTACTTCCTTCAGCTTTGAATTTTTCAGGCAACTGTTTCGTAAAGGGTTCGAATTTAGCGAAACGGCCAAACAGTCTTATAAAATTGGATATAATTCTCTTCCCCTGGTAGCAATCACAGGTTTTATTATGGGTTTGGTTTTAACCATGCAGTCGCAACCTACTTTAAAGAATTTTGGTGCCGAAGCCTGGCTACCTGCCATGGTGGGCGTGTCTCTCATCAGGGAAATCGGTCCGGTAATAACAGCGCTGATATGTGCCGGCAAGTCGGGCTCAGGAATTGGAGCAGAGCTTGCTTCAATGAAAGTAACAGAACAAATTGACGCTATGGAAGTTTCGGGTACAAATCCGTTCAAATATCTGGTGGTTACCCGGGTTGTTGCTTCCATGCTTATGATTCCCGTTCTTGCAGTTTTTGCCGATGCCATAGGGATTTTTGGGTCCTACATAGGCGTTAATCTTTATGGCGATATCAGTTTCAGGTTATTTATAGTTCAGGTATTCGAAAAGGTCGAATTTATGGACATCTTCCCGGCATTTATTAAAACATTCTTTTTTGGTTTTGCCATTGGAATTATTGGTACTTACAAGGGGTATAATGCCGAAAATGGAACTGAGGGTGTTGGTTATTCCGCTAATTCGTCAGTGGTAATCGCCTCCCTTCTGATTTTCATCATTGACCTCATGGCAGTTCAAATTACAAGTTTATTTTCTTACTGATGGATCGAAATACTGAAGTTGCTGTTCCGGAGAAAAGGACATCGGTGAATGATGATTTTGCTGTTGAAATTCAGCATTTAAAAAAATCGTTTGGCGACTTACATGTTTTGAAAGATGTAAACCTTACTGTACGCAAAGGTGAGAACCTGGTGGTATTGGGTAAATCGGGATCCGGCAAGTCGGTTCTGATTAAATGTCTCGTGCAGCTTATTGAGCCCGACGAAGGTAAACTGGTTATACTGGGGAACGATGTTTCGGCTATATCGAATGATGAGCTGAATGTTTTGCGCAAAAAAATTGGATTTCTTTTTCAGAGTGCCGCTCTTTACGACTCAATGACTGTGCGCGAAAATCTTGAATTCCCTTTGCGCGATCAGAAAAAGCTCTCAGCTCAGGATAAGGAGAACCTGGTGCTTGAGGCACTGAAAAGTGTGGGTTTGTCGAAAGCTATTGATAAAATGCCTGCCGAGTTATCAGGCGGAATGCGAAAAAGATTGGGCCTGGCCCGAACCCTCATTCTCAAGCCCGAGATAATTCTTTACGACGAACCTACAACCGGACTCGATCCGGTAACGGCAAAAGATATCAGTAAACTTATTCTTGAAGTTCAGAAGAAAAATAAAACCTCCTCAATTATTATTACACACGACATGCAATGCGCCCGCATAACAGCCAACCGGATTGTGGTTTTTAAAGACGGTTACTGTGTTGCGGAAGGTACTTATAATGAACTTGAAAATGCCGACGACCCGTGGGTTCGTTCGTTTTTTCAATAAAAAGTAAAGGTATGAAAACACAAACGGGGAATAAATTAAAGCTTGGGGTATTTGTTACTCTTGGAATATTGCTCTTTATCATCGGAATTTATTTTGTTGGGAAAAAGCAAAACCTTTTTGATACCACCTTTGGTTTGCGGGCAGTTTTTAAAGATGTGAGCGGCTTGCAACCAGGAAATAATGTGCGATTTGCGGGCATTAACGTTGGGATTATTGATAATATCACTATTCTTAACGATACTTCCGTTAGAGTAGATATGCAGATTCAACAGGATGTCAAGAAATTTATAAAATCCGACTCGCGGGCTGTTATTGGGTCCGAAGGTATTATGGGAAATAAAATTCTGATTATTACTCCCGGAAGCTCAGGCAGGATAGTGAAGAGCAATGCTTTTATTGCCACAACCGCACCAATAAACATGGACGATATTCTCAAAAACCTGAAAACAACCATTGAAAATGCAGCTGTTATCACTGAAGATTTTTCAAAAATTACCCAATCCATTAGTTCAGGGAAGGGAACTGTTGGTAAATTGTTTATGGACAGCTCCTTTGCTAAGGATGTAGACCAGACCGTCACAAATGTTAAAAAAGGGACCCAGGGTTTCCAGGAAAACATGGAAGCTGCCAAAAGCAATATTCTGCTCAGAGGGTTCTTCCGCAAAAAGGAAAAAGCCAAACAGGAGCAGCAAAAGGAGAATGAAGCTGCAAAGGATTCAACTTCGAAAACTAAAAAGAGGCGAAAATAAGATGTTATCTCTTTGAAGGGAGAATGATTAATTATTCCCAAACACTCCTGAGGGTTTTTAATGTGATCTGACAGGAGTGTTTCTTTTTTCACTTATTTTGTGCGAGGAATCTAATTATATAGTTCTTCTGCAATTTTTCCGTTGAATATCTATGAAAGTTCTCTTAACTACAATAAACTCGAAATATATCCATCAGAACCTGGCTATACGATTGTTGTACGAGCTCAATAAAGTCCATACAGGTTTAAACGTCAGGGAATTTAATCTTAAGGATAATCCTGATGAGATTGCTGATTATTGCAGCAAATTCGAATTGGTTGCTTTCAGTTGTTATATCTGGAATATAACCCAAACGCTTGATATAGCAAAACGGATCAAACAGCGGAATGCTTCGTGTAAAATATTACTCGGCGGACCGGAAGTTTCTTATGAATGGAAAGACATAATAGCTTTACCGGAGGTAGATTTTATAATCTTGGGAGAAGGCGAAATTCCATTTACATCTTTCTTAAAAGAATTTCCTGATTTTGGTAAAGTTCCCTCATTGGTTTGGAAAATAGGAGAGGATGTAGTTCAAAATCATTTGTCGGAGTCAATTAATCTGCAACTCTTACAAAATATAAATCCATACCAAAGCATTGCTGCCGAAGAACTTAACACCAAAATTTCATATATTGAAGCTTCGCGCGGGTGTCCCAATTGTTGCGAATTTTGTCTGGCCGGTCTCGACAATAAATTGCGTTTTTTTCGAATGGAAACCATCCAGTCGAACCTGCTTTACCTGATGGAGCATGGCAAAACCATTAAGTTTCTCGATCGGACTTTTAACGCGCGGCCCGATTTTGCAATTTCAATATTAAGGTTTATCCTGGAAAATCATAAGCCGGGTAACATATTCCAGTTCGAAATTAAGGCAGATATAATTCAGCCAGAGTTCATTGATTTTATAAAGCAAAATGTTCCCAAAGGACTTTTCCGGTTCGAGATAGGGATACAGACTTTAAATTCGCGATCGAACCAGGAAGTGAAGCGCAGACAAAACTTTGAGAACATTAAGACCTTTGTTAATGCGGTTTCAGCTAAAGTTGAAATGCACCTCGATCTGATTGTCGGTTTGCCGCACGACTACTTTGCCGACATCAAATACAGTTTCGAAGAAGTTTTTAAACTTTTTGCTCCCGAATTGCAGCTTGGTTTTCTGAAGTTTCTTAAAGGAACACCCATTCGCAATAATAGTGAGAAGCATCATTATAAATTCGATCCGTTGCCGCCTTACCAGATTATCGAAAGTAAATACCTGGGTAAAACAGAACTTGAAAATATAGAAGCTGTTGAGCAAACGCTCGATATTTACTGGAACAGAAAGCGCGCCCTGCAAACTTTGAAATACATTGCTCTGAATTATTCAATATTTGACTTTCTGCTTGGTTTGAGTTTGTTTCAAAAGCAACGGACTAACATGGCCAGCGACGGTTTAATTGAAATATATTTAACGCTTCAAGAATTTGCGGTTCAGCATTATCCTTCCGACCAGATTTTGCAGGAATTGATAGCTTTGGATTATTATACAAGCTACAAAGTCAAACCGGGCACAAGGTTTTTACAGGAAATTGGCAATGAGGAGCGAAACGCAATCGTGGAAAAGCAAAAGCTCAATCTTCACAAATACAGGTACGCAATACACCAGGTAAATTTTTCGGTCGACGAACTAGTAAAAAATGACCGGGTGAAACCAATGCCCGATCTGCTGATTATTGAATACACCGGAACTGATAAGCCAACGATCGTTCTGCCGGATAAAAATGTCTCATAACGGTTGTCTTTGTTTTTGATCATTCCATTGCTTAATTTGCAGCTATTCTTTTAAATATTGTCATTCACCAGTCTGCCATGAAAAAATTATTTACGCTTGCCGGCCTTTTAATTCTGGCCGTGCAGTTACTTACAGCTCAGGACACAGAGCTTTTTACCAAACTGAAACAGCTTGGTAACGCTGAGATAACCAAAATTGAAAATACGTTTTTTCCCGAAGCTTATATATTAATGGTACAGCAGCCGGTTGATCATAAAAAACAGGAACTGGAAAGTTTCAAACAGCGGGTGTTTTTATTTTTCAGAGATCCAAAAGCTCCAGTAGTATTTGTTACCGAAGGTTATG
>JAJYAG010000009.1:0-4975 GCA_021779665.1 Bacteroidota bacterium | reverse complement strand
ATTACGCTACGCGGAAAAATTATAATCTAGAACTTGCTACCTTGTTGAATGCCAATGTAGTTGTTGTGGAGCACCGCAACTTCGGGAAATCGGTTGCCGATACCATTACATGGAAAACCATGACCGTTGAACAGGCTGCTGCCGATCATCATGCTATCCGCGAGTTATTAAAACCTGTATTTCCTGGTAAATGGCTTTCTACGGGCGTGAGCAAAGGTGGACAAACTGCCTTGTACTACAGAGCTTATTACCCAAATGATGTAGATGCAACGGTTGCTTATGTGGCTCCTATCAACTTTGCTGTTGAGGATCCGCGTGTTACAAATCACCTGTTAACCGTTGGTAAAAAGGAGTGCAGGGACAAAATCCTGAACTTTCAAACCCGGCTGTTGAGAAATAAGGACTTTTTTGTGCCTGCTTTTACTAAATATTGTGCAGATAATAATCTCAATCTGGTACTTCCTCCTGCCATTGTTTTCGATTACGAAGTGCTCGAGTATCCTTTCACTTTCTGGCAGTATGGCACATCATGCGACAGCATTCCTGCCGAAAATGCTTCAAACGAGAAATTGCTGGAGCATTTGCTGGAGGTAGTTACTCCCTTTTATTACAGCAAAAGAGGTTATGACCAGTTTAAGCCGTTTTTTTACCAGGCTAACTACGAACTGGGGTATTACGGCTACGACGAAACGCCCTTCAAAGCCTATCTGGAACAAACCGACTATAAAAATACCATTTGGGCTCCTGCAGGAAAAATAATGCCTTATAAAGCTGAGACCTTAAAATTTGTAAATGATTTTCTTCAGAATAAGGGCGACAGAATTATTTATATTTACGGGGAATACGACCCTTGGTCGGCAACGCAGGTAAATCTAACTGGAAAAACGGATGCTCTGAAAGTAGTTATTACGGGAGGAAATCATTCGGCTAATATTGCAAAGATGGATCCGGCGCAAAAGCAGCAGGTCTTTAGTTTGCTTGAAAAATGGATGGGGTGTAAAATAGCTTCAAATTAAATTTATCCGATAGTTTGTTGAAGTGTTTTCTTGCTAATTTTTAGAGACGCTTCAACACACTCAACATCTGGCAGGATCAATCCGTAAAGCTATGCTGAAGGTTTTCAATCATATCGTGGAGTTCAGTTGTACTTATCCTCAAATTTAACAATCGCACGCAACATTCCAGGGTTGAGCAAATGTTATAATTGGTGTGTTTCGGATGGTAGTTTTCAAGAATCATGGTGGCCAGGGCTGTTGGTTTTGGACTGTTTACAAGGGTAACATTGGTGTTAGGTCTTTTTATCAGTTGTTCTCTGCTTTCGGAGATTTCTTTAAGATCGTCTTCGTTAAAATTCACTATGGCTCTTCTGTAATCAACCAATATTTTGTCGAGGTTTTCCACCTTTGTGCTTGTGTATATAAATCTCATGAAGTTTATGAGAATATTCTTATCAATATTTCCCAGGAATTTTGCTATCAGTAAACTTCCGTTATTAAAAAAGTCATAGTTTATCATAATTACGAATAAACAATCGTGAGCTAAAAAATACAATAAAAAAAGCCTGTTCTTTTTGACTCAGGCTTCTTTTAATGATTTTTTAATTCATCAGAATTCCAGATTCTTAAGATAAGCCCCACTCGCCTTTAAACACGCTATTCCATCGGGCACGTTGTCGCGTTCCACAAAATAATGTTTTATATTCTGTTTGGCAGCTTCGCGGAATATCGCCGGGAAATCTATAATTCCGCTGCCCGGGCATTCGAAGTCCTGGGCCGGGCCGGGCGCCATGTCTTTTACATGTAAAATACGGTACCGTCCCGGGTATTTTTTAAGCATTGTCAACGGATCCGCTCCGCCTTTGGCAACCCAGTAAATGTCCATTTCGCATTTCACAAGGTCTTTGTCAGTATTTTCCATCAGGTAATCGAATGGAAGACCTTTCTCCATGGGAATGAACTCTTTGTTGTGATTATGCCAGCAGAGCTTCATTCCCCGCTGTTTACAGGCTAATCCCAGTTTATTGAGCAATTCGGCACTACGCTTACAATCTTCCAGGCTGAATGGTCCGCCCGTTAGCCAGGGCCAGTAGCTTACTGCATAATTCATGTCCATACCGGCCAGACTGTCAAGAATCTTCTTAACACCCTTCTCATCTTCAGTAATGCTTACACCTCCTGCCACAGGCTTAATCCCTATTTCTTTACAGTAAGTTAAGAACGCCGCTTCAGAACTACCAAGATATTTTCCTGTTTCAATTTCTGTAAAACCAAACTCTGCGGTTTGTTTCAGCGCTTTTTTCCAGTCGGCAGCTATTTCTTTCGAAATGATACCGGAGATATAACCAATTTTATTGAGTTTATTTTTACCGGGAGCTGCCAGTAAATCTGCGCTTAAAAGCAGCGAAGCGCTGGCTCCGGCCATTGTTGTTATAAACGATCGGCGTGTTGTCATAGTTTGGTTGTTAGAATTTTGGTAATGTCCATGGAGTTCTGTATTCGGGAGTGATGAACGCATTGGCAGCCTTGCTGTTGCTGAACTGCTTTTTCTCTTCATCCCACAAAAGGTAAGGCTCGCCTACGCGACCTGCAATGTTTGCAATGTGAACATGCATGGCAGCAGCTCGGCCCAGTTCGGGCGGACAGGCAGGTTTATTGCCCGATTTGATGCTGTCGAGGAAATTCCTTACATGTTCTCCGTGTGACTCCTTGCCCTGATCGAAGACATACTCTTCGGCCCTGTTCTTTTTGGCTTTGTTATCCCATTCGGGGTAAACGGTTAGCTTCGAGCGGTCTACAACTATGGTTGCATTGTTACCGATAAAGGCAATGCCGTAGAGCCTGTCCCACGGGCCACGCTGCAAACCTGCAGTTACATCGTAGGTAATTACCACATCCGAGTAGGGGTAACTAACTGTCATGGTATCGAAAGTTTCGCGGGCACGTTTTTCGGGGAAAGTATTGGCAGCATACACCAGTGTTTTTGCGGGCGCTTTAACAATGTCCTTTGCCCAAAGTCCCATGTCGAGTAAATGCACGCCCCAATCGGAGACTACACCTCCGCCATAATCCCAGAAATGTCTCCACGATCCGTGAAAGCGGTTTTTGTTGTAAGGTCTTTTGGGGGCCGGACCGAGCCACATGTCGTAGTCAACGCCTGCTGGAACAGGTTCGTCGGGAACAACTTCGGGTCCTACGCCATATTCAAAATTTGCCCACATCTGAATTTTACGCAAGGCTCCTATTTGTCCGGTTTTTATGAGTTCCATGGCTTTGTTGAAAATAAAACCGGAACGCTGCTGTTGTCCAACCTGAACGGTTTTTTTATAGTAATTGGCAGCTTTTACCATGATATCACATTCGGCAATGGTATTAGCCATTGGTTTCTCTACATACACGTGTTTTCCGGCCTGTAAGGCGTAAACGGTAATCAGGCAATGCCAGTGGTCGGGAGTTCCGATAATCACGGCATCAATATCCTTTTGCTCCAGTAACTTCCTGAAGTCCTTGTAAAGTTTGGGTTTCTGATTGAATGTTTTTTCAACTTCAGCAGCTCTTTCATTTAAAACACTGTCATCGATATCGCACATGGCCACGCAATTTACGTCGGCATTGCTCAGGTGGTGCTTCAAAATGCCAAAGCCCATGTTACGGCAGCCTATGAGCGCAACATTGATTTTATCGCCTGCAGCGAACCTTTGTTGGAACGAAAGTGAGGGGAAAGTGGATGCCAGACCAATTCCTGCCGAAGCCAGAGTTGTTTGCTTAAGAAAATTTCTTCTGTTTGTTTCCATTGATTTGCAGATATTAAGTTAGTTGTGTAAATATTTATTTGAGCTACATAGTTATTGTTGCTGAATGGGTTTATAAACTAAAATAGTGAAAGTAACATTAGTTGGAGCTTGCAGAAGTTTTACATATATATGGTTAAGTTAGAACAGTATCTCTTCTGTATAGAGAATTCCGGGGCTTTATCCCCTTATTCAAAACAGCAGATTATTTGAAAAACACTTCACTTTCTTGCATAAAGTTAAAAAATAAATGAGTTTCAAATAAATTAATTATTGTTAGCTTAAGGATTCTTCAATAAAATTAATTTTTATAATATGTCAGTTACGAAGGAGTAACTACGTATGGAAATGTTTACAGAAGTTATTGGAGAGTACAAAAAAAACCGGGAGCGAATATTCTAAAAACTAACCAGTAAAATTGATATTCGTCTCCCGGATAAGCACGGATTCTGGTTAATATCTGCCTGTTACCTGCAGATATTTTGCCTGCTTAATTTTATAATTGCATTGTGCATCAATAAGGTTGTCGCTTGCTTCCTGAAACATGGCTTGAGCCTCCAACAAGTCGGAAATTACAATGGTGCCTGCGCTGTAATTGTCGTTTGTAATTTTCAGGTTTTCTTTTGTCTGCTCCACGGAACTTTGCGATACCTGAATCTTGAACCAGCATTCTTCCAACTCATTACCTGCTTGCTCAATCTGAAGCGTTAAGAGTTCACTGTTTTCTTCGAGTGATGTACGGGCTTTTTCAAGTTTTATGTTTTGTTGTTTTATTTTATGAGATCCGCCCCACCAGTCGCTAATAGGAATGCTGAGATTTACAAGAGCCAGCGCATTCTTCTGAGAACTGCCGGCAATATTGGCATAGTAACCCATACCGCTTACCGAGAGTTGAGGTAAATATTCTCCCATGGCCATCTTCTTCTGCAGTTCTTCAGCTTCTACAGCTTTATTCAAAAGTTGGAACTCGTGTCTTTGCTTTACAGCTTCATCTGCATTAACAGTGCTTAACATGGATATCTGCATGGTTGAATCAATTGCAAAATTGACAGAAGTATTGTAAGGAATGCCAATTTGCTGGCAAAGGGCTCTTGTGGTAAGTTCTGTACCATTATCCAGCTTTAAACAATTTGTTTTCAGCTCGTTTTGTTTAAGCTGAACTTTTAGTAAATCGTTTCGTTGCACCAA
>JAJYAG010000008.1 GCA_021779665.1 Bacteroidota bacterium | reverse complement strand
CAAAAGGTAACTTATCGCATCACCCCGCATGCCATCGATGCAAACGACAACAATGCCTGTCCTTTTAACTTCATCGATATCGACATCTGGGTTGAACCTACCGTGACAATCACTGCCAATAACGACACCCTTTGCAACGGAGAAAAAACTTCTATACAGCCCGTAAGTGGTCAGACCACTACACGAGGTATAAGATACACATGGACAGTAGCCAGTGATCCGAACATATCAGGAGCGTCCGGTTCCTTAGGAAAAGGCAACCTCATTACCGATCCCATTGAGCAAACGCTCACCAACGCCGGTAACACCGCACAGAAGGTTACATATACAATTACTCCTCACGTGATCGATGCTAATGATAACAACAAATGCTCCTTTGGAAGCATTAACATCGATGTCTGGGTCGAACCTACCGTCAAACTCAACATTTCCGTTCCCGACACAGTTTACTGCAATCCCAGCCCGATAACCTTCGCAATGAACACCCCCAATACTGTTACCGGGACTGTTGTTTACGATATTTCCACAACACCATCCAATGGCGAGATTTCGGGTTACAGGTCCGATGCATCCAATAATCTGATTGTAGGATTTACCGATAATGTATCGAACAGTGGTTTCAATTATCAAACAGTAAAATACCGTTTCAAAGGAAAAATAATTCATGGTAGTTCATCGTTTACCTGTAACCAGGGAACTGATACTACCATAACGATTTATATGAACCCAACTCCTCGCGTGAATGCAGTTTTGCCCGTAACAGCTTCCAATACCAGGGATTCCATCTGCCACAACGAAGGAACCACAATCACCATCTCTACTCCCAATGCCAGTGTTATAGGAACCATGAAATACGATCTTGTGGTGACCTATAATGCAGGAACCGTAACAGGAGTAGAAGCAGATGGAAGAAAAGATATAGCAAACCTGGGTCAAAACCTTGTTAATATTTCTGATGTACCTCAACTGGTTACTTATACATTGAATCCGTTAATCGAACAAGCCCGGCCTGCTCCGGGCACGCTGAATTGCACAAACGGTGTTCAGGCACAGATTAAGGTTTGGGTATTTCCGCAGATTAAGTACAATTTCAAGGATAAACAATATGTGGGGGGCAAAAACATAAAATGCTTCGGCGAATCCAACGGAAGTTTAAGAACTGTGAATGTTGCAGGAGGATGGCAGGTTGCCGGCTATAAATACCTCTGGAGCACCGGCGAAACCATCGATTCGATCCGCAATAAACCTGCAGGTCTTTACTCCGTTAAAGTATCCGATAATTTGGGATGCTTTACTACCCAGAACTTTACCCTCACACAGCCTGATAAAATGGCCCACACAATCAATAAAACCAATGTGAAATGTGTGGGCATGAATACCGGTTCGATAGAGATATTGCAAACAGGTGGCACTAACCCCATGAAATATTTCTGGACATGGAATGCCGATACCTCTAAAAAATGGTACGACGTCACTAAAATCGACAGCTTATTCTCGGGAGTTTACAATGTTAAGGTTACCGATGCTAACGGATGTATCGACGTGGAGAATAATATCCTTATCAGGGCTCCGTTGCCATTCGACTGGGCACATAACAAATCAAGATACGGTAACTATAACATTAGCTGCTATGGAGCTAACGATGGTGTTATCAACCCTATTTTCTTCAACCAGATCATTTCATACAGCTGGAAGGGACCTGATGGTTTTACCTCCACCAACCGCCAGATAAATAGTCTTAAACCTGGTGTTTACACCCTCACCGTGCTGGATGGCAATGGTTGTTATACAGTCGGATCAAACGATACTATCTTTGAACCTAAACCGGTTGTGAGAACCTCTGACATCTATAAATACCCCAACAACTATCACCTCGAATGCCCGGGGGGAACAAATGGCAAAGTTAACCTCGAAGTAACGGGTGGCCATAGCAATTATGAATACGTATGGTCAGCGCTTAGCGGTTCGGGTGTGGTTATGAATACCCAGGATCAGAATACGCTTACTGCCGGAACATTTGTTTCGGAGGTTCGCGACAAATACACCTACTACAATGTAGAGTATTACTGCTCATACAAAGACACATTAACACTTGTGGAACCTCCTGCACTGAAGCTCGACACGGTAATTTCACGTTTTAATGGTTATGAAATCGACTGCTATGGGAAAAAATCAGGAGCTATTAACATTTCCGTAACCGGAGGCTACGGAACCTATTCCTATAACTGGTCAACCCTGAACGGCACAGGTTTGGCAGCTGACAGCGAAGACCAAACCAATCTGAGTGCCGGAACTTACAATTTAAGAGTCAGTTTTGGCAGTGTTTGCCAGAAGGATTATAGTTTCACCCTGAAAGAACCTTCCTCAGTTAAACTGGATTCCACTCTTTCGAATTATAATGGATTCAATGTTTCCTGCTTCGGATCTTCGAACGGATCCATCTCCGTCAATCCAAAAGGTGGAATTGCTCCTTATACTTACCTGTGGTCAACAGCAAACGGATCTGCGGTAATTCCTTCGGCAAAAGATCAGAATAATCTCAAAAAGGGCGATTACAAACTGCAAATCACCGATAAGAATAACTGTTTATATAACTGGAGCATCCCTGTTAAGGAACCCGACTCCATTAAGATTACCACAAAAGCATTTGATATCAAGTGTAGCGGTCAGGGCAACGGACGTATTGAAGCTTCCGTAACAGGAGGAGCCGGCAGCTATTCTTATTTCTGGACGAACAAGAATACCGTTAATCCAATTACAAGCACTACAGATGTAATTTCCAACATTCGTGTGGAAGATTATTATCTTACGGTTACCGACCAGAATGGCTGCATCAATAATACTGTTGCTCATGTATTGGCGCCCGATCCGCTCGACATCACAGTAAATAAGAAAGATATCAGTTGCTATGGCAAAATCGATGGTTACATTTCGCTTACTGTAAACGGAGGAAGGAGTCCGTTTACTTATGAATGGAATAATGGTGCATCGGCAGCCGAGTTGAAGAATCTGTCTGAATCGACCTATACTGCTAAAGTGACCGACTGGCGAGGATGCGTTGGTAGCGTTACAGTAAACATTAAAGAGCCTGATTCTCTGAAAGTAGGATACTCCAAACAAGATGTGTTCTGTAATAATTATGCTTCAGGAAAAATTGAGCTCTCTCCGTCAGGTGGTACGGCTCCATATTATTATATGTGGTCCAGCGGCTTCCGCGGACGTGTTGCCGACAACCTGAAAGCAGGCGAATATCTGGCCGTTATCCGCGACTCACGGAACTGTCCGTACGATCTCACGGTTAATATTACCCAGCCCGAAGGTATTACCTTAAGCAAAAGGGTTGAAAAGCCATTCTGTCCCGATACGGAAGACGGGCTTATAAGTGTTGCCGCCTCCGGAGGAACTGGTACACTTTCGTATCGCTGGAATAATGGCAGCACCAATACAGAAATGCAAAATCTCACGGCCGGAAAATATATCCTCACCATTACCGATGGTAACAACTGTGAAACTTACGATACTACGGTACTTGTTCCCAATAAATCGGGATGTGTGGATATTCCAAATGCATTCTCTCCCAATGGCGATGCTTTTAATGAAACATGGGACATACGGGCCGGAGATCCTCAAAAACCCGAAAGTACCGTACGCGATTTATACCCGAATGCTGTTATCCAGGTCTTCAACCGGTGGGGAATACTTGTCTTTAAATCGAACACCGGATATACCGAACCATGGGATGGAACATGGAATGGGAAACAGTTACCAGTCGACTCATATTATTACATTTTCGATTTGAGGAACGGCGGTAAACCTTTGACAGGAAACGTAACTATAGTAAGATGATAGCCGTATTCACGGACTAAAACTTGTTTAATTGAGAGAATTAGTTAAAAAGCTGATTTGCCTGAAGATCTTATTGCTGCTGACTTGTATGGCTTTTGCCCAGCAATTGCCCCTTTACAGCCAATACATGATGAACGGCTTTTTAATTAACCCTGCCATGGCAGGAAGTGACGGATATACCACAGCCGCGCTTACCACCCGCGATCATTGGGCCGGAATAAACAATTCCCCCAAAACATACGCCATAAGCGTTCAAACAAGAGTACTCTGGAAAAAAACCGGGGTATCTTCCTCAAAAAATCTCACTAAAAGAACAGGACGTGTTGGTCTTGGTGCGTATGTTTTCAACGACAAAAATGCGCTTATAGACAGAACCGGAGCTCAGTTCTCTTATGCTTATCACATCTTTATCCGTAACACACAACTTTCCTTTGGACTGGCCGCTTCGGCCTTTCAATTTAAAGTTGATTACGAAAAACTACAATTTCGCGATGCATCCGATCCGATCCTGACGGAAGGTTTCGACAATCTGGTGTATGTTCCCGACTTCACTTTCGGAATGTATCTGCTTAACAGAAAGAATTTTCTTGGAGTTTCGGCAGCGCAGCTATTTCAGGCACGCATCAAAACCGGTAAAAATAGTGTTGATTACCGCATGAAAAGACATTATTACGTTTTGGGAGGACACCGTTTCGACATGTCAGAAAATCTGGAATTCGAACCTTCTTTCATGGCGAAAGGAACCGAACTTGGGTTTATTCAGACCGATTTCAACCTAAAATTGATTTACAAAGAATTTTACTGGGCCGGAATATCTTACCGGACACAATCCTCAGTTGGACTGCTTATTGGAGCCAAAGCCAAAAAGGTTTATTTTGGATATGCTTTCGATTATAACCTCTCGGACATCCAAAAGTATAGCTTCGGCTCACACGAGCTCAACATAGCAATTAAATTCGGCGACAGCTCGCGCAGATACAGATGGCTGATCAGGTACTAGTTAAGTTTTTAATATTGTTCATTTTCGTCATTTTCCTACCTTTACTGCCAAATTTGGTTTCATGAAGATATTAATGGCTCTCGAAAAATCATTTCCTCCCGACGAAAGGGTTGAAAATGAAATTGATATACTTGCCGCTGAAAAAGACACCCGGATTACCCTGCTTTGTTACTCCAGCCCCGGTAAACAGAACCTGGAAAACAAAGGACCGCAGACTATCAAAAGATTTCCGCTGCCAAAACTAATTTACAAACTAAGTGCTTTGGCTTTACGGCTGCCTTTCTATTTCAGTTTTTGGGAAAAGCAAATCAGGAAAACCCTGAAAGAAGAAAAGTTTGATGTTCTTCATGTTCACGATTTACCTCTGCTCAAAGTTGGTGTTAAGCTTGCCCGAGAGTTTAATATTCCGCTGGTTTCGGATCTGCACGAAAATCGTCCCGAAATTATGAAAATGTACAAGCATGTAAATTCATTCCCGGGCAAATACCTTATTTCCGTGAAGCAATGGGAAAATTACCAGAAAGAGTTTACTCCCAAAGCCGACAGGATTATATTGGTTACGCAGGAAGCGAAAGATTATTATGTTTCTAATTTTAAGATTCCTGCGGAGAAAATCACTGTACTCCCCAATTATGTTGTTTTAAACCGTATTAAGAACATTTCACCCAAAGGAGAAGTGCCTGCCGAAATAAAAGACAAGTTTACACTCGTATATTTTGGCGATACCGGAATCAGAAGAGGCATTTTTACCATTATCGAAGCTGCCCAAAAATTAAGAAATCAGCCTGAATATCACTTCCTGATCCTGGGTGACAGCAAAGAGCAATCCATTATAGAAAATAAAGTTAAAGAAGAAAAACTTACAAACATTACCCTCACCGGTTGGATTTCACTTGCAGAAGCAATTACCTACATCAGAAACTCCAGGGCAGGCTTGTGCCCCTTTCTGAGAAATCTTCACCACGATACAACCTATGCCAATAAAATGTTTCAATACATGACCTTTGGCAAACCAGTAATTGTAAGCGATTGTACAGCCCAGGCCAATGTGGTTTATGCTGAAGACTGCGGTCTCGTTTTTGAAGCGGGAAACAGTGACGCTTTGGTTAGCAGCATTCTGAAAATCAATAACAACGATTTATATACCCGGTTTCAACAAAATGCGGAAAAATGTGTTTTGCAGAAGTATAACTGGGAACTAAGCGGAAAAAATCTTACAGAACTTTATAAAAACATAGAAGCATCAAATATTTAATATGGAAAACATCGCAGGTCTTGAAGGCATTGGCAAATACGATAAGTTACGCTACGAACAAACCATCTCTTTTCTTAAAAAAAATGTTCCTCCACCCTGTAAGGTTCTGGACCTGGGAACACCCAACCGCCTCTCGGAAGTGATGCAGAAGAATGGCTATCAGGTGCAGAACACCCTGGGGGAAGATTTCGATTTCAACCCTTCTTTCATAAAGAGTTACAAAGCCGATGTGGTTACATCGTTCGAAGTTTTTGAGCATCTGCTGGCCCCTTTCAACATTCTGCGCGAAATTGAAGCCCCGAAACTAATAGCTACTGTGCCCCTGAAACTTTGGTTTGCCGATGCTTACTGGAACGAGAAAAACGATTGGGACTGTCACTACCATGAGTTTGAAAAAAAACAATTCGATTTCCTGCTTCGTAAAACCGGCTGGAAAGTGAAAGACTCCGCTTTGTGGACCGGACCTGTCGGTTCAATGGGACTTCGTCCGCTGCTCAGGAAGTTTACCTACAGGTTTTATGCCGTTTATTGCGAAAGATAACAGTTAACGGTTATCCAGATATTCAACGATCAGCCTTTTCACATTCAGAAGTGGATTGTAATACCAATGGTGCGGATGGGTAAGTAAACATATACTTTGCGAACCTTTTGCAATAGCTTCCTTAGGTGTGGTGCCGTACTTCCACTGATGCTTTTCGTTGATGGAACTATCGGAAATATAATTTTCGAACCGTGATTTAATGTCAGGATCGTAAGTTTCGAAAGCGATCCCCAAACCTTTCCTGCTCACATGCTCCATAATTTTGTGGTTTTGCAGGCCTAGCACCCTGTTTCGCTTGTCGCCGTGCGAGCAAAGTGTTTGTATCTTACCATATCTGCTCTCAAAGCGGGTTATCTCTTCTTTCAGAATATTCAGGCAGTTGCCCATTACAGCATCTGTAACATCTTCCTTACGGAATATTCTGTTTTGCTTGCAGTAAGTGGCTAAAGTCTCGAAATGGAGAGAGACTTCAAATCCTTCAGCTTTAATTTTATTGATAATGGCGGCATCTTCAGTAAGCCAACGGAAGTAAAAAGTTGATTTAACGCCAAGTTCCTTTTCGAGAAGAAACATTTTCCAGGCTGTGAAGGGTAATAAATCTACATCATGCCTTAGAACAAGCACTTTTTCACCCTCATAGAAATTATGATTGTACCAGTCGGCAAGCGAGGTAATTCTGTAACCCGACTGAAGTGCCAGCTCAATAATCTCCCGGTATTCGTCAAGTCGCGAGGGTTGAAGCAATTTTCTTAAAACACGAAGAATCATAATTTACGAAGTTGAATTTGGTACCAGATTAACAAAAAACCTTGTACTTTTGACGCCGTGGCAAATTTAAACAAAAGACCGGTTATACCTGCTTCAGCAATAAAGTATTATCGGCTCTTATAACCATTCTTCTTATAACATGAGTTTGAAAGAAAGATTAGAAAAGATAAAGGAAATACTCGTTCTTATATTCAAAAGCCCTGGGATTGAAATTAACCTTTCACACGAAAATCCATTGTCGGAGAAGTATTATAAATATTTTACCCGTCCTCACGATAGCATTAAAGTCATAAAAAACAAGGTTCATGGCATGGCTTTGCTCGAGGTAGCGAAATTCCATTCGCCCGACGATTATATTAATTCGGTAAACGGTAAAAATTCGGCGGCCTATTACACCCGCAAAGCCGAACGGATGGGATACAGGTTTGGGGAAATTGATCCCTATAAACTCAAGGAAGAAATTTTCGAAATAAACACCTCAGCACCGGAACGTCAGAACCGCAAAATGTCCGAATCGTATTACAATAAGGATTACAACTACCCGGTAGATGAGTTCAACAGTTATTACGGAGTATTTAAAAATGAAAAACTGGTGGCTTACATCTGGCTCTCGCGTATGGGCGAAGTTACGGTTGTGATGCGAATTCTGGGCCATAACAATTTCCTGAAGGACGGCATCATGTATTTTCTCTCGGTAAATGCCGTAACAGCATTAATTACCAAAGGGGAAAAAGGAAAATTTCTGTTATACGATTCGTTTTTAGGCAATACCAAAGGACTGGAACTTTTCAAAAAAAGACTTGGGTTCAGCCCTTTCCATGTTAAATGGAGGCTTAAGGAAACTACTGCCTGATATTCATCCCATGCCATGCGGGAAAAACGGCATTGGCTATGGGCCCTTCACTAAACGCTATCGACTTACTCCTTCTTCAGAAACAAAGCCAGGTAATACACAAAATTCCGCTTCTTAATAATCGTCTTCTCCACACGAAATCCATTTTGTGATGCATAATCAGAGTATGCTCCGATTAACTGTTCCCAGGAAATATCTTCAGGAGTTTCGGTTTTGTAAAACTCTTTTCTTAATTCGCATTGCTTAGGGTTGAACAGATAAGGATATTTCACCTTATTTTCCGGATAAACTTTCGGGATAACATTTACTACAAGTACGCTGTGGTCCATCAAAATTCGGAACACATCGGGGAAAAGCATAAAATGTTCGCAATACTGGTCATTATTACCGTACAGAGACATAGAATTGTCGGAGACAACAAAATCATATTTCTCCTGAACCAACCTGATTTCTTTAAAAGTATCGGTAATTTTAATTTTAGCCAGAGGCAGGTTCTTTCGAAGATTAGCTTCATACGCCGGATCAATTTCCCAGGCCTCGACCGATTTCATGTACCGGGCATAATCGGTAGTGTGCCAGTTTCCTTCCCGGGCAAACAGCTCAAGCGCTTTATACTGATTTATAAAACCCGACTTTAAAACCTGCTTCACCAGAGATTTCATGGGAGACGGCTTCAGTACCTTCAAAAGTTTTGATATCATCAACAATGAATTAATTATTAGAAAATTAGTCCTGCAGCTAAATTAAAGCAATTTATTTAATTGAGCATAGAAAATCATTCAAGAGCATAAATCGAAACAAATATCAAACATTAAAAATTTGATTAAAAGAAAGATAGCATAATTAGCCGTTTATTTTGAATTTCTTTTGTTGTAATAACTATTTTTGCGTACTCAAAAAATTTTATGCTCAATAAGTTAAGAAATATTGGAAAGGAAAGTGCGGTTTACGGCCTTGGAAACGTACTGAACAAACTGCTCGGCTTTATTTTAATTCCTCTATATAATAATCACATCTCTATCGACGATTTTGGAATTCTTTCCATTTTCGAGATTTCTATCATGTTCCTTTCAGTAGTGCTGAACTTTGGAATTCACATAGCACATCAGCGTTTCTTTTATATCGAAAAAAATAACGGCACCTATGGGAAATTCCTTTTTAACTGCTTTGTAGGCAATCTGCTGCTTGCATTCACAGCTATCCTGCCCCTTCTCATTTTTTCGAATCATCTTTCCGGTACTTTTTTCGACAGCCAGAACCAGACGGCAAATATGCAAATTGCCCTCTGGATTATACTCATAGAAGTTTTATACAATTATCCCCTGCAAATTCTGCAGTTTGAAAGCAAACCATTTCAATTTCTTCTGCTTAATGCCTTCAAACTTATACTTAGCTTTGGTTTGACAATCTACCTCGTTAAGAATTTTGCCATGGGTATTAACGGCATTTTAAATGCCCGGCTGGCGGGGGCCCTGTTATCGCTCCTTTTTGCATTGTTTATAGTCATTATTCCAAAATGGGTAATGAGGTTCGACTTCAAGGTTGTTCTGAATGCAATCCGCTTCGGCTTTCCGTTGATTATTTCGACCATCGCAACTACCGTATTTCTTTTGAGCGACCGCTATATGTTAAAATGGCTAAGCACCGATGCCGAGGTTGGTAAATACGGCTTCGGACTGAAAATAGCCAATTTCATCAATCTCATTTTTATACAAACTATTGGATTGAGCTACTTCCCTTCGGTAATGAAAAGTGAAGGAGCTGAGGATAATACACGGTATTACAGGAAAATGCTTACCTATTATTGTTTCCTGATAGCTCTGATAATTCTGTCGTTCCTTTTCTTTTACAGGGATATATTAAGTCTGATTGTTAAGAATAAGGATTACTGGGAAGGGCTTAATGTTGTTCCATTTTTATCTCTGAGTTTCATGATTATGGGTATGAACTACTTTGTAGGGGTGGGATTGTTCCTTTCCAAAAAAACCAACTACTACATCGTTCCATCCTTCATGGCCGCTGTCATAAACTTCTGTTCCAACTTTTTGCTTATACCCAGGTATGGGATGATAGGTGCCGGAATATCTGTTATCCTTGCTCAGATAGTTTACACTTCTATCCTCTCCTATCTTGCCGGCCGTCAACTCAAAATAGGTTTCGAATGGAAAAAGGTGTTCTCCATTTATGCAATAGCCTTTTTAATCTTTTTTGGCGACAGGTTTCTTACCACACAAATAAACAGTATCGTCATCCTTTATTTTGCGAGAGTGTTGTTGCTTGGATTCTTCGTGCTAATTCTTTATAAATTCAACTTTTTTGAACCTATTGAAATCCAACGCTTTTTCGAAGGATTGCAAAAACTATTAAAACGATTCAAACTTGTTAAGCCATAACCTTTATTGACATTAATTCGTAAAGGGTTTTATTTACAATATTTTAAACCAACCTAACCGTTATGAAAATTTTATCTGTTTTATCAATCAGCCTGCTAGCCCTAATTGGATCGTGTAAAAAAAGCGACAACTCCTTATCCGACAAAAGTCTTGCAGCCCATTATTCTTTGGATGGCAATGCCAACGATTTGAGTAATAACAAAAACAATGGCACTGTTGAAGGTGCAGTTTTAACATCCGACAGATTTAACGCAGCAAACAAGGCCTACGAATTTGATGGCATTAACGACTACATACGCGTACCAAATGCTCCATCGCTTAATCCTGTAAATCAAATAACAGTATCAGCCTGGTATAAGACCACTCCTTATGTAGGAGCCGGAAACGACGGGTTGGTCAGTAAAGGTTATACCAGCCATGTGGCACCTTTTTATCAATACCATTTGGGAGTATGCGGAAGTGAATACTGGAACGGGCAATCAGGTTTTGGGTTTACGCTTTCTCTCAATGACAAGGCACAGGGAGTCTCAACCGGAAGTGGCTTTTATAAGTTGAACCAGTGGTATTTCGTTGTTGGCACTTATGATGGAGCTGCAATAAAGCTATATGTAAACGGAATTCTTATAAACTCTCTTGAAACAACCGGAACCATGAAGGACTATGGAATGGATCTGTATATTGCACGTTTAGGGAATAAATCGGATTACTACAACACTACATTCCACCTTCCCGGTCAGGTGGACGATGTACGGATATACAGCCGGGCTCTCAGCGATAAGGAAATTCTTAAATTATATCAGGAGAAATAAGCTTCCCTGTTACTTTTTGAGCCGCCATGTTAATGCATGGCGGCTTTTTTATTTTATCCAAAGCTCTTTTCATATTATTTCTCCGAGACTCATATCGCTAACGTACAATTAATTAAGCTCAAACCATTCAATTAGGAGGTACTTAGAATATAAAAATATTTGTAAATATTTACTACTATGTATTGCATAGTATATATTTTTTAATATATCTTTGTATAAAATTATAATAAGTATAACCTAATATTTTTTAACTATGAAAAAGGTAATAACCATACATATTAACGGTCTGCTCTTTCACATGGAAGAGGACGGATTTAACGTGATGCGCGAAAGCTTATTCCGCCAGGGGAAGCAAGGCGATAAAGCAACCGAAGCCTTGTTAGCTGAAAGGTTTTCAGCTTTGATAAATTCCGCAAAACAGGTAATCACACTTGCTGATGTTCAAAATGTTTTGGGTCAGCTTGGTTTCAGAAGCAACTTCGATACATCGCAGGCCAACTCATATAACACACATGAACCGAAGCGACTCTATCGTAAAACCTCCGACAAGGTAATAGGTGGCGTTTGCTCCGGTTTAGGTGAATATTGGGATATAGACCAAACATTACTGCGAATCCTTTTTGTTGTTGCTTTCTTCGGGTTTGGAGCAGGCCTGCTGTTTTACATACTCCTTTGGATTATTATTCCTGAAAAGAAATTATTTTAAATCGAACTACCATGAACTCAGACAATGCAAAAGCACAAATGAGGAAAGGGGTTTTGGAATATTGCATATTGCTTATTCTTAATCAGAACGATGCCTACGCAACCGATATAATCAATCAGCTTAAAGGTTCACAAATGATAGTTGTGGAAGGCACTCTTTACCCTTTGCTAACCCGTCAGAAAAATGCCGGATTGTTGAACTATCGCTGGGAAGAATCGCCCCAGGGTCCTCCCCGTAAATATTATTCGATTACCGAGACAGGCAAAAAATTCCTGGAAGAACTTAACGAAGCCTGGAACGAACTTATCGAATCAGTGACTTCAATACGAAACTCTTACCAAAATAAATAACACCTAGCCATGAAAAAAACAGTAATTATTAATATAAACGGAATCGTTTTTCATATCGACGAAGATGCGTATGAAAGACTGAACGGTTACCTGAGCTCTCTTAACCGTTACTTTGGTAACTCAACAGAAGGCGGCGAAATAATAACAGACATTGAAGCAAGAATCGCGGAATTACTTCAGCCCAAACTATCAGAAAGCAAGCAATCCATTACCATAGAAGATGTGGAAGAGATTCTTTCAATTCTTGGCTCACCCGAAGATATAGCTGCTTCCGACAATGCAGCTTACGAAAACGAAACCTCATCGCAAGCCGCTTATTCAGGAAAAAGATCTTCAAGAAGGCTTTACCGCGATGTTGAGAATTCAGTAATAGGCGGTGTTTGCAGCGGCTTAGGCGCTTATTTCGATATCGATCCGGTTTTCTTCAGAATCATTTTTATTGCCTTGATTTTTGCCGGCGGTGTTTCTCTTATCGTTTATCCTATCCTCTGGATTGTTGTCCCAGCGGCAAGAACCTCAGCCCAAAAGCTTGAGATGCGCGGAAAAGACATCAACATTAGCAACATCGAACGGACTGTAAGAGAAGAGTTCAGCCACATCAAAAAAAACATGGAAAGGCCAGATTCTGCAATGAACCGCATTGGCAGCTTTTTTAAGGAGCTCCTGGCCTTTTTTGGAGTACTGCTCAGAGGAGTATTCAACATATTAAGGTACATTGTCGGAGCATTCCTGATATTAATGGCAATATCGATTTCAATTGGAATTATAGGAGCCCTGTATTTTAAAAATTTTGCTATCCACGGCGAATTCAACGAATATTTCAGCTCGGTTCAGGATTTCCTTTACAACATCGTTAGTCCGTTAAATGCCGACACCATGCTTTTCCTCTTGTTTGTAATTCTGGTGTTGCCCATAGTTGGCCTAATTTACCTGGGATTAAAGCTGCTTATCCGCTTTCAGGCAAAACAAAAATGGGTTGTACTGCTGGTTTCAGTAATCTGGATCCTCTCAATTGTATCATTCACAGTGCTTATTTTTAACGAAGCTGATAACTTCAGATCGGAAAACGAAACAAAAGAAATTGTAAATCTGACAGCTCCTGCAGGCAATACGCTATATGTAAGCTCACCGGCAACTATGGATAAGGAGGAAGAATTTCTGGAATTCTTCAGCAACTCACGACTATTCTTCCCGGTAAAAAACGGCACTACTGATGATTTTGCAGGAATTATCCATATAGATGTTGAAAGAACAAATGCAACCACTCCTGAAATGCAGATAGTAAGAGAAGCTCGTGGCGAAGACCGTCCGGAAGCTTTGGAATCAGCAAAGGGAATCAAGGTAAACTATATTCAGAAGGATTCTCTGCTGGAACTGGATCCGTTTTTTCGCGTCGCCAATGATAAACGCTGGAAGTTTTATTCTACGAAAATAATCATCAGGTTGCCAATTGGCACAAAGATTCATTTCGATGAAAACACACGGGAATTGCTTCACAATATCCGCAATGTTAACGACATGTGGAACGAACAGATGGTAAACAAAACCTGGATTATGACCGACAACGGATTAGAGCTCATGGGGTCGAACTCATCCATAGTTCAGCCTTTAGCCGACTTTGGGAATAAAGCGCTGAATTTACAGCTTCGCGACCGTTATGGAATTGACCGTCATAATCTCTACAAATACGATAATGGCAACAGCTTTGGAAGCATTATGATAAATGGCAGCAAATATTATTATGGTTCCATAGATCTCGACATTAAAAAGAGTGAAACCAATCAGGTTTTGGTTGAATTGATAAAAACAGCCTCGGGAAATAATACAAGAGAGGCTCAGAACCTTTCGAACGCAATAGAATATAACTACGAGCTCAACGATTCCGTTTTATGGCTCGATCCGGTATTCCGGTTCCCCGAGTACAACCATTGGAACAACCAGAAGCTCAGAGTTGTTGTAAGGCTTCCAATAAACAAAAAGCTATACATTCACCGCGACTTTGAACCAATTTTAAGAAATATAGCCACGGCTGAGGAAAACGGGTGGATTGGTCACTACATAAACCGCTCGCTTGTAATGAAAAATGAAGGTCTGGTTAAATTAGAATAAAAATTTGGGAGATAATTGCCGGATCAAAAAAGATTTATATTTTTGCACCGCAATTAACCATTGTCCAATGGTGTAGTGGTAGCACAGCAGATTTTGGTTCTGTTAGCCTAGGTTCGAGTCCTGGTTGGACAACGAGGTAAGCCCAAAACCCTTTCAAATTTTTGAGAGGGTTTTTTGTTTTATAATCATCACGGATCAGTCAGAAAAGTTGAAAGAATCTCATCTCTTAGGGTATTCCGACTGATGCTAACTTTAAAATATCGAGAACCCATCATTAAAGAAAAAAATGAGTTAGTTCGTCCTATGAGCCTTTCATTCCTCACAGATAATAGCCATATCATCAAAAAACCAAATGGATATTACATTTAATAAGTAATTTTACCTCAGATTTTCATTCATCCGGTTTGTGTAACCATACATACCTCAACTTTTTAAGTTTATCAAAAAACAGGTTAATTAAAAAGCAGAGGAGAAACTAACAGGATATCAAACCGTAAAATGAACATAAAATTTAAAACAAAATTACCATGATGATAAAGTGGAAACTTGGAGTAGTTTTTTCGGGGCTAATAATTTTAGCCGCGTGTGAAAAAGATTCTCCTGACAACCAGGAGCAGATTCAAAAGCTTGAAGAAAAAAACATTTTCGTTAATTCTAACTCTACAGAGTTATCATCAAGAATTAAAAAATCGAATGAGCTGATGCTTGTTGAAGAAGTTGATGATAGCCGGCTGAAGAGTCTGAACGAGCCTCCAAAAGTTGACTTAACAAAAAACTATACATTTACGCTCCGTGCAGAAGTGGATGCTCCCAAATATCAGGGAAACACACTCATGGCCACCCACGTTAAAATCTACGATAAATATGCATTTGTAACCTACAACACAAAAGGTGACATGTATCTTGGCGGCCTGGAAGTTTTTGATGTTACTGACATCAGCAATCCCAAGATTGTTTGGCAGGCTATTTTCGCCAAGGCCGATGTAAGCTCAATCGACTATTACAATAATAAGCTCTACATAGTAGGCGCTCAGGACATTGAAAGTATGCCAGAGGCCAAACTGCGCAGACCTGCCATGTTACAGGTACTATCACTCAATAACAAAAAACAAATCAGCAAGGTCGATACCATCCTTAATCTTGATTCTTATGCAGGTACTGACGTCAGAGTTCTTCCTGAAGGAATTTATACAACAAGCGGTTCTGATGGATATCTTAAAATTTACAATCACAAATTCGACTCTTTATTTTCTGCTAAGATTTATGACGCCCGCTCGGTAGATGTAAATTCTACCAAGGCCTTTGTTTTAAGCGGACAACCGGGAAAAGTATCTGTATTCAACAGAAATACCCCATCGTTGGTAACCAGTTACGCTCCTGGTGGAGCAACCATTCCCGAATCTAAATCAGAGATTGCAGCCAACGATAAGTATATCTTTTCGGCTTTAAACGATGGCGGACTGAAAGTATTCAATACAGACGGAACACTGAAGCAGCATATACTTCGTCCGGCAACACCCGAAGGCATGAAAGATGAAGACTTTGTCACAAACAGCGTTTCACTTAACGGAGACTTGGTTCTTTTAGCCAATGGTGAAGCAGGGTTGTATATTGGTGGAATTGTTAACAATCACAACGATAGTATATTTTTACTTGGGACGATACGCTTCGGCGACTTTGAGTCGGCCAACTTTGTTGAATCCAAGGACAGCGTCATCTTTGTAGCAACAGGACTTGGAGGGTTGAAAATTCTCTCCATAAGTATCGATGAAGGAGTTCCCGATGATATTATCCCTACAAAGCCATGTGCAACTTTATACAGTAAAATTCAGACTATTTTTGAAGCAGGCGTAAACAATTATCTTAAATATCCGGAGTTATTTAAACCTGATCTTTCAAAAAATGTAATACTGAAAAAAGAATCCGAAGTTTATATTACATTTGTTGATGAAGGCGCAGGATGGAAAAACTCATTAGGCTATTATACCTACGACTTGGCAAACCCTCCAAAAAGTGTTGCCGATTTGCAAAAGCATATCTTGTTCCCCAACGTTTCACAGGTGAATGAAGGTGGTGGTTTAAAAACCGGAGATATGATTCAGATTGGTACAGGAAAATTTCCAACAAATACGGTTATTGGATTTTACCTGATAGCCCAGGGTTGGAATAACGGAAAAGTTACAGACGGTTATTACACCCATTACACCGACTTTCAGTTCAATTTAAGTAAACACCAGCAGCATACATTATTTATTGAAAAAACCTGTAACGACCTTGTTATGACCTTTGAAGACATTGATTATGATGATCCGGTATCGTATAACGATAAAGATTTTGAAGATATTATTTTTGTAATTTCCGACAACAAGGATCCGAATCATGCCACTGCGAACACAGCGTTTGATGTAACGAATATTCCCGTAAAATAAAAACATAAATTCAACCACTAAAGCCAGATCTTTTTCAGGTCTGGCTTTTTTATTTCACCAACTGTTCAACATTCTTATTTATGAAGCGGAATAAATATTCTATATATTTGCCCTTTATACATAAAATCAGCCATGAACTCAAAAAAGGTCCCGAATAATCC
Source organism: Bacteroidota bacterium (assembly GCA_021779665.1). Taxonomy (GTDB): domain Bacteria; phylum Bacteroidota; class Bacteroidia; order Bacteroidales; family JAAUTT01; genus JAAUTT01. The sequence continues at coordinate 62,273 of JAJYAG010000008.1, read as the reverse complement.
TGCGCCAAACCGACCTCCCTCGGCTAAGGATAAGTCAGCACCAAAGCCTGCATTCGCCAAAAAGGATTTGTTAGACCATCTGGATAGCTTCTTTTCAAAAAGGATGAGATTCTTTTTCTGGCTTGGCGTAAGTTTTACCGTTTTATTCACTTTATTGCTTTTCGAAGTAAAAGTAGGTACAGGAGGTGATGATTCCGCTTATATATTACGCTCTTTCGATTTCATAAAATCATTTGAATATCCATCCTACCAGGGTCCTCTTTATCCAATTCTGCTAAGCCCCTTTATTGGATTGTTCGGAATCAACCTGCCACTGCTTAAATTTATTTCGACCATTTCAATTATTATAGCTGCAATATACTTTTATAAAGCTTTCAGGAACCGCATTCCTGCAACTTTACTTGTGCTTACTTTCGTAATTATTTCTTACAATTATTACTTACTTTATTTTGGCAGTCAAACTTATAGCGAAGCGTTTTTCCTGATGCTGCAGGCTATATTTCTGTATTATGCTTTCAGGGTCTTTGCCACCGAAGGTTATAACCCGTCTAACAAAGATTATATTATAACAGGAGGTTTACTCTTTCTGATGTGTCTTACAAAAAACGTTGCCTACGCCTCGCTGGGAGCACTAATAGGTTATCTCATAATAACAGCCCGGTGGAAGAACATATTATACAGTATCGTATCCTTCCTCATTTTTATGATTCCCTGGGAAATATTAAAAAGAGTTATTTGGGATGCCAACGAAATTCAGTTTAGCAAACAAGGGAGCATGCTCATGTACAAGGATTTTTACAATCCCAGTATGGGCAAGGAAGATTTCTGGGGTATGTTGCAAAGAATTCTGGACAACAGCAATTTATACCTTTCCAAACACTTTTATAAATTTATTGGACTTCGAAGCGATGCTGCCACCGACATTCTGCCTTTTCTTACTGTTATTACAATTGCAGTATTCTTACTGGCTCTTTACTTAGTTTTCAAACGAAATAAAGTCTTACTTTTTACTGCTATTTACACGGCCAGCCTTCTCTTTATAACCTTTGTTTCCCTTCAGAAACACTGGGATCAATGGCGTATGATCATTATCTGTTTTCCTTTCATGCTTTTACTGTTTTTTACGGCGCTTTACTATTTCTTTAAATCCGAGCAGTTTAAAAGCTTACAGTTATTGGTTCCCCTCTTTGCCATAATCATTTTTATATCATCGTTCAAAACAACATCCGATTATGTTAAAGTTCAACGACAGGTGCTTTCGCGGAACCTCGATGGAAACCTCCTTTATGGCTTTACCCCCGATTGGCAGAACTACATATTAATGAGTCAGTGGTCTGCTAAGAATGTACCTCCAGATTTTATGATTGCTTGCCGTAAACCGGAGATTTCTTTCATTTACGGCGAACGAAAATTCTATGGTATCCCGAAAGTTCCGGTTACAGATATCGATTCAATTTTCAAAAAGACGCCTAAAGATACAGCCGTATATTCGCTATTTCATATAAAAACTATGGCTCAGTCGGAACAACGCCCCGATTTAAAATACCGTCAGTACCTCCAGGGAATAGTTTCGGGTGAATTTGCATTTACAGATACTATTGTTGATGACAGCAATTTTATTGGCATTTATAAATTACCTGCTGCAAAGCTCAATGAGATGCGAAATGACCCGGGTATAAAAGGGCTAGTAAAAGAAGAACCGGATGCAGAGGCCTGGATCCGCAACAAACTTAAAGCTGGTGCTGATATCAGCATTGTGCAGCCAGACCACTTATACGACCTTTTGAAAAAATCGAAAGTAAAATATGCCATCCTGGCAAGTCTGCGCCTAAACCCTAACGAGAATACCGGAAATATTATTACTACCCTTCACCGTTACCTGTTTTTCGTGCAGCTAAAGTATCCTGATGCGTTTAAGGAAGTTCAGAAAATTGGAGAAGAAGAACCCAGTAGTTTAATAGAAATTAAATTAGAGTAATTATTAGAGAGAATGGTTAATAAAAGAAGTGATAAGCTTGGTTATTTTAACAGGATTGCTGCAGACAGAATTTCGTACCGGAACCGCCATAAATATTATTGGAATTACCTTACTCGCTATTGCGATTATTTCATTCATGAAAGTAATTCTGTCCTGGAAGTTGGATGCGGAACAGGCGAATTAATTGCCCAGATAAAAGGAATAAGGAAAACAGGCGTTGACTTTAGTGAGTCCATGATTCAGAAGGCCCGTGATCAATATCCTGACATCACCTTCCACTGCATGGATGCCCACAGCCTTGAATTACACGAGACTTACGACGTAATTATTTTGTCGAATCTCGTAGGCTGGCTCGATGATGTCCAGATCTGTCTTCAGCAGATTCGCAAACATTGTCATTCCCGCACGCGCATCATCATTACGTATTACAACTTCCTGTGGGAACCGCTTATCAAATTTTCGGAGTTCATTGGGATTAAGAAGAAATCGCCTGAGCAAAACTGGCTTTCCCAAAAAGATATTTTAAACCTTCTTTATCACACCAACATGGAGGTTTACAGATGCCAGAGAAACATGTTGATTCCCGTTAACATCCCAATTATTTCCTGGTTCTTTAACAGATACATTGCTCATTTACCTTTCTTTAATCTTCTCACCCTTAACCAGCATATTTTTGCCCGCCCTATAAAACTTGGCGAAGAAAAAAAATATACCACCTCAGTAGTAATCCCGGCGCGAAATGAAAGCGGGAACATCGAAAATGCTGTATTAAGATTGCCAGAGTTTGGTGCAGGAGTCGAAATCATATTTGTTGAAGGGAACTCAACAGATGATACCTGGCAAAAAATCCAGGAAATTCAGGCTAAGTACAAGGATAAACGAAACATTAAAATTGCACGCCAGGATGGAAAAGGTAAGGCAGATGCCGTTCGCAAAGGTTTTTCAATTGCAACAGGCGACATTTTAATGATACTCGATGCCGATTTAACTGTTCCACCCGAAAAAATTCCAATGTTCTATGAAGCCATTGCTTCGGGCAAGGGGGAATTTATAAACGGTTCACGTTTGGTCTATCCCCTGGGTGAGAATTCGATGCGTTTCCTGAATATGCTGGGTAACAAATTCTTCAGTCACGCTTTTACCTGGGTTCTTGAGCAGCCCATTAAGGATACATTATGTGGTACCAAGGTTCTATTCCGCGACGATTACGATCGTCTGGTTTCGAACCGCAAATTCTTTGGCGATTTCGACCCGTTTGGCGATTTTGACCTGTTATTTGGAGCTTTCAAACTTAATTTGAAGATCATCGACCTGCCCATCCGCTACCAGGAAAGAACTTATGGCGATACAAATATCTCACGATTCCGCCATGGATTTATTCTGTTGAGAATGTGGTTTTATGCTGCCGGAAAGATAAAATTCTGGTGATTACTTCTGAAAATCAGGAGAAAAGATTAATTTAAAATTTGTTTCGCTTTGGTTGCCAACGCATCCAGCTCTATTTGATTCATGCAATTAAAATGTTTGAGCGGGCATTTTTCATAACCAATCTTGGAACACGGTCGGCATTTAAGATTTTTGACCTGGAAAATCTCTGAATTTTCGCCAGGCAAATAAGGATACATACCAAATTCCGGAATTGTATTTCCCCAAACTGACAAAATCGTTTTTCCAAACGCCGAAGCAATATGCATCAGACCTGTATCGTGTGTAATCACTAATTTGGATTGTTTCAGATACGATGCAGACTGCTGTATGGAAAGCTTTCCACAAAAATTCAGACAGGTTTCTCCAATGGCGTTCGATATACTTTCACCCCGTTCAGCATCATCTTTTCCACCTAACAAAATAACTGGGAAATTCAGGTTTCTTATCAGTTCAATAAGTCTGGTTAGTGGTAACTGTTTTGTATTATGTTTTGCCCCAATAACAACCGAAATGTAGCCCCGATGAAAAGTTTCAGGCAAAAGGCGCGTGTTCATTTCGTTATCGGCGCTTATAAAGAAATCCAGCCCGCGTTTGTCATTCTTTATATTGAACAGATTGAGAGTACTCATGTATCTCTCGACAATATGAACATCAGGCAGTTTATTTATCTTCAGATTAACCATCAGCCACTTTTCCAGGTTAAGCTTCGGAAATGAATAGGAAACTTTGTTCAAGGAAAGCTTTACGCGGGAACTCCTGAGATTATTATGCAAATCGATAATAAAATCAAAATCAACCTTCTTGAGGTCGCTAATAATTTCCTTCAGATTATTGTCGTACAGATGGATTTTATGAATATAGGGATTTTCCTGAAGAACAGGGGCAAACGCCTTTTTAGTAAGGTAGTGAATTTCTGCTCCTTCAATCTGAGTCTTTAAATTACGGATAACCGGCGTTGTAAGGACAATATCTCCTATAGAACTGAATCGTATGATAAGAAATTTAACCACTATTCCTGTGCAATTTTCTTAAAAAACAACATTAACGACAGCCAAACTTCTTCATTTTGTGGCTGTTTCTCCCAGAGAGCCTTGGCGCCGTGCGTTCCCTCGCCGGTTTCGGGTACGAAAAAATTCACCAATTCTTCTGGAATTTCAGCAATAAGGTCATACACAAAGGGCTTTTCATTAACGGTGGAGGCAATAAACAGAGGTTTATCATACTCATTAAGAAAACTCTTCAGAATCAACTTAGGCTGAAAATATTCACCGGGACTAAAAGCAACCACAGCTTCAACATCGGGGTTGTGATTACCAACTTTCATAACCAGTGAAGCTGAATATGAACTTCCGAGAAGAATTATTTTTTTGGGTGAAATTTCCTTTATGTATTCGATTGACGCAATAATATCCTTCTCTGCATCGAGATATCCGGTGGGAAGTCTTTGCTCTGCTGCTCTTGTGGCTGTTTCGTTCTGAATGTAATTGATTTCTTTCCCTGAGCGAAGGTCTACGGCTAAACAATTATATCCGAGCCGGGTAAGTTTGGGTGCTATTTCATGGAATTCTCCGCGGCTGGAATTAGCCTGATGAAATAAGATGATATATGGTAAATCCTTATCATTGAGATATTGATCGGCGGTGATCAATATATTATCGGCCGAAGGAAAAGTAATACTATGTTGTGCTGTAACTTTCACGCTTATTAAAAAACAAATCAGAAAAAGTAGCACACGCATAACCAAATATTTAGCTGAGCAACTTTTCCACTAAAATAATAACCTTATTATCCTTCATTTCCAAAACCCCACCACTTACATTAAAATGCTGCGACTGATCATCAGGCGTAACAATTTTAATGGGACCTTCCGCAAGACTCGAAATTATAGGAGCATGTTTATTCATTAATTCGAAAGAACCTTCGGAACCAGGAACTTTTATGAGTTTGGTTTCACCCGAGAACAGCTTTTTTTCTGGTGTTAAAATTTCTAAAAACATGCGTATTGATATTTCTTTATTAAAACAAAGAAGTTGTCCAAAAAGCGTAAAATATCTGACATTTTACAAGGACTGGTTTTTTCACAATCCCTCTCTCTCCGGACAACCTCTTCTAAAAATATTATTTTGCTTCGGCAAGCATCTTTTCACCCTTCTCAATTGCATCTTCAATGGTACCAACCATACTGAAGGCAGCTTCAGGATACTTATCAACCTCACCGTTCATAATCATATTAAAACCTTTGATGGTATCTTCAATTGATACCCATGCACCCGGACGACCAGTAAACTGTTCGGCTACATGGAAAGGCTGCGATAAGAATCTCTGAACACGACGTGCACGGTGTACTACCAGTTTGTCGTCTTCCGAAAGCTCGTCCATACCAAGGATAGCAATAATATCCTGTAATTCCTTATTACGTTGCAATAACTCCTTAACCCGTTGAGCAGTGTTGTAATGCTCGGCACCAACAATTTCGGGAGAAAGGATACGTGATGTTGAATCGAGCGGATCCACGGCTGGGTAAATACCCATTTCGGAGATTTTACGATTCAATACCGTGGTTGCATCAAGGTGAGCAAAGGTTGTTGCAGGAGCAGGGTCGGTCAAGTCATCGGCAGGCACATACACAGCCTGAACAGATGTGATAGAACCACGTTTTGTTGAAGTAATACGTTCCTGCATCATACCCATTTCGGTTGCAAGTGTAGGCTGATAACCTACAGCTGAAGGCATACGTCCGAGAAGAGCGGATACCTCAGAGCCTGCCTGGGTAAAACGGAAGATATTATCTACAAAGAAAAGGATATCACGTCCTCCGCTTTTTTCGTCACCGTCGCGGAATGACTCTGCAACAGTTAACCCCGAAAGTGCAACAGTAGCACGTGCACCCGGCGGTTCGTTCATCTGACCAAACACAAGTGTGGCCTGTGATTCCTGAAGCAGTTTATTGTCAACTTTGTCAAGGTCCCAGCTGCCTTTTTCCATTGATTCAAAGAAGGCATCGCCATATTTGATAACACCCGATTCAATCATTTCGCGGAGCAGGTCGTTTCCTTCGCGGGTACGTTCTCCAACGCCGGCAAAAACTGAAAGACCCGAATATCTTTTTGCAATATTATTGATGAGCTCCATGATAATAACCGTTTTACCAACACCGGCACCACCAAAGAGTCCAATTTTACCACCTTTCATATAGGGTTCAAGCAAGTCGATTACCTTTATACCGGTAAAAAGCACTTCTGCTTTGGTCGACAGATCTTCGTAACGAGGGGGTTTGTTATGGATCTCGTAACCGTTTGCTTTTGTTACACTGCTTAGTCCATCGATAGGATCTCCGATAACATTTAACAAACGACCGCGTACCTGATCGCCGATAGGCATACGGATTGCACCACCAGTTGCGGCAACTTCCATACCACGGCGCAAACCATCGGTTGAGTCCATGGAAATGGCTCTAACCGTATTTTCACCAATGTGCTGCTGTACTTCCACAATAAGTGTTTGTCCGTCTTCTCTCTTGATTTCGAGTGCGTCATGGATGTTGGGCAACTCGTTGCCAGCTTTCTCAAAGCTAACGTCAATTACCGGCCCAATCACCTGAATAATTTCACCTTTTAATATGGACATATTACATTTAGTTTGAAAACCTGAATCGTTTTTTTAAAATAAACTTAAAGTTAATGAATTAATCGTTTTACAAACACCCATCCACGAAAAATATTTTTTAAGCGGACGTCAATATTTTTTATAGCCTTGATTTTTTGAGTAATACAAAACACAAAATCAGATAAAAAAGCATACTGGCTAAATAAACCCCGGAAACCCCAAATAGTTAACGTTAAAATTTAGGAATTTTTGTCATAATTACAAAGGATAAATTACTGTGCAATTAAATTTTTGCTATATTTGACCGCAAACTATTGCTTAATAATCAATTAAGTGAAAACCGTAGGCCTGACTTACTTACTACTCTTGTTACTTTGCCCATGGGCATTGACTCAAACAAAGGACCCGACTCTTTTGGGTACTACAGGTTTTTTTGAAACAAAATCCGGATATTCCATTTCTTATTCTGTTGGCGAGTTAATGGTAAATTATGAAGCTAACGGAGGTTATAAGCTAACCCAAGGCTTTCAGCAATATTACGGAGAAGATTCGGGATTTTGCGAAGGTTGCATTCCAGATATTAAAGCATTCCCCAATCCGGTGCAGGATATTTTGAAACTGTATTTTATTGATATAGGCATTAACGATTTTACTATAGATATTTATAACTTAAAAGGAAGCAAAGTTTATCAAAAAAGACTTTTAGGAATAACTTCAGGTCAAAAAGTAGAATTTGACATGGAAAGATTTCCAAAAGGACTTTACTTTATCAACATCTATTCCGATGATGCAAAGCTTTATAGTAAATTTAAAATTATTAAAATGTAACGATATCTTTTAATAGATGATATATAAACTATCTACAATGATGATTCCGAAAAAAAAACAAACGATTTGGGTATTTACCGTTATCTTCATTTGTTTAACATTCAATCTATCTACATCTGCTCAGAATTTTATCAATTATCAAGCTATCATTAGGGACAATGATGGTAACCCGGTAAATCAAAAACCAATACAGGCAACTTTCAGCATCCTACATAAAAATGAAACAGGATCGCCAGTCTGGAAAGAAGAACAAAACACGACTTCATCGAATTTAGGCTTGGTTACCTTTAGAATTGGCACATCCAAGAACCTTGTAACTAATAATATTGATAGTTTGCATCACATAAATTGGGGAAATGGCCCTTATTATTTAAAAGTTGAAATTGGAATTGACAGAGAATCTAAAATTCATTTTGGCACAACTCAAATCGTATCGGTTCCCTATGCACTATATGCCTCCAGAGCAGGAGTAGCTACTCCTGATTTTTCAAAGTTTACTTTTGATGCTACTTCCAATACATTAAAAAATGATGGTACCATACTGGCTAATCTTTCCAGCCTTAGCCAAAATCTCGAATACGATGCTGCCAATTACCACCTTTCCATTAGTGGGAAACCCGGCATTGTAGATTTGCGCCAGTTTGCCCATAGTCCGCAGGATCTGCGAACCCTGAACAACAAACTTTGGATTACCGGCAATAAAGACTCCACCGTGGTTGACCTTAGTCCTTATAAACAAACCCTGCAGATAAGTTCCACAAGTAAACTGCAGATTTCTGGCGGAAATGAGGTACAGGTAGACACAAGCAATGTTAATGAGATCCAAAAGATAAGCCGTTCCGAAAGTAAAATCATTCTCAGCCGAAATGGTGGAGAAGTAAGTGTTGATACCAGCAATATAAATGAGATACAGACACTTTCTCTTAACGGCAATAAAATTGCTTTAAGTAAATCAGGAGGCGAAGTAACTGTTGATGCAAGCGAAACCAATGAATTACAAACGCTTTCCAAGGTAAACGGCGCATTAGTACTGAGCAATGCACCAAACGGGAGGGCTATACCAATTGACACCAGCAATGTAAATGAGCTCCAGGATTTAACATTAACAGGTAATACGCTAAAAATTACAGGCAATACTTCAGCCACTAACATTGATCTTTCAAAATATCTGGATGATACTGACAAGCAAACTTTATCAAGGACAGGGAATAATTTAGAAATATCTGGCGGTAACAATATTGATGTTTCAGATATGATCAATATGACCTGGTCAGGATTTAGCAGCAACAATTTAGCAGGTCAGCCTCTTCCAGGAGGATCGGCAGAGACATTAATTACTTGGAATGAAGAATTTGATTTCGGATCTATTTTAGATAATAACGCTTTCATTGCGCCGGTTAGTGGCGTTTTTAGTCTAAGCTTTACATTAGTTTTCCAAGGAACTTTAATAGTGAAAGTTTATAAGGACAATGGGGGTACCAATACTTCAATTAGATCATTTGAAGGCTTTGGCCAATCTATTTCTCACAGCATGTTATTGAATTTACAAGCTGGCGAAAAGGTTACAATAAAAGCAACTAATACTTCAGGAATTACAGCATATGTTGCTACCGGGTATTTTTCAGGATTCCGAGTAAAATAAAATAAACTGAACTCTTTTTGAATGGTTTGTGTTTTTGAACGCAAACCATTTTTTTTGAAGCTCACAAATTATCTCTATGCCAAAACATTTTCCCCAAATTCTAAAACCACAACTATTTATTGCCGTATACTTGGATGTTTTATTCAAAAGTTTTTAACTTTAATTAGATTTTTAATTTACTGCCATGGCCGGAGCATTTCGTTTTATGCTAGGTTTTTACCCCAAAACCGACGCAATTGAAGCAAAAAGACAAAACCTGATTGCCGAATTCAATAAAGTGAAGGAGATTGAAGCTTCTAATGAATTAGCGCATTTCAAATTTCTGCATTACCTTGTCCAGTCGCCTGAGTTCCTCGAGAAGAAAAAAACTCTTCAGAACCTCAATTACAAAGGCAGTGAAGAACATCTGAAAGAACAGGAATATCTCCGGTTGAAAAAAATGGGGGATATTAAATTCTTCTATAAATACAAAAGCTCACCCGATCTGGCTGAATACAACAAAACAGCCTCTTCGCCCGAACTGGCTGAATTTAAGTCGTTAAAAAGTTTTATTTCGTCGGAAGCCTACAAAACGGTGTTCGATTACATGAACGACAAGAAAAAGTTCGAGAAAACTCCGGAATTCAAGCAACTTAACGAATATAACTCCATAAGCCAAAACCCGGCCTTCAAAAATTATTTCAAATTTATAAACTCTCCAAAGTTTCAAACATTTATTGAAGTTCACCAATCTCCCGATCTGCTAAAATTTAAAGAGCTGGACAAATATATTCACTCTCCGGAGTTTGCTCAGGCAAAGGCAGGTAAGGAATTCAAAAAATCGGAAGCTTTTGCAAAACTTAATGAATTTAGTTCACTCAAGAATAGCTCCAGATTCAAGACTTATTTCAAAATGCATTCGTCGTCGCTTTACAACGACTATAAAAAGATAAATAACTCAGAAGAGCTGAACTATTTTCTTGATTTGAAGAAGACAGTTGAATCGGAAGCTTTTAAAAGCCGAAAAAAAGAAATAGAATCTCAAAAGTTCGAAAACACCCCTGAATATCAAAAGTTGCAGAAATATAAAGCGCTTGAAAAATCGTCTCAGATCAGCAAATATTTTAAAGTTCACCAATCGAAGCAGCTGGCTCATTTCAAGCACTTAGAGAACTCCAAAGAAATTACGCATTACGAAGAGTTGCAAACATATGTAAACTCTGAAGAATTCAAAACCCAGAAAAATTACCTGCTCGATCCCAAAAAGTGGGAAAAGACCGATGAAGCTAAAAAAGAAGCCGAATACGAACAACTGAAAAAATCGCAACATCTGGTTTGGTATTTTAAAATTAAAGACGATCCGAAGTTTAAAGATCTGAGAGAATGGAATCTGGTGTTTGAGGATCATTTCGACAAAGGAAAACTAGATGGTGAAAAATGGATCACACGCTATTTCTGGGGCGAGGTATTGATGGGTGAATCGTATGCGCTGCCGGGTGAGAAACATTTCTTTACCGACAAAAACATCGAAATGAATGGATCGACTGTTAAGCTGGTTACCCGTCAGAATAAGGTGACCGGGAAAGAATGGAATCCGATGCTTGGATTTTATCCTAAAGAATTTGATTATTCGTCGGGACTAATATCGACAGGAAAGAGCCACCGGCAAAAATATGGCCGCGTAGAAGCCAAAGTCAGAATACCTGCGTCTCAGGGCATCATCCATGCATTCTGGTTAGGAGGAAACACAATATTACCTCAGATTGATGTTTTTAAATACAGCAATAACAAGCTGCATTTCAGCTCTTTTTGGAAAGACAACTCGGGAGAAAGTGCATCAAATAACGACACCGCCTCTATATCAGCATCCACGTTTACGAAAGGATATTTCATTTATTCGCTGGAATGGACTCCCGATAAACTGGTATGGAAAATCAATAACCTGGTAGTTAAAGAACAAACCGTCGGCGTACCGGAGGATGAACTTTACCTGGTATTAAATTCGGGGAAATATGAGGATGGAAGTATGTCGTTACCAAGCAATCTCGAGATTGACTGGGTGAGATGCTACCAGAAGAATTAACGATAATTAGTTAGTATTATCGTTAAAATAGCCGGTTTCGTAGTCGATGTCGAAATTCTCTTTCAACAGGTTAACCTGCATTAACCGGTTATAGATTTCGTAATCCTGCTTCAACTCATTACCGGAAACCATCTTGGAGGGTTCAGTGAATAAAATCTCTGTCAAAATCTGATCCTTATTTTCCATTCTCAAAATAGTTATTCGTTAAAACAAATAGTAGAACGGCGTCAAAATTACGTTAACCTAAATTAAGAATTGTTCTAAACACACTTTTTTTATTATGATATTTATCAACAGGCATGTTGATTACTTCCACATTCCAAAAAGGTGCAATACTTATTTTGACGGTCAGACTCCTTTTTGCAATACATAAATTATCCATGGAGCAAGCATCAGTTCCGATTTCCATACAAATGGTTCATCCAACCGGCCCAGTGGCGCATAGCGTTTTATAAGCTTCAAACCTGCTTCTTCAAACAGTTTCATATAATCCTGTTCGGAAAAGAAATAATCTTCTACCGGGGTTTTGTCTTCCACGTCGTTCATAATTGTATAAACCGGATCGCCAGTTTTAGCTATTCTGTTTCCCGGAAAAGGCGCAGTTGAAAACGAGGCCCATTCGTGATGGTAAAGCTCGGGATTAGAATCCAGCATAACCAAACAACCATGCTTCGAAAGTTTTTGTTTCAAACCCCTTAAAATCAAAACCCGCTGTTGCACCGGGATATTGTCAAATGTAAAAATGGAAGTAATAAGATCGAAATCGTCAGGGATACCCTGATATTTCCCGTCTTCAACCAGCATATAGGTTCCGTTGGGATCTTTTTCAACAGCCTGCCGGATCATGGAAGGAGAAATATCAATTCCGGTAACTTCAAAGCCAAGCTTTTTAAGAAAGCGCGAGGAACGGCCGGTTCCACATCCAAAGTCGAGCGCTGTGGTTCCTTTTGAATGTTTCGAAACTATTTCAGGCAGGTCGCGGTATGCCAGATGATAGGTGTTGGGAAATTCGAGCTTTGCATACGAAGCCGAACGGGTGTCGTTATCCCATGAGTTGATATAGTTCATGATAAGTCCAGGAGGTATGAATTAAACAATAGTATTCCAGCTATATTTATCGGGTGTATTACCGGTACGAATTGCATGAAGCAAATTACGTGCTTTGACACAAAAGCTGTTTTCGGTGTAATCGGGCAGAAAATAATCTTTACCCTGAATGTTAATACAGCAGATGGGACTTGTAACGGCAGCTGTGCCTGTCCCGAAAGCTTCCTGCAGAAGATTCGCCTGATGTTTTTGGGCCAGTTCAAATGCACTTATCCTGCGGGTTTCAACCGGATAACCCAGATCAACGGCAAGAGTTAACAGAGAATCCCGGGTAACGCCATCCAGGATAGTGTCGGAAGTGGCAGGCGTTACCACTTTGCCATCGATTACAAACATGGCATTCATGGTACCCGATTCTTCTATATTCAATTCAGGTGAGCCATCGGTCCATAGAATCTGATCGAAGCCTTGTTCCTGCGCTTTTTGGGCAGGATAAAACGATGCGCCGTAATTACCTCCACATTTTGCATAACCGGTTCCGCCTTTTGCAGCGCGCATATATTCATCTTCAACTTTAACCTTCAGCGGTCGTGAATAATAACTGCCCACCGGCCCGGTAAAGATTATAAATTTATACTCTTCGGAGACTTTTACGCCAAAACGTTCTTCGGTGGCAATCATAAACGGACGGATATACAAAGAGTCGCCATCTTTAGCAGGAACCCAGGCACGATCTTTAGAGACAAGTTCTTTCAGGCCGGTTACAAACACTTCAAATGGAATTGCTGGCATGCAAAGGCGTTGAAGCGAGCGGCAAAACCGATCATAATGCTTTTCGATTCGGAAAATGGATACTCCTCCCTGCTGATGCCGGAAAGCTTTCATCCCCTCGAACACAGTTTGTCCGTAATGCAGGGCAAGAGCAGAAGGAGCCATACTTAGCGGAGAATATGGAAGAATTTCGTAGTTTGTCCATTGCTTATTTTTATAAGTGGCAACCAGCATGTGATCCGACACATAATTGCCAAATCCCAGGTTTGCAAAATCGACTTGCTGCAACCGGGACGATGTTGGGTGTAATTGAGATGTTTGCATGTTTTATGGTTTAGCCGACAGACTTCAGTCCACTGACCACGGCAATCAGCCAAGCCAGTATGAAAGCAGTCTGAACAATTGTGAATTTATTTTTGATATAGGGAACTATATATCAGATGGGACAAACAAATACTATTAGTTTATTGTGCAACCTCTACGAGGTAGAAAACACCAGAATATCCAAATTCTACAATTGTGTATCCTCTACGAGGATATAAAAAAACATCGTAGATGTTTCATAATTGTAAAATTATCGAGGTATGTCTCTGAAAAACCTCGGAGAGGTTTCACAGTATGTAAAGTTTGTCCCAACTCGTATATAGTTGCCTTGATATATATTAAACCCTCTTAAGGAAATCGCCGTCGATGATCAGCAGCTTTACTTTTTTATGGGTACCGGAACGATGAAGGCTTAGATCGTCAGATACCACATAGGTATCACCGGCTTTCAGGACGGTATTTTCGCCATTTTTAAGTTCACTTGTAAATTCACCTTCCAGGCAATGTACAATGTGACCTTTGGCGCACCAGTGATCGGCCAGGTAACCATCCGAGTATTCAACAATTCGAATCCTGAGTCCGTCGAACTGTTTGGTTCTCCAATAAGCAGTTCCGGTATCACCTTTATGTTCGGTTGGCGTGATATTTTCCCAATCTATGGTTTGAAAAAGTATGTTTTCCATAAAGTCTCTATTTTAAGATTCCTTGTGAGTGATATTTATTTCACAAAAATCATAAATAAATTTACACCAAAACAGATTCAGTTTTAGTAAATTTGACCGTAACAGTTTACTTCCTTATGGAGACATTAACAACAAATGATCACCTTTACCTGAAGGTGGCTAAGGTAATAGAATCTCAGATAGCGAATGGGGTGCTGAAAATTGGCGACCGTTTACCTTCGGTAAGAATTATGAGTAAGGAACAAGGAGTTAGCATCAGCACCATTTTACAGGCATATTATAATCTTGAATCGAAAGGTTTGATTGAAACAAGGCCACAATCAGGCTATTTTATTACATTTTCGTCGCGGAAGATTAATGCAGTTCCGCAGAAGACTACTCCGGAACCAACAGTTTCATTCAACGATGCGGAAGATATGATTGCCGAAGTTTATAACAACATCGCCAATGATAACCTTATCAAATTCTCGTTGAGTGTTCCTTCACGGGAGTTTCTTCCCATCGCAAAACTTAACAAAGCAATGGTGGAAGCCATGCGGAAACTTCCGGCAAGCGGCACGATGTACGAAAGCATTCAGGGAAACGAAAACCTGCGTCGTCAGATAGCACGCTGGAGCATCAACTGGGAAGGTAACCTGAAAGCTGATGATATTGTAACCACGGCCGGATGCATGAATGCTCTTTCGTTTTCACTTATGGCTGTTGCCGAAAAAGGTGATACCATTGCTGTTGAAAGTCCCTGCTACTTTGGAGTGCTGCAGCTGGCAAAAAGCCTGGGGTTGAATATTGTTGAAATGCCCTCGGATGCAATTACGGGAATCGATCCCGATGATCTCAAGAAAGCGCTGGCAAAGCAAAACATTAAAGCCATTCTGCTTACAAGTAACTTCAATAACCCGCTTACAAGCTGCATTCCCGACGGGAATAAAAAGGAAATTGTCCGCATTATCCAGCATTACAATATACCTTTAATAGAAGATGATATTTATGGCGACGTCTATTTTGGAGGCCGAAGACCCAAATGCTGTAAAACTTACGACGACAGTGGACTGGTTTTGTGGTGCGGATCGGTATCCAAAACCCTTGCACCGGGTTACAGGGTAGGATGGGTAGCTCCGGGCCGGTACCTCGAAAAGATAAAAAGGCTGAAAATGTACCATGCGGTAGGTTCAACCACCATTCAGCAGGAGGCTGTGGCACGCTTTCTTGAAAACGGCAGATACGAACACCATTTGCGAAAGCTCCGGAACACGTTGCACACGAACTCACTTCAATATATCCGTGCAATCAGTGAATATTTTCCGGAGGACACCCGGATTAGCCGACCGCAGGGAGGATTTTTAATATGGCTTGAACTCGATAAGAACCTAAACAGTTACCAGCTTTATAAAGAGGCTATAAAATACAACATAAGCATCAGTCCTGGAAGGATGTTTACCCTTCAGGACAGATACCATCATTGCCTGCGGCTTTCGTACGGTATGCCCTGGAATGAAAAGATAAACGAATCATTACAAAAGCTTGGAGAACTGGTAAAAACGCATAAGCACTCTTAGCTTAAATTGAAAAGCTTTAATAATATTCATTATATTTGTTATCAATTTAATACGATACCTATGGACACTCAAAATATAACCATCGATTTACCCAAAGACATATTACTTACATTAAATGAGAATGAAAGTGAACTCAGGAAACAAATAAAAATATCCTTAGCCATCCGTTTATACCGGATGCAAAAAATTACTATAGGGAAAGCCGCACAGATTGCAGGTTTATCAAGATATGACTTTGAAATTGTCCTATCAGAAAATGAGGTTCCAATTTCTACTTTAACTATTGAGGACATAATTAATGATAGTCAAAAACTCGGTTGATGAAGAGCGGTGTTGTGGTTGCAGATACCGGACCTATATTTTCACTGGCTGTAATCGATAAGCTGGAATTATTAAATTCTTTATTCGAAAAAATTTATATTCCGGAAGCCGTTTGGAAAGAAGTTACACAAAATGAATCTGTCCCATTTTATAATATAATCACAGCTTTCTTTTACAACAAGGTAGAAAAGATCCATGGTTTTAATGATCTGACCTTTGTTATGGATCATGGAGAATCAGAATCTGTTATCTTATACAAAGAAATTAAAGCTGATTATCTTTTAATTGATGACAAAAAAGCAAGAAGCCTTGCTGAGAACTTTGGGATAAACTGTATTGGAACATTAGGTTTACTTTCAATTTCAAAAGACAAAGGTTTAATTACAAGCCTTAAACCTTTATTCGAGATATTTCTAACAAATAAAAGATACTACTCAGTTGATTTGCTCAACATAATATTAAAACATAAGGGAGAAGAACCCTTCAACTCTTAATTATTCTTTTCATTGAAAGTTGGCATTTGCCATTTGAATTCACCAACTCCATTAGGACTGCGGGAATATGAAACTTCGGAAGTCTGCTCATCATATTCAACTTTATCCCAGATCTCAAGATCGGGGGTTACCAGATAAACTTTTTCGCCAGCCGCGGTGAGTTTAAAGTTCGTGTGTAATCCAGGCTGAAGTGTATCTTTATCGGCCCAAACAATTAGAAATGATTTTCCTGCAATGCTTGTTCCTGATGGGAATGTCCATTTTTTAAGATTGTTGCGGCTATCGGACAGGAAAAACCCTGACAGGTCAACATCACCCGAAGAGTTATTGTAAAGTTCAATCCAATCGTCGTATTGGTTATTCTGATCCTTTACTGTGTGGGTATTTACAGCCATTAATTCGTTAATCACAACAGTGGAAACATCGTTTTCATCCTTGGCACAGGAAATCATGAAAATAACAGCCATCAAAGAGTAAATACCAAACTTCATAAAACTGATTTAAGTTGAATTCCGAAAATACAAATCTAAACGTAAATTTAAGTTTCTGTCATAATATGTAACACAATTATCAATTGAAAGTTTATTCGGAGATTTGCATAAAAAACCGGATTATATTGCTAAATGACGGTTTCAGCCTTTAGAAGTTTAGCCGGAAACAAATCACCTGAAGTCTAAATATCTCACAGCTAAAAAACTACAATGAAACAGGTAATAAGTACAGAAAGAATTCCAATCAAACTCTGGCTGGACGATATTGAACCAGGTGCTTTAGAGCAGGCCCGCAATATGGCAAACCTGCCCTTTGCCTTCAGGCATGTAGCTTTGATGCCCGACTCGCACGAAGGTTACGGAATGCCTATTGGAGGCGTATTGGCTACCCAAGGCGTGATTATTCCAAATGCTGTTGGAGTGGATATCGGGTGCGGCATGTGTGCCCTTAAAACCAATCAAACCGAAATACCGGTCGAAAAGCTCAAAAATATAATGAGTGGCATCCGCAAAGCAGTGCCCCTGGGATTCAATCACCATAAGCAAAAGCAGGATATCAACCTCATGCCTTCCACACTCGGAATGGTAAAAAGCGGCATTGTTGAAAGGGAATTCGAAAGTGCCCGTACCCAGGTGGGAACACTTGGCGGCGGAAACCACTTCATCGAAATTCAGAAAGGTTCGGATGATCACATCTGGATAATGATTCACTCCGGCAGTCGTAACATTGGGTTAAAAGTAGCCGAGTTTTACAACAAAAGGGCGCAGAAGCTGAACGAGCAATGGCATGCATCGGTTGAAAAATCGAAAAATCTGGCCTTTCTACCTATTGAAACGCAGGAAGCAAAAGATTACATCACCGAGATGAATTACTGTGTAAACTTTGCTTTTGCCAACCGTAAGCTGATGATGGACAACATCAAGGAAGTTTTTAATGAGGTTATGACGGGAAACTTTGCAGAGCTTAACTTTGTAAATATCGCTCATAACTATGTACGTTGGGAACACCACTATAATACTGACGTACTGGTACACCGCAAAGGAGCAACCAGCGCCCGGGATGGTGAGGTAGGGATTATTCCCGGATCGCAGGGCTCGAAAAGCTACATTGTGCAAGGCAAGGGCAACTCAGAGAGCTTCAAGAGCTGTTCGCACGGTGCCGGTCGCACTTTGGGACGGAAACAAGCCCAGCGTGTACTTGACCTTGAAGGCGAAATTGCCAAAATGGAGGCCCAGGGAATTCTGCACGCCATCCGTGGTAAAAACGACCTCGATGAGGCCCCCGGAGCATACAAAAACATTGATATGGTAATGCAGAATCAGAATGACCTGGTAGATGTTCTTGTAGAATTGAAACCATTAGCAGTGATCAAAGGGTAACACGGGTTACCCTTTTTCCTCTTTGCTTTATTCTTACCTCACTGCTAATTAAAAACAATCTCCATAAAAACAATACATTACCAATTAATTCATATATTTATCTGCTTTTACAGAAACTGAACCTTGTGATTTTAATTGCTAACTGCTAACGGCCGATTTTCCGCCGCTTCATAGTAAATGTCCTGCCTTTTTAAAGCAAAGGAATTGAATTCGTTAACATGGTTCATCAGTTAATATTTCAGATTTTAACCATGGAGCCGCCAAACATTCAACAACCTCAACCAGAATATCATTACCGGTATATTCTGATTTCACTTTTAACATTACTTGTGAACCTGACCTTTCTCCCACTTCAGGCCCAGGGACCTGTAAAACTCCGGTCAACAATAAGCGCCGGAGGTTCTGCCGAGAAAATATCTTCTGCTAAAAATAAATTTCCCATACAGCAAAGTGTTGGCCAATCAGGGGTAATAGGAACCTATGAGGCGAAAGGATACATATTGCGGCAAGGGTTTATCCAACCCATTTACAAAAACGTAACAACAAAAAATGAAAGGCTCAATATCAAAATAGCGCCCAACCCATTTTCGGATGTAATAATGATACGAACTGATCCGGCGTTAACAGGCAAAATCCATATCACGCTTTATGACCTTTTGGGTAAACCTGTTTATAGAAATCAGCATTATGCTTCACAGGAACTAAGCGTCGATTTAGGTTCGCTCCCAAACGGACTCTACTTTCTGAAAATGACATCGGCGAACAAAACCTTCACAACAAAACTGTTAAAAAAGTAAGCACATAACAACAATACCTGAACAATGAAAAAACTTTCCATCGGCTTTCTACTCACCTTTTGGGTTGTAACGGCAAATAGCCAGATCATCTTTTTCGAAAGCGGTAAACTCTTCAGTACGATACGTTACAAGGATTCCAACGGTGTAAAACTTGGGAACCTCAAGGGAACAAGCGAAAACTCCCTTGCCCTGGGATACAGGCATGCATTAGGAAGATCAAAATTCAGCTACCTGGCAGGAGTTTCATACAACAGGTATGGCGCCGAAGGAAGTAATCCCGTACTGGGGAACTATTACAAATGGGATGTACAATATGCCGGCATCAACCTCGGTTTGGATTACGATTTTTTCCGACCGAAAGTGATCAATAACAATCAGAGCGGGTTATCGTTCTGCATCAGAACCACCGTGTCGCCGGAATTTCTCCTGGATGGCTCTCAAAACCTGAACGACAGGATTTACGACCTGAACGGAGCCGAAGATTTTGACAAGCCTCTTTACTTTGTTCGCGGAGGTGCAGTGCTCAGCTATTATATCTCCCGCTCTTTCATTGTTTATGGATCGTACATGGGTGGCACCAATATTTTAATTGGCGACTACAAAGGGAAGGAACAGTTACATTTCAACACACACACTTTGAGCATCGGTGTGGCTATAAATCTTAAAAGTGTGTTGTAAGCGCAGTATCTTAATTACAAAACCTCAGAATGTCAAAATATACAGTAATGAAAAAATTAATATTTATCGCTTTCTTCAGCTTCCTGGTTACAAGCATATTTGCCCAGATTCAGGGTCTAAGTTACCAGGCCGTTGTAATTGACCAGAATGCGCAGGAACTGCCGGGCATTGATGCATCCGGAGTAATTCTTCCGAACAGGACTATCAAGGTTCGCTTTACAATACTGGATGCAGCAGGAACAGTTGATTACCAGGAAGAGCACGAAACCACCACAGATGCTTTCGGCATCATCAACCTGACTATCGGACAGGGGAAAACTACAGCTTCAAGTCCTAAAACATTTAAAGAAATAGACTGGGACGGCACTTCCAAAAATCTGAAGGTGGATATCAGTATCAGCCAGACCGATGTTTTTTATACCGACTTCAGCTACCAGGAGCTAACCTTTATTCCTTACGCTTATCATAAAAATATTACGGCAACAGGCACATTAAAAGTTGACGGAAAATCAACCCTCCAGGATTTATCAGTGAATGCCACCACCAATCTGAACGGCAGTCTCGACGTTAACAACGGCAGCCTCACCAACCTGTCGGGACAGCTTCAGGTAAAACAGAGCACAACACTTGGAGATACCCTCACCGTTAATTCGGCAAGCAACCTCAACGGGATGGTGGTTGTGACGGCTAACATAAGCGGTACCGACGATCAAACTGCCAGCTACCCTTTATATGTAAAAGGCAGCAACCAGGGGATTGCCATTAAGGTGAACGGTTCGCGCAACAGTTCAAACAACTTTGTAACTTTTTGGGACGACGAAGGCGTTCAGGGAAGAATTGAAGGCCAGTCCATCAGCGACATTACTTCGGGGTTCGATATGTACTACGAAAATGTAAAGCTTGTTACCGAACTCGCCATGGCTGGAGCAGAACTTGTGGCAGCCTCAACATCATCAACGCCTTGCGTGGGTCTGGGAGCTTGTGTTACGGCACCATCGGCCTCGGAAATAGCATTTGGCGTGGCGCAGGTAGCCATTGCCACCGCCAATATTGCCTATTATAATGCGGAAGTTTTTGGAAATGCGGGTGTGGCTTACGAGTCGAAAGGAGCCGACTATGCTGAATATCTTCCAAAGGCAAATCCGGCAGAGAAGTTCAACCCGGGAGACGTAGTTGGGATCAAAAACGGGTTCGTAAGCCGGTCGGTTAAAGATGCGGATAAGATTATGATCGTTTCGAGGAAACCCATTGTTGTCGGTAATATTCCAGAAGGAGGAAAAGAGGATGCCTATGTTAAAATTGCATTTATCGGTCAGGTTGAAACAAAGGTGCTGGGTAAGGTAAATCCCGGCGATTACATTATTCCCAGTGGCAGAAACGATGGCGCCGGAATTGCAGTTTCTCCCGAAAATATGAATGCCGAAGATTATTTTAAAATAGCAGGCATCGCATGGGGAAGCGCACAAAACGAATATTACAGCTATGTAAACACAGCCGTGGGGATTAACACCACCGATATAGCAAGGATAAGCGCCAGGCAGGAAAAACGTATCAAACAACAGGAAGAAGAAATTAATACACTGAAGGCACAACTGGATAAAATGAATGCCGTGCTGTCGCAGCTTGTTCCGCAATACGGAGAGCAAATGAAGTCAGGCTCAGCACCCAAAGAAACTGTTGCAGCAGCCGTTAAAGCCAAAGTTGTTGAAGAGGTTCAACCTGCCATCAACAGCGATGAGCCTACCATGTTCTATTATAAAATCACAAAAGAACAAATTGATGAAGGTTTGAAGAAAGCGAAAGAAATTCTCGAAAAGAGAGGCACCATTCAAAACTATCCTGTTTTTCAGAAGCTTGACAACGATGCTGCTTTCCGTAGAAACTATGTAAACGAGCTGTACACCACCATCAACAACAAGGTGGAAGAAAATTACAACCGCGACCTGAAGGCGGGTAAGAAAGTAGTCCGTAACTTTTAACTCAAACCAGTATGAAGAAACTCATTATATGTTCCGGATTAGCACTGATGCTGATATATTCAATATTCTCGTGTAAAAAGGAAGAAAAAAGTTTTCCGCCTAAAGTCCAGACTTCGTCGGTGGATAATATATTAAATACTTCAGCCCGCGTGGGAGGCAAGGTTGCGGAAGATGGAGGCAGCGAAATAACAGAACGGGGTTATTTCTGGGATACAATAACCAACCCTGAAACCAAGGGTTTGAAAGTACAGATGGGCACAGGCATGGGCGTTTTCTACGACACGCTGAAAGGACTGAAATCAGGGAAAAAATATTTTGTTAAAGCCTTTGCAAAAAATAAGGTAGGAACAGCTTATGGCGAAGAAACATTCTTTACTACCCAGATCAACCTGCCAACAGTAACCACGTCGCCTGTAACAGAACGTACCTCCAGCTCGGCAACCGTTGGAGGCACAGTAAACGACGACGGCGGTTTTGAAATATCGCAGCGGGGCATTTACTGGGGCATCCACCCCAATCCTGCTGTTACAGGCCAAAAAGTAGAGATTGGCACCGGCAAAGGCAGCTTTACAACAAGTCTGACAGAACTTGCCCGTACTTCGGAATACTATTATGTGGCATTTGCAACCAACATAAAAGGGACATCGTTTGGCGACGAAATTAACTTCAGAACAGAGCCTGTGGCCCCCATCCTGAAAACTATTCCTGCAAAAGACATAACAGTTCACGCTGCCCTGGTCGGAGGAGAGATTACTTCGAACGGCGGCGCTGAAGTAACAGAACGCGGCATATACTGGGGTACAAACCCAGGTGCCATCACAACAGGAACAAAACAGGTAATCGCGAACGATGGTACATTTGCCGCAACGCTGGCAAATCTCACCCCCGGAGCCACCTATTACTATAACGTTTACGCAGTGAACAGTATCGGAACCTCGTACGGTATTGAGATGAAGTTCACCCTTCCGGGAAAAGTTCCTGTAGCAAAAACCCTTTCAGTAACCAATCTCAGCCGCGAAACGGCTACCGTGAACGGTTTGGTGAGTGCAAACAGCTTAAGCACCAACGTTAGTTTCGAATACGGGCAAACAACCGCTTATGGATCGGTCGCTACCTACAATACACACGTAACCCTGGATAACGACACCGTACGCATGAGCCTCTCAGGACTGACAGCGAACACCATTTACCATTACCGCGTTGTAGCCCAAAACGAACTTGGAACAGTATACGGCAAGGACACGTCTTTCAGGACGGTGCTTACCGGAAAAACCGGAACTGTAACCGATCGCGACGGCAACATTTACAATACTCTTGGCATTGGATATCAGGAGTGGACAACCACCAATCTGCGAACCACGAAGTACAACGACGGAACACCAATCCCAAGAGTGGTTGCCGATACAACCTGGGCGAAATTAATTACACCCGCCTACTGCTGGTACAATAGAGACTCGGCGAACCACGCCACACCATACGGTGCCCTTTATAACTGGTATGTGATTGAAACAGGAAAACTCTGTCCCACAGGCTGGAAAGTGCCATCCAAAGAAGATTATGAAAAACTTATCAATTTTGTTGGCGATGCCTCAACAGCAGGAAAACTTCTGAAAGAAGCCGGTAATAGCCATTGGACCCTATCAGGATTCCCCGGAACCGATGCTTATGGTTTCAAAGCCCTTCCCGGCGGTTCACGCCTGGACGATGGATCGTTCGATTACAAAGGTGTGGAAGCAAATTTCTGGAACTCCGACAACTACAGCACCCGAACAGCCACCTACCTACAGCTGCTATACAATTACAACATGGCACTGCAGGGATATATTTATAAGAAATATGGCTTGTCGGTAAGGTGTGTTAAAGAATAATTTATATATATATCTGCTGATTACCAAAAAGGGTAATCAGCAGATTAGCATTAATGGTTCATTATTTTCCCCATGCAAAGCCCAGACGAAACCCGAGATCCCAGTAAAGTGCGCCATAAGTCAGGTTTGTAGTAGTAAAAATATCAAAATACGACCAGTTATTAAATCTTCTTTGAAAACCCAGTGAGATTCGAGGATCAAAGGATGGAAAAACATGAAAGCCATTATCGACAAATACCAATGTACTTTGCTGACGATAATATATAGTTCCGTCTATATAATTAGCAATATTTTCTATACCAGCCTCAGCGTACAATCCATTGAAGTTGTTTCCTGAAGCACCATTTTTTATTCTTTTATTTAAAGTAAAGTACCACCTGAAACCAGAACCAATATTCGAACTAAAAAAATTATTGTTAATACTGTACTTTGAGCCAACCGACCAGTAGCTATAATAAGGAATCTGCTGTATAAAAAAAGTATTGGTGGTAGAAATTAAAAAACGAAAACTGTTTATGAATTTTATGTTCATAGCTAAGCTGAAGCCCAAACTGCTTATTTGACTTAGATATGCTAAAATCGGGTGAGACTTTAAACATCATTTTCTCATCCTTCATATTGATATCCAGATATTGGTACAACCTTCTATAGCGAAAGTCGGAGGTGTCCTTACGCTCTTCGCTGTAGGTAACTTTTGCCGAATCGACCTGGGCATAACTGTTCACCATAAACAAAGCTAATGATGCTGATAAAGCAATTTTCTTAAAAGAGTTTCTCATATAATTGGTTGGTTGATTTTTACTTCTATTTCCCCCATGCAAAACCCAGGCGGAAACCGAGTGTGGAGTATAAGCGCTTAAATTGGAAACCAGAATAATAATAAGCATCTTTTGAATATCCGGTAATAGAATAAACTTCTAAAAACGACCAGTTATTCAAACGTTTCTGAACTCCAACAACAAAATAAGGGAAAGGACTACGGATGTTGTAATCTGTATGATCGTTATTATTCAGCTTGTCAGTGGAGTATTCAAACAGATATGCCGATCCTGCACCAACATATACTCCGCTCAGGTTATTCCCCGAAGTGCCCTTCGAGACTCTTGCACTTAATCCCGGATAGTATCTGGCTTCAAGAGACAGGTTGCCTGAAAATGTATTTGTGTTCTGATCAATACTTAAGGAAGAACTGTTATAAACCTGCAGTGAAAAGTCAGTCAGCACTTTCTTTTCAATTCCAATGTCGAGTGACAAATTTCCATATCGCTTCACTAACTGAAACTTGGGGGCAACTTTTACAAGCCAGTCCTCGTCTTTCATTTTTATGTCGAGGTATGGATAGCTTTTACGCAGCTTAAAGTCCGACTGCTCTTTATCTTCCTCGCTGTAAAAAACTTTTGAAGAGTCGGTTTGTGATTTAACAGCTGTATTCAGAAAAATAAAGAGGATTGTTATGATGATTTTGTATGTGGTTGACATAATTTAACGGTTTTAGTTGTTGAATTTCAGAGGGCAATCCCGATACGGAATCCAATACTACTTACCAGTAAGTCCCGGTAATACATCGACGAGACATAAACATCCACGTACGACCACCGGTTAAGACGCTTTTGCAGCCCAACTGAAATTTTGGGGTCGGGGACATCAATCACACGCTTATCCATAAAATCCTTGTACAGGCCTTTGTCGTAAAGATTAACCAGGTTGAGCATCTCAACCTCGGCATACAGTCCGATGAGATTATTCCCCGAAACTCCTTCGCGCATGCGCCGGTCCAGTGTGAAATAGTAACGAAAGCTTACACCCGTTGAATTGTAGAAGCTGACGGATTTCTGCTCACTTCCTGTAACAACATAAGAGGTTTTTGGATAAACATCGAATAAAGAAGAATTATTGACAGAAAAGGAAAACTGTTTTCTGATTTTTGTCTCATAACTTAAATAAAGGCTTAAATAGTTGAAATGATCGGACACGTAATAGTCGGGCGATAACTTCAGCATGCTTTTTTCATCGTTCATGGTAATATCCAGGTACTGAAGTTTTCTTTTCGACTGGTACTCCAAGCTGTCCTGCTTTTGCGCCTGCGATAACCCAAACGTAAACAGGAGAAGCAATGTGAGTAGTGGATGCTTATATTTTCGGATGGTCATTTTATTTAATATTAATTGAATTGTAGCTGGTTGAAACATTGATCATTATTTTGCCTGAACCAAAGTTCAGGGTAGAGGTTCCAGACTTTTGAACCAGATTTTTTCTAAGTTCGGGAGGTGCAATTATCTTTTCTTTCTGGGTCATGAGACGGAAGGTATAATCGCCGATATCTTTAACCGCGACATTTACTTTGGTCATCTCGCCTTTCACCATAATGGAAGCATTCACATCCGAAAGGCTGATCTCGCCAAACTTGCCCGAAATATCGAGCATATCGTTTACCCCCCGGAGACGGATTACGGCATTCTGTGATTCGATATTTACCGGGCCGTTAAGCACTTCTCCGGTAATATCAGAAAAAGTGGAACGAACCTGGACTCTCCCGTCAACATTTTTCAGATATAACTGACCGAAATTTAAAGAAACAGTCTGACTCGCTTTCACTCCTGATATTGTAACATCGCCATAAATGTTGGAAATATTAACCGTAAAACCATCAGGGACTTCAACTTCGTAGCGGGCACTCAGGTTACTGGAGATCTCCCTGAAATTATTTTTTGCCTGGAAGCTGTTTGAAATGTAGAGAACATTTCCCCTGTTTTCCATAATGTAATCGCAAAATTTTAGATCTTCTTCGGCTATTTTGCGCGACGGGTTTTTAGAGACAAGCGACAGCCTTATTTTTACCAAGTTATTGACGGATTTTCCAATTACGATATTTGCTTTTTCGCTTTTAATGGTTAGCCCTTCGACTTCCGACAGGCTTACGGTTTTTGTAACTGTGCGCGTCACCACCTGTATCTTATCCTGGGCAGCCCCGGGGCTGTGGATAGCCCCTGCAACAAACAGCAGGAATAAAATCTTTTTAATGAATGGTATCATGATGTAAGTTTTTTAATCAGATCTTTAATTAATTCAGCTTTGTAATTCTCAAGACTGATGCGGGTTTTCACCAGGGATTCGGAACTTCCAAGCGTTTTGATAACTTCGTCGAGTTTATCAATTTCCTGGTTTACTTCCTCCAGCTTCTGCTTCTTCACTGAGAAA
Organism: Bacteroidota bacterium; assembly: GCA_021779665.1. Lineage (GTDB taxonomy): Bacteria > Bacteroidota > Bacteroidia > Bacteroidales > JAAUTT01 > JAAUTT01. The sequence continues at coordinate 35,142 of JAJYAG010000008.1, read as the reverse complement.
TCGGGTTCACTGCATACGTTTGTGTTATTGCGGCATTGCTGCTCAATAAATTCAGTGACCTGAACAAGCGAACTGTCGGCAGGAAAAGAAAGTTCAGGGTTGAAGCCGGTCGCCACTTCAGTAGTGTAGCTTAACTTCCGGCCCGAATATGTTTGAAAAACAAACCAGCAACCTGCCAGGAAAAGGACAGCAGCTGCAACTTTCCATAGAATTTGAATGTCCCGCTTTGATTTTTTCACCTGAACATTTTCAAGTCTGGGCCATACAGCATCGGGAGCCTTGTGAACCGGCAAATCGTTTTTAACCTCATTCAGCTTATCTCTGAAATCAAGGTACTGTTCTATGGCTGCCCAGCTTTCCGGGTTGGCTTTATACCCCGGCAAACTGCTTGCAGCCTTTTTCAGTTTATCGTCAAACAACTTTTTCATCCCCTCAACTCTTTTAATTTTTTCCGCAGCAGCATTTTCGAATAATGAAGCTGCGACTTGGACGTTCCCGTGCTGATATTCAGCATTGCCGCCACTTCGTGATGTTTGAAACCTTCCACCTCCACAAGCAGGAAAACCGCACGGGCAGAGTCGGGAAGCGACTGAATGGCCTTTTCGAGATCGCCGGCAGTGAAGTCCTGGTTCCAATTGTCATGGTACAGGTGTTCTGCCTGATTCAAATCCTGAGAATCGTTTTGAAATTTCAGCTTGCGCAGCGCTTTGCGGACAAGGATCACTTTTATCCAGGCGCTCAATGTAGATTCAAACCTGAATCCGGACAGGTTCTCAAAAACATCGATAAAAGTTTCCTGAAGCACATCGCTGGCGTCGTGTTCATTTCCAAGCATGCGAATGGCGGTGGTATACATGGCATCCTTGTAACTGTCGAACAGCTTCTTTTGCGCTATCCGGTTGTTCTCAAGGCAGCTTTTGACCAGCTCTTTATCGGTTTGCTTATGGAAAGAGATCAGCTTCATTTCGTATTAAAGAGCATGGGAAAGGTGAAATGGTTGGAAAGGGAGTAAAAAATTTTAGGAGGGCTGAATTATTCAAGCTTTCAGCCAAAACTTAAAATTCATTTTACAACGTAGCCCTAACAGACTGTTGCAAATTAAGGAATTTATAAGTTCCCTGCCAAAACTAATCTTTAAAGGTTAAGAATAGCAAAGTTTTCCATTTACTATTCTGGCCACCGATGTATAAGGGTGCTCCTCGCTTTTCTTAAGTGTAAGAATGTGCATTACCTTCCAGCCGCGAAGCTTGAGCCAGTCGGCAACTAACCCTCTGTGGCACCGCCACCAGACTGCCTCGGAGCACATGATGACCACTCTCCTCTCATGCGCCAGATGTTCGAGCTCTTTTGCAGCTGTTTCGAAGTCTTCCGACTCCATATAATCGGCGTAACCACGAAAAGCAGGTACACGCCAGGCAGTATTCTTCGAATCGCGGTTCACCTTTCGCCTGCCGCCCAGATTTCTTAAATGGATGTATTCAATTCCGGCTTCTGGTAAGCTCTTTTCCAGAACTTCTTTATCAAAATGAGGGAACTTGCGCGAACCAGGCAAGCTGCGGATATCGGCGAGCAGAGCAATTTTGTTGATCTTCAGAAGATTCAAAAATTCATCGGCCGACCGGGTGGAATGGCCTATTGTCCAAATGGTGTTCAATTTATCCATAACAATACCAACCATCAGCTTTGCCACTTGTTTAATAATTATTGCGGTCCACAGTCATCAGACCTCGGACGACAGCAAACAGCCCTAAAAATTATGTAAACCGGTATGCAGCAATCGCTTTTTAATATCACTCAGGGCATTAACCTTTTGCCATACGATGGGGAAGCTTTGTTTTATCCGGGTTTTCTCACCGAGGCAGAAAGCGCAGTGTTTATGAAGAAGCTCCTGCAGGAGTATCAATTCAAACAGCTTTTGATTCATATTTACGACAAAGATGTGCTTCAGCCAAGGCTTACAGCATTTTGCGGCGATCCAGGTGAAGGACTGGAGTATTCTGAAGAAACGTTAAATGTACAACCCTGGAGCCCAAACCTTCAAACCCTGCGCGAAAGAGTTGAAGGAGTGGCAGGAGTAAAATTCACCCATGCATTGCTCAACCTCTATCGCGACGGGAAAGACAGTGTAAGCTGGCACCGCGACAAAGAACGCAACTGGGGCGCGGAGCCCGTAATTGCCTCTTTGAGCATGGGAGCGGCAAGGACATTTCAGTTCAGAAATTACGAGGAAAAATCGGTTACCCGGAGTGTTGAACTCACACCCGGCAGTCTGCTCATCATGAAAGGCGCCAGTCAGCGCTGCTGGGAACATCAGATTGCCAAAACAAACAAGCGGATAGGGCCAAGGTTGAATATTACGTTTCGGGTATTAAAACAGGATTAGTGCTAAAGCTATTCTCCCATTAAAATTTTTCCCGCACGTACGAAACCAGTTTCGCCACTGTTCAACACTTTCACTCCAAAGGTTTTTTCCGGGTCGGGATACGAAAACGAGAATACGCTCATTGAAAGCTGCGCCAGCACAACAATGTCAATCTTTTCTTTTTGTTGCGCTTCCAAAATGGTATCGGCTATCAGTTGGTTGTGCTCACTTATTTTCCCTTCGCCCAACAGGTGAAAGGCGTCTTCGATGGTAGCGCCTGCAAATGATATTTTGCGGTTAAGCCGCGCCGCCGTTTCGCTTAACAAATCCTGGGTACTTTTTACAGTAGGTCCATGGGTGGCAATTACAAGAATTTTCCCATCACTCATTGCGGCTTCTTCCATCATGGCTTCGTCAATCTGCACAACAGGAATACCAAACTTTTTCATATGCTGCTGCACCTGCGGAAAAGCCCTGTTCATGGTTGAACACGAAATTAAAACAGCATCCACATTGTAAAGCCTGTACAATTGTTCTGCGTACTGGCAAAAGAGGTCGATGTTGATTTGCGGAGGACAAGGCAAACCCTGTTTATGCGCCTGCATAAAATTAAGCTGCACAGCCTCGTTACCGACATTAATAATTTTCACCCCCGGTAATATGCTTTTCCCAAACCATGTACTCCACAAGCTTACCCACGATGAACCGTTGACAACACCCAGTTTTTTCCCTTTCAGGGCAGGATTATTTCCAGGTTCATCATCCAGGCTGGGAGTGCCTGTAAGTTTCATATATTCTTCGAAGAGAAGGAATTTGTCAATATGCTGTATCATTTTCTGATCAGATTAAGATAACGGTTTTTGTCTTTTAAGAAGTTGAATACCTGGTCGTGATAGCTGCTGAAGCCCGGCGCAGGAATACCGTTTGCGGGAATGGCATCGCTGCCGTAACCGGTCTGGAACATATCGTGGTGATAAACTATATAACCGCCCACTTTCCACACGTTGTAAAGGTGAAGGATATGATCCATGGGAGAAGTGGGATTTTTAGGTCCGCCAAATTTGGGTGTTCCGCGGCGGGCAGGCTCGTCATCAACAACAGGTTTGTTGTACTTTTGAATGAGATAGTATATTTCTTTATCGGCTACTTCCCAATGTCGGTTGTCGTCGCGGGTAGTGTGCGGCGAAAGGTAATCGAGGGCACGGTTTTCTTCAATCGAGCCCAGTTCACCGGCATATCCCGGCGAATTGGTTACGATGCGCTCAGGATCAATTTGTTTTATAATTTTCACGTAATCAACCGTACGGTAATTAAACTCGTTCCATACCTGAAGCACCAGGTTGCGGTATGGGTTAAGAGCGTTCGCAATTTCGGCAACAGCAACTTCGGAGGCTTTATCGCTCAGGCGTATGTTTTCGTTCCAGCTTTCGCGCGAGAAAAGAGCCAGCAAAATAACAGTACCCTGTTCATCGGCATCCTTCAGAATTTCCTTTAAAGTGTTCAGGTGTTTTTGATTGAGAGAACCATCGGGCAAATAGAGAGTAGACTCCTTTCCGGCATCGATGAAGCCACGGGCATTGTCCCACTGGCACCAGACACGAAGAACATTGATACCATATTCGCCGAATTGTTTGATCCACTTGGTCCGTTCCTCGCTGCTCTTGTTGAATGCAGGATTATAAACGGCATTGAAGAAACTTATTCCTGAAAATTCAAAGGGCTTCCCGTTCATCTCAAAATGTGTTCCTTTAACGGCAAGGGTGCTTTTACCCTGCGCCCCTGCCCGGGTTAAAATGCTTGTTGCGAAAGTGCAAGCCAGCAAGAGGAGAATTAGGTTTTTGTTCTTCATAATGTTTTATTCTGTTCCCGGGATGATTGTTTTGGCTTCAGCCTTTATTTTAGTGATTTTCAAAAGAACATCGTCCTTAAATTTAGGAATTATCACCGGATAAGTATTACGGAGGCTCTTGGAAGTTACCGTTGTTTCCGAAATCTTTTGATATACCGAAGGGTCAAAAAACTCTATTTTATACTCTCCATCGGGGAAACGCATGAGTGCCCCGGCACCTTCAATTTCGCGGCCTGTTTGGCGTGTACAGATGTAAGAAATGGCAAAGTCGCGCCTTGGATCGCACAAGGTATTCTGTATTAAAGTATCGGATGTAACCCTGCAAACTGTATAGTTGGGGTTAAGCGTCCAGAACGGAATAGCATGAAAGAAGTCGGACATGGGCTTCAGAAATTCCTGTCCCGGCGAAACATAGAGTGTATCGTTTATTCCTTCGCAGCCGTCCCATGTATGGTGGGTCCAGAAACAACCGGCTGTATTCGAAAGCCACGATTGTTTGCGGCGGTGAACTCCATCGTCGTTCTTATGGCGTATTTCGCGTCCGGTTTCGTTGTTAAAGGCTGGTTTACCATGCGAACGTGTGTTGCGGGCTATCGCACTGTACCAGGTTTCGAGGTCGTAAGGAGGTCCCGACCCGGTGCACGTGTGGACTATCGCCATTCCCATCCACGGTTTGTCGGCCCACAGCGCATCATCGGTAGTTCCATCCGACGAAATAACTGGTCGTTTGTAAGGGTCGTTCTTAACAAAATATTCTCCGGCAACATCCTGAAACTTCTCGTTATTTGCATACTCATTCATAATCTCCCAGCAGATGATGTTTGGAAATTTCGAAAGCCGCTTAATGATGGTTTGCCAGTATAGCTGCTGAGAAGGAATATCCTTTTCGGAAGGTTTAAATGTAAAATAAATTGTGAGATTGATGCCAATTCCCTCTTGACCGGCAAGGAGGATACGGCGTTCCACTTCCTTCCAGTAAGCTTCGTTCATCCGGCCGAAATCAGGCTTCTCTCTTGTTCCCATCCATGGCCACATATCGTAATGCAGCACATCCTTATATGGCGAGCCCTCCAGAGCAACTCTTATGGTGGTCACTCCTTGTTCACGGGCCTTTTTAATCACATTCTCAGGATATGTGCAGGCAAAGTAGGCCCAGGCGGTCCTGTTGAGAATAAAAAGATGCTTCCCATCCGAATTTTTCAAATGAAACGGATATTGCGGATCAACTCTAAAGGCGCTTGTATACGGGTCGTGAAGCATTAACGCTTTTTGTCCCTTCAAAGCTGAAACGACTGAGAGCAGAAAGAAAACTGATACAAATCTTAAAACCATGTTACATCTATTTTCAGTTATACATTAACACAGCGGCAATAGCAGCAGGAGGTAATCACTACATCCCGCTGCTTCCAAAACTACTACTAATTCCAAACTTATTTTGGCGCCGTTGTAACAATTATCTGGTTGCTGTAATTCATAGGGTCGCTGTTTATTGAGCTTGTATTGGCTCCAACCCTGATGAAATACTTCTTACCCCGGCTTAAACCGGTGATAGTTGTTTGTCCGTTGTTATTTGTAAGCTTAATGCTCACCGTTTTATAAGTTGTTGCCGTACCTGTACTTTTGGTCGGATACGGTGCCGTGCTGCAGTAAAGCTCGCGTGTATTCGGAACTTTTCCGCGGTTACCCTTAATTTCGTAGCTTATTTTCACCAGCGAATCCACCGGTTGTTCCACCAGATTAATTTTCAAACTGATGAATGGAACAACTGTAAAATTCTGCTCCATTACTTTACCACCCGAAAAATCAAACCTTACGGTATCCGAAGGTTCTTTAAGGAAAACAGGGCCCTTTACCCAAATTTTATACAGTTTGGGATAAAGTTTCAGATTAGCGTATGTTCCATCACCCTTCACCCTGATGGCCGTCTCGGTCTTATCCCTTTCGCCAAGCGCGTTGATAAGCAGAACATTCGAAGTAACATCAGCATAAACAGGGTTATTAAGTGTATCCACCACAGTGCCTTTTATAGCACCATCAAAACCCGGGTCGGGCGAAATTTCGCAACTGGTAAACAAAACCATTGTAAGTACCAGTAAAACAGTCAAAGTTTTTATTATCGTGTTCATAGTCTTCTTAGTTAAGATTAATAATTAGGATTCTCTATAAGCGCCCTATTATTATTTATGCGAGCCGTGGTAATCGGATTATAATAATGCTCTCTCCGGAAAGACCTGGTAAAATCTTCGCCATCAATTTTAATAAAGTAATATTTCTGCGATTTCCAGTGGAAGAAAGGCCTTATTCCCTGGAACTTCTTACCGCCGTTTGTAAGCACAGCTTCTGCTGTTCTCCACCGGCGCAGGTCCCAGTAGCGGTGATTTTCGAATGCTAGCTCAATCTTTCGTTCGTTCCGGATTTTATCCATGGTGATATTTCCCGAATTAAGCAGTGTAATGCCCGCTCGTTGCCGTGTTACGTTCACAGCAGCCACGGCGGCATCGGTGAGACCCAGCTCCATAGCTGCCTCGGCTTTGGTGAGATACATCTCGGCAAGGCGTATTTCGATCCAGTTGGTTTTGGCTTGTCCCGAGAGTGGCAGCACATTGCTTTCGTCCATGTATTTTTTAATGTAGAAACCGGTTTTGGTAACGTTGTCGTTACTTGCCGAAGATAACTTCGAATCCTTACCGGTTTGACGTTTCCAGGTATAAAAAGCTGTTTTACCGGCAAGAATTTTGGCTGAACTTGCCGAGGCAACCATTCCGGTATCAATACCTTCGTAAACCATAACGGTATCGCGCTGCCAGAGTGTTCCCTGGTACATAACGGTTGCATGCAAACGGGGATCCTTTTTTACAAGCGCTTCGGCAAAGGAGTTATAAAGATAGGCAGTTCCGATATTGGGCTGGTCGGTGCTGCCGTCAATGTTTTCGTAGCTGAGCAGGAATTCCCATACAGGATTGCATTTCCCTGCACCCGGACCTGTAAAACTTGGCGGAATATTACCTTTATCCCAGTTGTGGCCTATGTCGATACCATTGTAAACCCTGTGGAAAATAATTTCGGAGTGGTTCTTTTCATTAAAGATATTCTGGTAGTTTTTCGACTTATCAGGAATTTTGTTGTACAACTGATACTGACCTGATAAGATCACAGAGTCGGCGCTGTTGTAAGCAAGCTGAAAAAATGCGTTTGCCCTTTCGGAAGGAACTCCGGTGAGACCGTTCGGGTCCAAAGTTCCGTACTTTGCAATACATGCGGCCCAGTTACAAGCTCTCGATTTATAAGCAAAGGCTGTCCACCTGTTGATTACACCTCTTGGGGTTGACGATTTCGAAAGCATGGGGATGGCTTCATCCAGTTCCTTAACTATAAAATCGTAGATTTCAATTTCCTTGTTCCGGGGAAGCATGTTTTCCTCAGGTGCAGCAAACGGGTCGAGAACAGTAGTGATCAGAGGAACACCGCCATAACGTTTTGCCATTTCGTAGTAAACAACGGCCCTGATTACCTTTACCTCAGCAAGAAAACCGTTTTTTTCCTGGTTACTTAATACTGAGGAGCTGACTTTATCTATTTTGGAGATAAAAATATTACAGTCGCGAATGATGGTATAATCCCAGTAAGAAAGACCTTCGCTGGTTTTGCTCACCCGGCCTTCCGTTATATTGGTCTTTGGGCCATCGGCATACGACGACTCATCCGAATAACGGTAGTTATCGGAGAAAGCCCCGTTAAACGGGAACCGTGAGTAAAGATTAGTAACATAGGCACGGATAAGGTTTTTATCCTTCCATACGTCGGCCTCCGAGATTTTATCCAAAGGCTTTTTATCGAAAACATCCTTTGCACAACCCGAAATGAGGAGTGCGCAAAAAGCAATAAATATGATATATGTATTTTTCATAATCTTCTTTTTTAAAGGTTAAAATGTAAGTGTTACCCCTACGTTATAAACCTTGGTCTGAGGATAGTACATTCCAGGGTAAGGAACCACATTCCTGTCAACTTCAATTTCAGGATCGAGCAGGTCGCAGCTGGAGAATGTGAGAAGGTTATAGCCCGAAACATAAACCCTGAATTTATCAACTTTCAGAACTTTCAACAGCCTTGGCGAGAAGGTATAACCTAACTCGATAGTTTTCAGACGAACGTATGTAGCATCGGTCATCCAGTAATCGGAATCTTTGTTCCAGTTGGAATGGTTGCGGCTTGTCTGGTCGGAGCGGTACCTTGGATAGTATCCGTTTCTCTGGGCACCGGTCCATGGGTTCTCGGGAGTCCATGCTTCCTTGTACCAGAACTTCCACATCCAGGAGTCTGCATAGAACGGCCGAAAGGTTTCCTGAACAAGCATCAGGTTATAGTTGAAGTTAGTGGCGCCCTGCCAGAGCATGTTCAGGTCGAAACCTTTGTAGGAGAGGTTCACATTAACGCCAAACAGAATTTCGGGAGTTGATCCGCGGCCAATGATGGTCTGGTCGGCATCATCAATTTTACCGTCTCCGTTAACATCCTTGTACTTGATATCGCCGGGAAGGATTGTTGCATTGTTTTTCCCATCCTGATCGGCCCATGTTTCAATTTCTTCCTGAGTTTTAAATAGTCCGTCCGACTGGTAACCCCACAGGCGGTTGGTCCACTGTCCGTTCAGCTCTTTGCGGCGGCGTTCTTCTTCGTTGGCATATACCGGCTGGTCGGTAAGTATTGTTTTTTCGCGGGTCCAGGTAAAGTTACCGCTCACTTCATAGTTAAAGTCGTTAAATGCACTGTTCTTGTACGTAACCATCAGGTCGAAACCTCGGTTATCGTATTTCGAGTAGTTCAGCTTGGGCATTTTAGCACCTACAACATCGGGTACCGAGCCGGAGAGCTGAGTGAGCACATCAGAACGTTCGCGGTAGAACCAGTCGAATTCAAAGGTGAGGCTGTTGTCCCATAATCCCAGGTCGAGTCCAATATCCTGTGTAGTCATCTTTTCCCAGGTACTCGAGGCATTTGAAACAACGTTGTACTGGATACTTCTCTCGAGGTTCTGATCGAAAATATATTTGTTCGAGAAACGGAAGAGGTCGAGGTACTCGTATTGAGCAATATTGTCGAAACCGCTCTTACCCAACGAACCACGAAGTTTCAGGTTGCTGATAAGAGGAACTTTGTTTTTGAAAAAGCCTTCTTCCGAAATTCTCCATCCTAAAGATACTGACGGGAAAAAGCCCCAGCGGTTTTCGGGAGAGAACCGGGACGAACCATCGTACCGGGAGTTGAATTCGAACAGATACTTACCGCTATAATCGTAATTAAAACGTGTGATGTATCCCATACGGCCGTCTTCACCGGCTGATCCGTTGTTATCTTTGTTCAGGTCGGGTCCTGCAAAAAGATATTCAAGATTGTTGTCGTATGCCAGCCTCCAGGCACTCATGTTGTTGTAATTGGAAGTGTTAATTTCCCACACACCCAGTGCTGAGAGGTTGTGCTTGCCAAAGTTCCCTTTCCAGGTAAGAAAATACTGCTGGTTTATTTCGTTTACAATATCCGTTGACTGCAAGAGCGACTTGGCATCCCGGGAGTCGGAAAAAGTATTGTTCTGGCGTAGTGTGTAAACATCCGAGCCATAATCGTAAGTATAAATCTGGAATTCTCTCCGGCGTTCCTTGTTTATAAAGTAACTGCGCTTATAGTTCAGAACAGCTTTGGCTTCAAAACCCAAAGGAAGTATATATGCAAATTTAAGTTTAACATCGCCCAGTACGCGATTGGTGTTTTTATACCCGGAGTAGTCGCTGTCCGACATGTAAACAGGGTTCATATAACCTGAGAAAGGCACTTTTGTCGGGTCGGGAAACTGTTTTGGCCAGTACGGTTGCGAACGCAGTATAGAATGGTAAACACCGGGATTTGAACCTCGGCCCATATCATATGGCGGACTGTTTATGTCGCTTGCATTAATACTCAGGTCGGTGCCTATGGAGAATTTTTTTGTGATATTCACATCCACATTCGACCGGAGATTATATCGTTTGTAATAAAGATCACCCGATCTGTACATCCCGTCTTGCGACAGATAACCACCGGAAATGAAATACTTCACGTTTTCGGTGCCTCCCTGTATACTTAAGTTGTGCTGACTTTGAGGTGCATACTTCAGGAATACCTCGTTAAACCAATCGGTGTTGGGATATGCAGGATCGGAGCCATCCTTGAACTTTTGGATCTGTTCGTCGGACCATTTATAGGGAAGCTTATTCTCGTTCAGGTAACCAATGTTTTCCATTACGGCCAGTTCGTACGAAGAGGCGAATTCAGGCGGGTTGGTGAAAGCCTGCAGACTATAATTACCAGAATAGCTGATCTGAGGTTTCAGGGACTTTCCACGCTTTGTAGTTACCAGGATAACCCCGTTGCCGGCGCGGGCCCCGTAAACAGCAGCAGAGGCCGCATCTTTCAGTACACTGATATTTTCAACATCATTGGGATCGAGTTGGACAAACTGTTCATTGTTGGCAGGCATACCGTCGATAATGAGAAGCGGACTTCCAAAACCGCGGACGCTGAATTTAACGGCGTCGAAGTTACCAGGCTGACCTGAAATATTCTTCATGATCATACCAGGCATACGTCCCATCATAGATTGGGCAACACTCGATACCGGAGCTTGTTTGATATCTTCGGAATTAATGCTTGAAACAGCACCCGTAAGGTTCACCTTTTTCTGGGTGGCGTAACCTACAACCACCAGCTCCGAAAGCTGCTGAACATCGGGCTGAAGCATAATATCGATCTGGGCGCGACCTTCAACCTTAACAATCTGTTTTGTGTAACCCAGATATGAAAAAACAAGTGTGGCATTTTTGTCAGGTACATCAATGGTATACTTTCCATTTTGGTCGGAAACAGTACCCAGGGTAGTTCCTTCCATGGTAACATTTACACCAGGCAGTGGTTCTTTCGAATCGGATGCGGTAACAACACCTGAGACTTTAAACGATTGTTTAAGATCTTCAGCATTTAAACGAATGGTTCCGGAAAGTAAAATAAGCAGAAGCAAGCCAAAAGGCAACGGAATGAGCCTTTTTTTGATTACTCCGGGCGAGTAACCCTTACATACAGGAATTTTCATAAATTTGTAAATTAAGTTAGTAAATTGGATATTCGGTCCAGGAATATCTGATTGAAAGTTTTTGCTATTTGGGGAGTTGCCACACGAGGCGCTCCCTTTTTTATGGGCTGTATATTTCCATTCTTTTAATTTTTAAGTTGTAAGCTGAATCATTCTGGTTGCAGCTGCAAGGATGTGCTCCGGCTGCATTTTGTAATGAGAGAACAACTCCTCGATACCACCGCTTTCGATAAACGAGTCGACTACCCCGATTTTGCTCACCCGCACCGGATGGTTTTCGGAGATCACTTCAAGCACGGCATCGCCAAATCCTCCTGAGGTGGACGCATTTTCTACCGTTACAGCGCATCCGGTTTTTGAAACGCTTTTAAGAATGAGCTCCCTGTCAATAGGCTTGATGGATGCGAGGTGGATTACTTCGGCGGAGATGCCTTTCTTTTCAAGAGCTTCTGCAGTCTGCATGGCTTTCCAGGTCATAACGCCGGTACCAAAAAGTGTAATATCAGAGCCTTCGCGCATGGTAATGCCTTTGCCCCACTCAAAAGAGTGGCTGTCGCTGAAAAACTCGGGTACATCGTAACGTGTTATGCGGAAATATACAGGCCCCCCGGTTTCGAGGGCAGTGCGCATAATGGCGCTGAGATCGTTGTTGCAAAGAGGATCGGCAACTTTCATATTTGGCATGGCCCGCATAATGGCAATATCTTCAATGGAATTGTGGGATCCGCCAGCCCGGCTTGTGGGTATACCAACGTACGATCCGGGGATGATTACATTCAGCTTAGGGAAACAAATGGATATGGCAATCTGATCTAATGCCCTGCGCGATGCAAATACCGCAAAGGTCGAAGGCATTGGTATAAATCCTTCAGAAGCCAGACCGGCTGAGATCCCAAAAAGGTTCTGTTCAGCTATTCCCACCTGTATAAACCTGTCGGGAAAAGCCTTTTTGAAATACGATGCTTTGGTTGATGTATGTAAATCGGCATCGAGAAAAATCAGGTTTTTGTGTTTATGCCCGAGCTCAACGAGAGTTGCGCCGAAGGCATCGCGCATGTCTTTTTCAACACTATTCGCCGCCATAGAATGTATCTTTAGTATTTTTAAGGTTGAGTTTACTGTATCCCTGTTCGGGTCTTCCGTAGGTACGCGAGAGTTCGCGCAGGAACTTATCGGCCGTTTCGGCATCGGGGGCATGGGTATGCCATTTGTAATTAAATTCTGCGGTTTCAATCCCTTTGCCTTTCACTGTGTGCGCTATGATGGCAGTGGGTTTTCCGTTTGCTTTTATCCAGCGGGCTTCGTGAAGTGCATTTACAACCTGTTCCATGTCGTGACCGTCAATTTCGATCACATTCCATCCAAAAGCCGCCCATTTGTCAGCTACGGGTTCGATATTCATCTGGTCCCACACAAAGCCTTTTGCCATAGCTTTGTTATAGTCAACAATGGCAATTACATTGTCGAGGTGGTAATGAGCGGCCGACATAGCTGCCTCCCAGATATTACCCTCGTTTATTTCACCATCGCCCATGATGCAATACACCCGCGAGCGGGGATTCTCTTTCATCCGCATGCCTAAAGCCATTCCAACAGCCACCGACAATCCCATGCCGAGCGGTCCGCCCGAGGCTTCAATGCCGGGAGCGCTCCCCACATGTGTATGTCCTTCCAGGCCGCCGAGTTCACAATATTTGTAAATGGAATTTTTGGGTAAAAATCCGGCAAGCTCGAGGCAGGCATATAATGCCGGAGAGGCATGAGCTTTGGACAGGATCAGCCTGTCGCGCGATTCCATTTTAGGCTGACGGGGATCCAGTTTCATCTCGCGGAAGTATAGCGCTGCCATTATTTCGGCTATCGAAAACGCGCCTCCAATGTGTCCCCACTGACTAAATGCTATCATCTCCACCGAAAGCCTCCGGATCTGATAAGCGTATTCTTCCAGTTTTTTAATTTCTTCTTTTTCCAGTGTCATAATTTTGCGTTCTTAAAACATATAGTTCAATCACCCAAACATTTGCATTATTCTTAAAATCATCACCTTCAGACTTTCCAGGTGGGTGGTCATTTCGGATGAAGCTGCCGCCTCGTTCCTTTCCAGTATTGCATTCCCGATTTTGCAATGTTCCTGAATGGCCTTTCCAATACGACCTTCTATCGCCGAAATCCCGACTTTCAGGCGATGCCACTGTATGTTCAGGTTTTTTATAATAGGTAGAATTTTCTGATTGTCGGCCATTTCGAAAAGCAACTCATGGAACTGGTTATCCAGGTCAAGCCATTTCGAAAGGTAAGCCTCATGGTCGGTTTCCTGGATTTTATCTTCGCCAAGTGCTTTCATGCCCAGCATCACGTTTGCAAGCTTGTTGAGCTGATCGTCGGAGGCTTTTTTAGCAGCCCAGGATGCTACCTGGCTCTCCATGATGATCTTCAGATTGAAAATATCTTCAATATCCTTAGCCGACAGGTAATAGACTTTTTTGGTACGTCCTTCGGTAACGATCAGGCCTTCCACCTCGAGACGCTTTAGCGCCTCGCGCACAGGAGTGCGACCCAGATTAAACTTCTCGGCCAGCGAATTTTCGGTAACAACTTCTCCAGGTTTCAGATTAAGATGAATGATGTTGCCAAGGATCTGGTCGTACGCGTCCTGAACCGAATTTTTACTCTTTACAGCTTTCATGTTTACTTCTTTAAAATTTCACCTAACTTACGATTTTTCCTTGTCGATAACAGCCAGCGCATTTTCCCAGGCCGATATAAACATCTGCCGGAAATAATCCACCGGGCCATAATGCTCGTATTCATCAATGGTAAGTCCATCCTCAAAATAAGCCCTTTTGAACTCCGGTACTTTTGTAAGCAGCTGGTCGAGATAATTCTCAGGAATATTATTAAAGAAGCGCGGAACAACCGGGTAATTATTTTTAATCAATTCTTCGGCTTGTCCCTGCCAGTTCATGGTAATGCAAACATCGGCCCCGACCATTTCGGTAAAGTGATGCAGGCCTCTTACTCCGCCACCTATAAATCCAACTTCAGGATAAAGGGCTTTTGTAATTCTGTATACTTTCTGCGCAATAATAAAACCTGCAGTGTATACAATATCGTTACTTATTTGTATATTTTTTTTCGCGAACCCAGTTTTGGAGATATTCATCGAAAATACCCGTGATAAGCGAATAATAGATTGCGGGAAACTTACCTGTTTTCAATGAAATCTGGCGGTACATGCGGCAGATTTCCAGCGCCTGGCTGATCCCCATCACTTCGGTAGCATTGATCGGAGTACCTTCTTCGATCAAAACAGACATAGCTTCAAGACCTGCTTTGGTGGCAGGTATTTTAATCATAATATTAGGATTTAATTCCCTGTTCCGGCGGCCTTCATTAATTATCACCCGGGCATCTTCCTCATGTATCGGATCGCCCTGGATACTTACATATCCATGCCGACCATAGCTGCTTTTCCATAAAGGCATAAAAATTTCAGAAACTTCTTTTATAAGTTTTGCCTGAAGAATGCATTCTATCTCATTTGTATCATTAGATTCCTTTAATGCTTCCTTCAGCAATTTTCCGGCATGCTCCGCCTCAGTGGGGTGCGTAAGCATTTTATAAGTGTAGGAAGGGTTCTGTGTACATCCCATAGCTCCAGCGGCGATGGCAAGTTTGGCTTCCTCACAAGTAACGTTGTTGATCCAGAACTTTGTTCCGGTGAGTTCATAAACTCTTTTGAAATAATTTTCGTGCATTGTTCGTCTCATTTGCTGAGACAAATATATAAATGATTTTGATTTTTGTATACATTTTTATGTTAATTTGTATACAATGATACTTTAAATAGGGTATTAATTAATTAAAGTATCGTAATGTTTTTATTAATAAAATCACGAGCTTTTTTTATTCCAGATTACGTATTAACCATGAAAACCTTAGTCCGAAATCCTTATTTTATTGGGTACTGCCTCCTGTATATTACCGTGCTTTTATTAATGCATTTTATTGAACACTATCCTCTTGGTGAGGCAATTGCATCCGCACTCATCATTGGCGTTCTTTTTACGTTTATTGCACATATTTTTACCAGAAAAGCGATACCATTATCGTGTAGTAAACCAGTACAGAAGCATGAAATGCTGGTTCTTGTATCCTTAATAATATATATTACAGTAGTATTATCATTTGGAATTAACCAGATTAAACTAACATTTTCTCAGTTTTTTCTGGAGAAGAATATTACACAAGAAGTAATTACAATAACCTACAAATTGCTGTTCTTTTTCGTTGTGCCATTTTTAGTGTATAAATACTTCTATAGCTTTAAAATGGATGACTTTGGTTTAAGAGTTAAAGCGCAGGAATTCTTTACGAAGAAGAACCTGGCACTGCTGTTTGCTATGGCCATAATCATTTTTCTTATCCAATACTTTTTAGGAAACGGAGCAAGACCCATTCGTGAAGGGATATTTACAAGTAAGCAGCTTGTTATCGGGTTACCTCTCTTTTTTATCTGGCTGCTTTTTGAGGTGGGATTGGTGGAAGAGTTCTTTTTCAGGGCTGTTTTACAATCCAGGATAGCTGCTGTTACAAAGTCAGAGATGGGAGGCATCTTTTTAAGTGGATTAGTCTTTGGTTTGGCACATGCACCCGGATTTTATTTAAGAGGAAGTGGAACTTTAGATAACTTGGGAGCAAGCCCGTCTCTCTTTTTGTCTGTTGGGTATAGCATTATAGTATTGTCTGTTGCAGGATTTTTCCTGGCCGTTGTTTGGAGCAGAACAAGAAATCTTTGGTTGGTTATGGCCATACATGCATTTGTAGACTTATTGCCTGGTTTTAGTGAATTTGTAAAGATCTGGAATATTCATTAATCAGTTTCAAGTCAATTTTTAAAGGAGTTGATAAAATTTATATAACCGATGAACCACGCCGTTCAGCAGGTAGCCGAAAAGCGCTCAGCTTTAAACAAGCGGCATTTCCTTGGGGCGCAGGAAAAACTGCTGCAGCATATACAGCAGTTTTTCCAAAAGCAACATTACTTATTTGCCAAACCTGAAATAATCCATCATGTAATTCACCCTGTAATGAAATCCTTTCTCTGTGTAGCCGCGGAATACAAAATATACATCGTGAACTCCGCTTATATTCTGGTCTATATTACAGATAGCTTTTCCCCACTCGAACCAGCCTGAAGTTTTGGGGATGGGACAGGTACCAATCAGCTGGCCTTTGGGGTTATCAATGCGTATTTCAATAGCCCCCTCGTTAACCTTGCGTGGCGAGGATAGCATAGTTTCAAAGGTTTTTACCCCTTTGCCAAAACCAACTTTCCCGAACAAAATCCATGTATTATCGCCCAATACATTTACCACATGGTTGCCTTCACCTGCCGGCTCGAAAATGGTTTCGATGCCCCATGAGGTTTTCTGATAATCTTCGGCTTCGTGCTTGCCGCAGGCTTCCAGGCACAGCTCTGTTTTACCAAGACCTTCAGCAGTGCGGGAGATGTATGGTATTTTGCCATCAGCAGTATAGCTGAACTTTTCGGCACATATTTGCCTGTGATAATCATCGGGGCCATTCTGATGGTAGAACAAAATAGGCTGACCGTTAAACTCTGTGATGCAATTCTGTACTGTAGCAGCCTGTTCGTTCTGGATAAAATACTGAAACTCAAAAGGGCCATACGGATTGTCAGCAACCGCATATCCTAGTTTGTCTTTTCCGGTTCCATCGTTGCCGCCATATGTAGCATGAAATTTTCCGTGAGCATAGTTCACCCAGGCTGCTTCATGAAAGTGTTTGGGTTTCTTTAATGTAATTGCCGGGCCATCTGTCTCGAGCATGTTCTTCTTCAGTTTGATGACATAAAACTCTTCATTCTGTCCCATATACATGTAGGCTGTATCCTTATAGAACAAAATGCAGGGAGAAGTAAGCCAGCCGCTCGCCTTATTGAGTACACCGGGTGTTTGGCGGGTTATGAGCGGTTTTCCAAGAACATCCGTGAACGGGCCTATTGGGCTATCGGCAACCATAACACCTATTTTATCCACCATCGGGAAGTAGTAATAATATTTTCCTTTGGCTTCCACACAATCGCCATCCCAGGCTGCTCCATCATTCCAGGTAATATCTTTGCAATCGAAGAGCGAACCATGATCCGTCCACACTTTCAGGTCGGATGTCGAATAAACATGATACTTAAACATGTTTAGCCAGCCGCTGTTTTCACCCCGCGGATCATAATCGGCATAAAGGTACAGCTTGCCATCGCTGAACTGATGCGCAGCAGGATCAGCTGTGTAAATGTTCGTTATTAAAGGGTTCTGGGCGGAGTTAATCCCCATAGATAAGAAAGCTGCATTCAACGAAAAGAAAAATTTCAGAATTTTCATTTTATAAAGCATAAATATTTAAGAAAAAATCTTTAGGAACGTTTTGAACGTTATTGTATGCCTACAATTACCATTTCCCAGCATCGTTTAATAACTTTGTATAACTGTCACCCTTGTGAGTCCTATTTATTATTTTCAGCACACGATAATGGACAATCGGTATTGAACTAATCCCCCCGTCTATTTCCCTCACCAGTCCATCCCATGTTTTACCGGGATGGCCCCACAACCCTTCTCCATATAAAGTATTAGCTCCGGCAATATCAACGACCACCAATCCATACTTTTGCATGGCACGAGCAATTACAAGTTCACCAGGATAAAGATCGAACTTTGAAAGATCAAGGTTGGGATCAAGCTGTATAACGGAACCTTCAGGAATTCCACCCTCAATAAACCCATCGGTCCATATAGCAGGAAAAACAAATTCCTTATACGCATTAACCCTGGTTGCACATGCAAGTTTATGATTAATTTCACCTTTGATTACTTCGTCGTACATGATCAAACCAGCAATAGCAGGAACTCCTGCTGCCCTGCTGGGACCATAATAATGAACACTTTCACCATCTAACATACCAAAATCCCCCGGATCGAAAACGCCACTCCCATTGAGGCTATATTCCATACCAGTTTTTGAGGTCCAGCTACCGTCTGAATTTTTACGAAGCCCCCACATATCCCAGGCAATACGCCTTTCCCAATCGACCATTGCGCAGTGTGCATCTTCCTGAGGATCAGCCTGAGCTTCCCTGGGAATTGGCACAGGATGGGCATCAAACTCCTTTCCATGCCCGTAAGTTTCCCGGGTTGTATTCCACTTTACCTGTTCCTCTTTTGATAAATAATGAAGTTTCACCTTATAACGGGGCGTAGAATCGTTAACATCGTAAACTGGAATTGTCCAGTTTTTAAGGTTAATTTTAAAGAAAGGGCCTGTTGGCTCTTTTTTCATCAATTCAACAAAGTGACTACTTTGGTCATCAATCTCAGGATTGAAAGGCAAGGGCTGATTCCAGAAACTGGATTCAGAAAAGAAGCGGGTTTGTTTTACAGAACTGGTCGATTGCGCCTCGGTAACAACATTGGAATTAGACCATTGTTTACAGCTAAATAAGCCCGATAACGAAAGTAATAACGCGTATTTTCCTGTTTCAACAGCAATGCGTTTCAACGTTAGGTAACTCATAGTTAAATTTTATTATTCAAATGTTACAATGCAAAAGATACTGTGAAATTTATCAAAATTGATTATAAAGCCTCATTAGGTAAATTTTTATTGATGCCCTCTCCAGTTTTGCTTAGCGTTGGACATTCGGCAATACGCAAAATTCAGGCAAATAGAAAATTTAAAAAAATCAGCCTGCTGCAAAGGCGCAGACAGGCTGATAATAATTAACCAAGAAAAATTTAGTACCCAGGGTTTTGTTTAAGGTTTGAGTTTGAGTTAATCTGAGACTGAGGAATAGGGAATACATTCCGGTTGTCACTCTCGCTTGAACGATTGTAGAATTCCCAATTCCCACGCACAAATTTGTTATACCGTACAAGGTCGTTCCGGCGCATGCCTTCATAATAAAATTCCCAGCTTCTTTCCTTTAATAATGCATCCAACGTGAGGGTTTGAATTGTATAAGGATTATCACTAATTGAACGGGCCCGTACCTGATTAACCAGGTCGACGGCAGCCTGAGTAGCAACACCTCCGTTTTTCCGCATAATGGCCTCGGCTTTCAACAAGAGTATATCTGCATAACGGTAAACGGCTATATCATTCCCCATTCCCCAGCCTGGGAGTGCCCCGATAGCATATTTAACAAACCGGGCACCATTAAACTCTCTGGCATTTCTATGGTCGTATATAGCCTGGTCATTTGGATCGTAAATATTTCCAAAATCAACTGTATATTCAAGAGGATTTGGTGCACTTTCTTCTGTACATTTTAAAAGTTCACCTGCAGAGGAATATTGTTTTCCTGTAATCCATCCTAAACGTCTTTTGTCATTTGGGTCAAATGTTTTGTAATGAGAAGGAAGAGCGCAGAAACCGTTCCAAGGGGTCCATGTGGTATTATACTTACGCT
Source organism: Bacteroidota bacterium (assembly GCA_021779665.1). Taxonomy (GTDB): domain Bacteria; phylum Bacteroidota; class Bacteroidia; order Bacteroidales; family JAAUTT01; genus JAAUTT01. Next base: position 15,320 of record JAJYAG010000008.1, on the reverse strand, counting down.
GGGTTGCCATATGATGGCCCATAAAAAACCATGTTAATCCCCATTCGGTTTTAACCTCATCATAGGGGATCACGAAAATATTCTCTTTAGACCCCTCATTTTTTGCAATGAAATTTGCAAAATAGTCGGTTTCGAGTTTAAATTTTCCGGATTTAATAATGGAATCGCAGGCTGTTATAACATCGTCCCACCTTGAAACCCCTGTCCATACCTGTGAATTAATGTAATACTTGGCAAGAAGGGCATATGCAGCCCACTTGTGAAACCTGCCATATGTACTTGTATTTACATTTCTTGACAAATTCCCGATATTATCAGTGATGTCCTTTACAGCAAAATCGAATGCTTTTTTTCGGCCTGTTGCAAAGTCTGTTTCATTTGATGGTTTGAAACCGGCGGGCAGATCGAACTTGTCAACAATAGGAACATTACCAAAAAAGTCGATTGCATGGTAATATCCAAACGACCGGATGATCTTTAATTCGGTAACAAACTGATCCTTTAACTGAGGGTTGATATTAGACAAACTACCTAATTGAAAAAGCAACTGGTTAGCTTTATTAATGCGTCCAAAAGCATAATTCCAAGCATTATTCATTTGGGGAGTTTCTGAGGTCCAGGTGTGTTCATGAATTCTTTGCCAGTGACCACCGTCGTACCAGTGACGTCCGCGGGTTGGAATAATTGTCTGGTCGGTGGAATGCGAGTTTAAATCCCAGGTATCTCCCGAAATTCCACGTAAGTCTCCATAGGCAGGAGCTACCGCAGCCACAATTTCGCTTTCAGTCTGATAAAAATTATCTTTTAAAACATCGCTGTAAAGCTTTTCATCCAAATCGGTGCATCTCAAGGTAATTAAAGCAAGAAATGCCAATGCTATTATTTTTGAATATGTCTTTTTCATAACTATACTTTTTAGAATTTAGCACTTAAGCCTACTGAGAAAGTTTTTACACTTGGATACAGGAAGCGGGTATCCAAACCCGGGGTAAGTCCGGAAATAGAAATTTCGGGGTCCTGACCTTTATACCCAGTGAATGTCACGAGGTTTTGACCGGCAGCATAAACCCTTAAATTCTTAATCCAAGAAATTTTAGATGGGAGAGAATAACCGATAGTCACATTATCAAGCTTAATGTAATCACCTTTCTCGATATAGTAATCGGAATACTGAGGATCATCAAGAACCGGACTTGATAAAGCTGATTTCAGGAGATTGTTTGGCAGGAGGTTTTTGTTTTCAAAGAAAAGACGTTGAGTGTTTATAATGTCAAAACCAAACGCGCCTCTGAAAAATACAGTTAAGTCGAAGTTCTTGTAATTAAAGGTATTGGTGAAACCCATCCAGTTTTTAGGTAAACCATTTCCAACAACGCGCTTGTCTTCATATTTTGCCTCATTTGACTTTAATTTTTTAGTATTGGCTTTATCCCAGAACAGCCATTTGCCATCATCAGTCAAACCTGCAAATTTGTATGCAAACATATTTCCAACAGGTTGTCCTTCTTCAAGCCGAAAAGCCGGAGTTGAGTTAAGTCCCGGATTACCGATATTCTGAAGATCCTGGAATTTTGTCTGATACACATTATTTGACAAGGTTTCCAATTTATTTTTATTATATGAAATATTGAAATTGGTCGTCCATGTAAATCCGTTCACTTTTAGAGGGGTTGCATTGATAGTTAACTCTATACCTTTATTGCTCATTTTACCCACATTGGTCCATATCCTGTTAAAAAGGTTTGGTGGAACTGGTACCGAGTATTCGTAAAGAAGATCAGTTGTTGTTCGGTTGTAAAGATCGAGATTGAACGAGAGTCTTTCATTAAGAATACTCATATCCAAACCGATGTTTTTTTCCGATTTTTTCTCCCATTGCAGGTCAGGATTGGGATTGCTGCTGGGACCATAGCCCGGGATCCAAACTCCCTGATAAAGCATCATTCCGGCAGGACTTAATCTCTCGAGAGAAATATAATTGCCAATACCCTGATTTCCGGTTATTCCATAACCAGCTCTTAATTTAAGATTATTAATAAAGGAAAGGCCTTTCATGAAATTTTCCTCAGAAATATTCCAACCTAGAGATACTGCCGGGAACATTCCCCATTTTTTTTCCGAACCAAACTTTGAAGACCCTTCACGGCGCAAGCTTAAACTTGCCAGATATTTTCCTTTGAAATTGTAGTTAACTCTTCCAAATAAAGCAATTAGTCTGCTTGCATTCTTGTAACTGGAAACATCCCCGTTCCTGTATTTATTATCCTGAAGCTGCAAACCGGCAGCCAGGTTATTATACCCGAATGCATCGGTGATAAAGTACCTGTTTGATGCACTAAATTGCTCATAAACAAAATCCTGGTAACTATAACCACCCATAATGTTGATATTATGAATACCATTAACTGATTTTACATAATTTAACATCGACTCAAGCGTTCTGTCCACATTCTGTGCTGCGCTCCGGTTGGCTTCGCCCATAGAGCCACTCTGTATGCTTTGGAAATTATCGCGGCTGAGGTAATATCCGTTTATTTCATTATACTTCTGGAGGGCAATGGTAGTTGAGAACTTCAGACCATCAATTATTTCCAATGTTGCCATTGTGCTCGCCAACATTTCACTCCTTTGCTGGTCGTCCTGAGTTTGCTTCAACATAGCTACAGGATTCGCATATTCCCCACCATAACTGGAATTTTCATTGAAAGTTCCGTCGGGATTATAAACGGTTAATGTTGGATTGCGTTGCATAGCTTCACGATATACACGATAATTTATGGGATGACCTGTACGTGAAGTGCCTGCCAGATTCATCTGAACTTCAAGCTTATCTTTTAGACCTTTGTGAGTAAGAGAAATTCTTCCATTCCAGATATCATTTGACGATTCACGGATAAAACCATTCAGGTCGCGATAGTTTAAAGAGGCATGATACTTAGTGGTTTCAGAACCTCCTGAAATGGAAAGATTATGTACACTGCTGATGGATTTTTTAGTTATTTCATTGAACCAGTCGGTATTCCCACCATAATCTACAAGCGATGAAGCTTTGTTTATCAGCGTTTGATTTCCCGAATTCAGGAAATCAGTTTTCATTTTTCGCCAATCGTCGCCATTGAGTACTTCAGGTTTTTTAGCCCAAGTCTCAGTATAAGCATAAGCCGAATATTCAACGGTTGGTTTTCCGGCTTTGCCGCGTTTTGTGGTAACAAGCACAACACCGTTCGTCCCACGGGTTCCGTAAATAGCAGCGGCAGCACCATCGCGTAACACATCAATTGATTCAACATCTTCTGGAACAATGGTGTTCAGGTTTCCACCAGGAATACCATCGATAATTACAAGTGGAGCTTCGCTTCCTCTTACCGTGGAAACGCCTCGAACCTGCATTTGCACACCTGCTGTAGGGTCGCCACCTGAATTTCTTGAAATAGCAAGACCTGCTATTTTCCCCTGTACAAGCTGAAGAGGTGAATTTGTAATAGCACCTTTATTAAAACTTTCTTCCTTTATACTTGTTACGGCACCTGTTACTTCTTTTTTAAGCTGTGTTCCGTAACCAACAACTACAACCTCCTCCAAACTCTTGATATCAGGAACTAGTTTTACATCTAAGTTGTTTCGTCCGGCAACCTCAATCCTCTCCGTATTATATCCTACTGATGATATAACCAAGACTGAATTTTGAGCTGGTAAATCTATTGAGAACTTCCCGGAATAATCAGTGACTGTTCCAATAGTTGTAGATTCAATAATAATATTTACACCTAGAAGTGCTTCTCCGGTTACAGCATCAGAAACCGTTCCACTGACCTTTTGCTGTTGTATCCCATTTTTAACAGGTGTTATCACAATAATTTTATCAACGAGTTTGTAAGAGGTATTCGAATTACTTAACAAGTTATTCAGTACCTCCGAAACACTGATTTCCTTAACATCAAAATCGTATTTTTTATTCAAATCGAGCATATCGGTTTTATAAAAAATACGGAATTCGCTTTGCCTTTCGATTTCGTTGAATATCTCAATAATAGAGTTATTCCGGGCTTTGATATTTACTTTTGTATTCTGGGAGTAAACAGAAGCGGAAATCTGAAGGCTGGTTAATATTAGCAGTAGTGTAGTGATTTTCATAACCAACAAATATTTATATAAAAATTTTTGGTATAGACGAAATGATAGTTTAGTTTTTATCATAACTTTGAGTGTTTAAAGTAAATAAATAGCTGAAGAGTCTTGGTAGGGCATATTCAGCAGTTAATTTGTTTTAATTGTACCGGTAAATGTTGGTAGCATTTTCCGGTATTTTTTTGTAGTTAGTTCTTTATCTCATAGGCATTCTGTTTTTATTAGGTTTTACTTAGCGTTAATATAAATTTCGTGGTCCTTTTCATAATAGTTTAAATCGGTGGTAAGCCTTATTACTTCAAGAACCTGGTATATCGTTTCGTTATAGATAAATTTCCCTGAATACCTATTGCTCTTTAGGCTCTCACTCTCGATATGAACAGGTTTGCCATACCAGCGTTCAAGTTTCTGAGCCATCTCATCCAGAGTTTCATCAGCAAATACAAGTTTTTGATCTTTCCACATGGTAACGGTTTCCATTTGTGAAACCTGCACATTAACCGTCTCTCTGGATTTCTCCGCCTTTAAAACATCAGCAGATTCAGTTCCGGCAAATCTGTTTACTGAAATTTTTCGGCTGGACATGATATAAACAGCCTGCTCATTGGGTTTAAGCATAGCTACTTCTTCCAGGCTCGCATTGGTTTGTTCGAGAATTTTTACCGAACCCGAAATCAGTGTGGTTTCAATTTTATTGTCGCCCGAATAGGCTTTCATGTTGAATACTGTACCCAGAACCTTTACAGTTAATTTCCCCGAGTGCACCAGAAACGGTTTTTCCTGGTTATGAGCAACATTAAAATAAGCTTCGCCTTCCAGGTAAACTTCGCGGGCAGTGCCATTGAAATTGGAAGGATACCGGAGCTTTGAGCCCGAATTCAGTGAGATTTTTGTACCATCGGGAAGTATAACTTTCCCTTTTTGACCCAGGGGTATGATTGTTTCGGTGAATTGCTCCGATGTAATAGCGTTATTGCTGCCACCATTGCGGAACAATAATATTCCGGTAAGAACTGCTATAATAAGCACGGCTGCAATGTTCCCATAACGCATTAGTTGTACTTTCCGGTTAAAGGAAATTCTGTTATTATTTTTTAATTTGTTTTTAAACCTTAGCAGGGCAGCTTCAGTTTCCTTATCTTCCTTGTTAAGCGTACCTGTTTTTAGCCATAGGTCTTTTAAGTCGATAAACAATTTCATGTTTTGTTTATCAGCTTTTAACCATTCGAGCAGCATTTCTGCTTCCTTCTCCGAAGCAGAACCATCGAGGTAACGAGCAATAACATCGTAAAAATTTTCCTGATCCATTTTTTAGCTTGTATTAACCCAGACAACTCAAATTATTTTTACCCCACCTCCTGTTTTAATTTTTTTTAAGGTGATGCAACCTTTTAAGGTTCTGGAGATTTTATATTTTGAATGAAATTATGGCTAAGATAAAAAGCAGGTAATCCTTTAGGTTTTCGCGCATAATCATCAGCGCTTTGGTTATTTGTTTTTCAACTGCCTTAATGGAAACGCCTAATTTGTCTGCGATTTCCTGGTTCTTTAAACCTTTTTCGCGACTTAACAGAAAAACATTTTTACATTGCTCAGGGAAATCATTTATAATCTCAGCAATTCTGTGCTCAAGTTCAAGTGCAAGAATACTTTCTGTTACATCGTTTATTTGCTGGTGATAATAATCTTCAAGTTCTGAAAAAGCCGATTTGCTTCCCGATTTATATTTTTCTACAATTTTCCTGTGTTTGGAATAATTAGATGCCTTATTAAAAACAGAAGTGAATAAGTATGAACGTATAGAATTTATTTTTTGAAGCTCGTTGCGCTTTTCCCATAACTGGAAGAACACATCCTGAACAATATCTTCGGCGGCAAACAGATCGCCAACATACCTGAAAGCATAAGCTCTGAGACTTTTATAATAGTCCCGGAAAATATTATCGAAAACAACATCGTTAAAATCAGGTTCGTTATCCAAAAAAGTCTTGCATTAGTTTTTTTACAAATCTAATGCAAACTGCCGAAAAACGAACACAACATTATATCCTTTCTTAACATCCAAAACAATAACAGCCGAACATATCACTACGTCCGGCTGTTCAAAACTACTACTATTCATAAAACCAATAACTGAATGATTCCTGAGAACCATCAGTCAAATTATCCTTCTACTTTGGACCGATCAATTCCACAAAATTACCTTCAGTGTCCTGAACCAGCAGAAAAAAGCGGTCGCCGGAGAGTGGTGTGGGTATATCGCCCAGAAATTTTACTCCTTTTTGCTTCAGTCTTTCGATAACGGGATTTAATGCTTTCACATTGATGGTGATATTTTGCATTCCAAGGTCGTCCTGCACATGAGTTGATTTCTTATGTTTCGGATTGTTTCCGAAGCTCATCAGCTTCCATTCGTTTGCCTGATCGCTGTTCTCGAGCTTTAACACAACCACCGAAAACGGAACACCATTCGAAAGCCCCGAACGTTTTGCAAAATCGGCATCAAGGCTAAAGCCTCCTGTCTTAACCATTCCAATGGCATTCACATAAAAGTCAACCGATTTGTCAAGATCTTTTACAACAACACCAACTCCAATTAGCTGGCTGGTAAAGTTCGACTGGGCATTGGCAAGTGTAAAACTTAAACCCAGGGTTAAGAAAATAATAAAGAGCTTTTTCATTATCATAAGGTTACATCATTAAAACATCAATTGAATAACAATACAAACTGCCAGTCCCACCAAACCCACAATGCTTTCCATCACGGTCCAGATTAAAAAGGTGTGTTTGATACTTACATTGTAATATTCTTTAAACATCCAGAAGCCGATGTCGTTGAAATGCGAAAACATGAGACTTCCTGAGCCGGTTGCCAACACCATAAGTTCAGGCGCGATGCCGGCCTGCATGGCTATGGGCACCATAATGGGAGCGGCTGTCATGGTGGCTACCGTTGCGGAGCCCACAGCCAGACGGATGAGCGCAGCCACACAAAAAGCAAGCACAAGGGGATTGAAATGGAAGTTAACAGCAATACCACTTATGTACTGGTTAATCTGACTGTCTTTCAGCACTTGCGAAAAAGCGCCTCCCGCAGCAATAATCAGGATGATCATGGCAATGGAGCCTACAGCATTTCCGAGCATTTTCATCACGCTTTCCATATTTCTTCCGTTTCGCAAACCAAGGGTTGCAATGCCGGCTAACACAGCCATAAACAAAGCAATGTTTGCGTCGCTCAGGAATTTTATAACGGTGAGAACATGAGCCATTATACTTGCTGTGGCGTGCTGCCACCCGTGAGCTGCCAAAAGGTTCTGGTAAAAAGCAGTGAGATCCGGAATTCCTTTTGCAATCATATCGGCTTTTGAAGGTGCCGGCCCAAAAATCATATCGGCAACTGCGCCAAATAACATCAGGATTACAGGAGTAAGGGCTGCCAGAATGCTTCTTCCCAAACCAGGTAATTCCTCTTTTTTAAACGTATGCTCCTGATGAAGTTCTAAGGGCGGTTTCACATCGAGCCTCCGAAAGAATTTAGAGAGCAGAATTCCGGCAAGCAAACAGGCGGGAATAACGGGAATAAGTCCTATGAGTAATACCTGGTTGATATTGGCATTATAAATCAATGAAACATAAGTTGGTGCAGGATGTGGGGGCAAATAGGCATGCGCTATCGAAAGTGAAGCCGAAAGCGGAATCCCGAGGTACAGAAGCGGTAACCGGGCCGTGGTCGCAAATGTGTATATAAGCGGTATCAAAACCAGGAAGCTGGCATTGTACATCATCGGCAACCCCACAAGAAAACCGGTAATGAGAATGGCATACTGCACATTTTTAAGCCCCATCAGGTCGATAAGCCTGTAAGTAATTGTGTGGGCGGCACCACTTTCTTCGATAAGCTTTCCGAGCATTGCTCCAAAGGTGAGGATCAGGATTATTTTCCCGAGGGTACCTCCAATTCCGTTAAGAACGGACTCCAATACCTGCTGAAGGTTCATCCCGTTGAGCAGCCCCACTGTTAATGAAGCTGCTAAAAGCGAGAAAAACGCATTCCACTTAAACTTAACAATCAGTATTAAAAGTAAAATTATACCCAGGGCAAGAATAATAAGAGGCATAGGCTTATTGATTTGCAGTTTCCAAAATCCGGTCGTAAGCTTTAACCATAAAAGCAGCCAGGTTTCCACCCATATAACCGGAAGCTATGCGCTCGCTGAAAAGGTTTTTAACTTCTCTTACCCGCTTATCAGTATGACTTGCACCCTCGATAAGGCTCCTGAACATGGCACGGTAGCCCCCGAAATTCCAGGTCATACGGCCATAGGGGGCGTCGCTTCCGCAGAAAAGGTTTTGGGAGTAAGGCTCGCCGGCGATGGTATAGGTGATGAAATCGCTTTCGATGTGCGTGTCCCGTTTGGCGCTCAGCACAAAATGAATGTTCGGGCATTCCAGTCCCAGCAACCGTGCTTTTTGATAAAGTTCTTCGGCGGCAGGATAGGCTGCCCCTCCTCCACCCATGTGAACCCCAATAAGCGGATGACCGGGAAAACGCTTTGCCAGAAACCTCAGACCTTCAGCAGGAGTGAACCCAGTATCGGCACCAAAGTGAAAAGCAGGAACGGCACCCCGACTAACAATATGATCGAACACCTCCACTACAGGTTCCGAATCGATGGGAAAAGCATTCTGGGCAGGGTTCATTTTAACAACGGCAAACCCAAAATCGTTCACACAAATATCAACGAGCCTCTTTGCATTTGCAGTTCCCAGTGCCTTTGGATCAATCCACCCTGCAGGAATAAACCTGTCGGGGTACTTCAGCGACGTTTCATAAATGTATTGATTTACATTATGCAGCGCCTTAAAGTTGGCTTCCGGGTTATTGGTGTAAACGGTGGCGGCAGGATTTTGCCAGATCAGGGCCATATCTACTCCGGCCATATTCATTTCTGCAATCAAATCTTCGGCTGATACAGGCCGGCCGTGATAATAGTCGGGACATGCATCCAGCTGTGCTGCCAAATCCGGATGCATGGCTGCAGTATCGGTCGCATGTGTGTCGCCGTCAATAACGAGCCACTCCTGTTTTGAAAGCAGATAATCCTTCTGAAATTGAATGCGGGTAACCGCTGAATCTTTTATCATCTGTTCTCCGGGAATTTATTTAACAGCAAAAAACGTTGTGGCAGAATTTGCCGGTGCATTATAGTCGTACCCGCTGTCAGGAATTTCAACAACGCCCAACTCTTTGTAATTTTCGCCTTCAGCGGTTCTGTATACTTTAAATTTGCGACCCTGGGTTCCTTTGAGGTTTATGGTCACAGGCTTTTCATTTTTAAGATTGGTATTCACAACCACAAAAGCATCCGCATTTTTGGTACCGTTTGCCGAAAAGGCTATCACCGGAATTTCGCTGTCCATCGAATTCACCCTAACGACAGCCATTCCCGGCTGACCGGCACGGCTCACCTGTTTATAGTAGTAATATCCGGGGCGCAATTCGTATGTCCCATCTTCGCTCACATTGAAAGCGCAACCCGGGTTGGGATCGCCGCTTACCCACAACGGAGGGCGCTGTATGCCGGCCCAGGGAATGATACCGTTTACCTGGGCTTCATAGATGTTACCCCAGATTTCCTTCAGAAAACGACTGTCCATTTTGCTCCATGATGTTGAAGTTACCCAGGCATGCAATTCGGGACGCTTGCTGCGGAGCAGCGATGTGCCAACATTGGTATGACTGCCATACCAGCGGTTATCGTAACCACCCACATAAAAACCATGCGATGTGATCAGCCCAAGGTTTTTAAGTGCTGCATCGTCATCGTAAAGGGCGTCGGCATGGCCCCAGAAGCTGAACCGGTACCAGTTGGTAGGCTCACCGTTTGTAACCGACACATCTTTGAGTCCTGCTTTGTCGAGCATGGGGCGCATCATTTTCAGGAAATCGCAGATCTGGGTACCCGGCCAGTACATGTTATAATCGTGACCTTTGCCAATGTTACCTTCTTTGCCGTCACGGGGCCAGCGTTCCCAATCCTCGCCTTCGTTATGAAGCGAAATATATTTGATCGGAAACTTTTCTTTTTCCTTCAGAAACTTAGCCCAGTCGATCATATAGTTTGCAAGATCGGTTTTGTACTTTGTATCGAGATCGCGGCCACGCATGGTTTTCTGAAGTGTTGTATAAGCCGGAGGTCCGTAAAGGGTTGTAATAATCTGGAGATTGCTGCCCCGGGCACGGGTTTTTTCCAGTCCCATGCGAACAAACATACGCATGTTTGTTGTTGCCATTTCGTGGTTAAAGGCTCCGCCTGCTTCGGTTTGATGAAACGGATCGAGAAACATTTTTATCAATCCAACTTTCAGGCCTTCTTCTCCAAAAACCAAATCAATAACCTGTTTACGGTTGTCTTCGGTCATGATACTGAAACCGCCATAGTCCTTGGCATCCTTGCTATAATCGATGGTCTGGGCGGTTTCAACATAATTAAAACCAAAGCCATCCCAGGTGCGGAGCTTTTTCGAGAAATCGATGGTCACCGGGCAGCCCCTGAAGACAGGATACTGCGCCACTGCAGATACAGTCAGAAATAACAGCACTGCGAAGGAAAGAGTTAGAGTTCTCATGATGGGTAACGTTATTATTGATGTTAATACTTTTGCATTTCGAAACACTTGTTATCACTCCGGAAACCGATCTTTTCAGCCAAGCGGTGATTTATCAGAAATTTACTTTTTACATTTCGCGTTTGGGGTATCTGAATAACTTGTTTGCCACCGGCGATCTGCTTTATAGTCTGCGCAACCCATTGCCCCTGTTCGACAGCTATCTTTGTAAAGCCAACCACAGCATATGGCATCATAAATTCGTCGCAGGTGAACACGGGTTTGGCAATGCCGGCCAAGACAAATTTTTTCGCTTCTTCGTCATTCCAGCCTTTTATGGCACCGTTGGTCGGCAGGTAAATAAGATCGCATTTAGCCGAAGCTTCCGAAAAGGCCTTCTTCCATCCGGCGAAACTGTCAACCAGGTAATATTCGGGCAACAGACCCGCGTTCCGGTATAAGGTATCCAGCAGGGCGGTGTTGTTCTTCTCCGACAACGAATTTTCGGAGATCACAGCCAAGGTTTTGCTTTGCGGGTAAATTTCCTTCAAGGTTACAATAGCAGTTTTAAGCGGCAACACTTCCAGCATTCCTGTGACCTGACTTTTCGAAAACCGATATTGACCAGCCGACCAGTTTATGCCGCAAAAAACAACGGGTATCTTCAATTGGTCAGCATAAGGTTCAACCAGGTACTTCATGGCATTGTCGTCCGAAATAGCCAGAAGATCGGGTTGAAAGTCCCGGATCATTTTCAGCACGGAATCGGTGTTAGCCATAATGCTGTCGTTGGACGACTGCCGTTTTGAATTGAGAAGCCTGATTTTAACATCGAAGCTGTCGGCCGGGAGGTTACTTTTTAAAGCTTCCATAACTTCATCGCTTGGAGGATAGCCACAGTGATACGAGTTAACATAAAGCACCCGGTACCGATGGCTTTTACAGGAAAAAAGCAGGCTAAAACCCATTACGACAAGCACAGAATAAGCAAAAGACCTCATATTGTTATCACATTTTTCAGGGAGCAATTTGGATAAAAAAAGGAGCCAAAAAGCTAAAAACCAATAAAAAATCAACGGGAACGGTTCCGGTAAAATTTTGAAAAATGGTTTTCAGAGAAACTATTCATTTTTTTAGGAGGTTACCTCTGCTTAATCAATGCCAGTTCTTAAAATTTTATTTGTAACTTTTTTGTGACCAAAAAAGTCACCAAAAAAGTCTTTGACGGCGAAAACGCGGTCCGCCTCGTGCCTCGGCTTCCCTTGAACGGCTCGCCGTCAGCAAGGAATCAGAGGTTAAGGCTTCGCCATGCTTTGATTTAAAGTTAGTAGTACAAAACTTTTTTTTAACGCCTTTTCCTTTCTGGAATAAGAATACCTTCTGAGAAACCGGAAAAGAACAGATAAATTGGAATAAACGGCTACAGATATTAAATTAGCAGAAAAGTTGAGTATCATGCCCGGAAGACAAATTACCATTTTGGATATTGCTCGTCGCCTGAATTTGTCGAAATCGACAGTTTCGAGGGCGCTCCGCGACTCTTACGATGTTAACCCGGAAACGCGGCGCAAGGTACTGGAACTCGCAAAGGAACTCGACTTTGAGCCAAGTACCATCGCCATGGGACTGCGGCAACACAAAACATTTACAATCGGGGTGGTGATACCCTCCTTCCGCATCCCGTTCTATTCGGTGGCCATCAGCGGCATTCAGGACATTTTTTCAGCTGCAGGATACAACGTTATGACCTGCCAGAGCAATGAAACCATCGGAACCGAGGTCAGCAATATTAATTCTCTTCTCCGGAACCGTGTAGACGGAATACTCATTTCATTATCACGCGAAACCAACACTTACGACCATATAGATAAACTCCGCGAGAAAGGCATACCTGTAGTGATGTTCAACCGCATCTGTTCCAGTCTGCCTTTACCCAGTGTTTCGGTCGACGATTATAAGAGCGCCCGCATGGCTACAGAATACCTGATAGCCAGGGGCTGCAAAACAATTGCCCACATTGGAGGTCCCTCGGGACTCAAACTCACCGACGACCGAAAAGCAGGTTTTGTGGATAGCCTCAAAGAACATCATCTGGTTCAGGATGAACACCTGATATTAGAAAGCGATTTTTCGATTGAAAGCGGAGAACATGCAGCCGAACAACTCCTGAAATTAAAAAAATTACCCGATGGCTTGTTTTGCGTTTGCGATGCCGTTGCCTTTGGGGCAATTAAAAAGTTAAGAAGTGAAGGAATTCGGATCCCCGCCGATATTTCCATTATAGGTTATACCGACGAGCCTGTGGCAGCTCTTGTCGACCCGCCGCTGAGCACAATATCCCAGCCGATTTTTGAAATTGGTCAGACTGCCGCAAAACTGCTGCTCAAATTAATCGAAGGCAAATCCCATTCTCACGTTCCCGAGAAAATTGAACTTGAAACAAGTTTGAAAATAAGAGGATCTGTTAAATAATTTTTCATTTAAACTGGTTAACCAGTTGCGCAGATTTCAAAATATAAATATATTTGCATATTTAAGAAACGAATCATGCTCGATAATTTCAAGGAAGTAGTTGTTGAAAGCCCTGTGGATGTGATCATCCGGCAGATAAATCAGCTTTTAAGTACCGGACAGCTTAAGGCCGGCGACAAGTTGCCAAGTGAACGCAAACTGTCGGAAAAGCTTGGGGTTGGTCGCACCTACGTGCGCGATGCCATTAAGAAACTTGAGTTTTACGGCATTTTAAAAACCGTTCCCCAAAGTGGTACGGTTGTAGCCAGTCTGAGCTCCAACGGACTCGAAAGACTCATGGGCGAAATCCTGAAATTAGACACTACCTCCTTCTTCTCGCTGGTCGAAACCAGGGTTATAATTGAAACCAACGCCGTGAAACTGGCAGCTCAGCGTAAGTCGGACGAAGACATTGCCGAACTTGAAAGACGGCTGAATGCTTTCAACGAGAAAGCCATTAACCGCGTAAGTGCCGTTGAGGAAGACTTTATGTTTCACCTCAAAATAGCCGAAATGAGCAAGAACCCGGTGCTTAAATCGCTGCTTATGATCCTTATCCCCGATATTCTTGCCGATTATACAAAATATGATGTTTGCCGCAACCTTAGCAACAAAACCATGGCCGAACATCAGCTGATTTTTGAACACATCAAAGGCGGAAACGCCGACTCTGCCTCAGTGATCATGCAGGAACACCTGCGAAACGTGCTGGAATACGCCCGCAATCACTCCACCACCAAGTAATTTCAATAACCTTTCCCTGCATTTGTTTCCCAACAAGGGCAACCCTGTATTAAATGGCTAAAACCATCACAGGAAAAATATTTTTAAAAAATATTTGGTCTACCAGTTGCACAATAAAATAATTGATTTTATATTTCGGAAAATTAAACTAAGTTATTCTTATGTTCTTATTATTTAATTTTTAATTATTTAACTAATTACAACAACCTTTATTCGCATTTAAACTGGTTGACTAGTTATAAAAATACAACGACTATGAATATGCAAAGCAAAAACTTTCTACTTCTGCAGGAAATGCAAACCGAAAAGGTTGGCGAAGGCGTGGAACGCCAGATAATGGGATACGACAACAGCATCATGATGGTGCGGGTATCTTTCAAAAAAGGATCAGTTGGCTACGTCCATGAGCATTTTCACAGCCAGGCTACCTACGTGGTGAGCGGCGAGTTTGAAGTAACCGTTGGTGAGAAAAAACAGATCCTCAAAGCAGGTGAAGGTTTTTACATTGAGCCTCACGTTCCGCATGGCGCAATATGCCTCGCGGAGGGCGTGCTCATTGATGTATTCAGTCCGATGAGAGAAGATTTTATAAAAAAATAGAAATGGGAAACTTCAAAATAAAAGGACTCCGCTGGTGGGTACTGTCACTCATTGGTATGGTCACCATCATCAACTACCTCGACAGGAATACGCTTTCCATCATGTGGCCGGGGATTGTCAAGGACCTCAACCTGCTTAATCCCGACCTTCCCAAGGACGAATATGCCATGCAGTCGAAGCAGATTTATTCGTACATCTACATGTTTTTCATGGTAGCCTATGGTTTCAGCCAGCTACTCTCGGGAAAATTATACGATAGAATAGGAACACGTCTTGGTTTTATGGTTTCGGTGCTTATCTGGAGCATAGCGGATGCGCTGAATGCATTTGCACGTGGTATCACATCCCTCAGCATTTTCAGGGCAATGCTGGGTTTGGGCGAGGCTGGTCCCTGGCCGGGAGCAACCAAGTCGAACGCCGAGTGGTTTCCTGTAAAGGAAAGGGCACTGGCACAGGGTATGTTTGGCGCCGGAGCATCAATAGGTGCTATTCTTTCCCCTGTAATTATTGCATTACTTTACACCGCGTGGGGCTGGAAAGCCACATTTGTGATTGTGGGATCGTTGGGTTTGCTGTGGCTTCTCCCCTGGTGGCTTGTAAACAAAAAGTATACTCTGACAAAATCAAATTTTTAAGCAACATTTTTTAGTTCTCGAGGATCTAAAGTAATATGTCCTAAAGTATATTCCTGGCCGGAATTAACAATGCTGTAGATCGTCCTTAAA
>JAJYAG010000007.1 GCA_021779665.1 Bacteroidota bacterium | reverse complement strand
GACCTCTTTGATAAAACTAAATTTCAAAATGACAAAGAACGTTTTAGGCTCAATGAGCCAAATTTGTTTAATTTTTAATACGTCCCAATTTTAATGGGACACTAATGTTTTTAATAATGAAATAAATGAAAATCAAACGTCCTTTTAAAATTTTAACGCTTTTTATTGCAATAGCGTCGTCGGTCTCTTGCGGAAAAAAATCGGATGCAGATCCACAACTGATGGTTACCCCAACTTCAGTATCCTTTCCTGGAGAAGGCGGAACTTCGAAATTTGCATTAACCTGTAACGAAAAATGGAGCATCAGCAATTCTTCCTCCTCGTGGTTACAGTTAAGCACAACATCGGGTAACCGGGGAAGTGATTCCATTCAAATCACCACAACCATAAATAATTCAGGCTCCTCACGCTCTACCATACTGGTTATTAATTCCCTTAACGGGCAAAGCCGGCGTATATCAGTTTCTCAGTTTGCCTCGTTATACCCTTCCTATAACACATCTCCCAAAGCACCTGATGCAACAGGAATGAGCAGTAACGCAGTTGAATTAGCAGCTAAAATAGACTTAGGCTGGAATATAGGTAATACTATGGAATCTCCTGGCGGGGAATCCGGTTGGGGAAACCCGCAGATAACCGAATCTTATATAAAATTTGTAAAGCAATGCGGATTTAACGCAATACGACTGCCTTGTGCCTGGAATTGGTATCATGTAGATAATAAACAAACAGCGCATATTGATGAAAATTGGCTCAACAGGGTGAAAGAAGTGGTTAGGTATTGTGTTAACAACGACATGTATGTATTGCTCAATGTACACTGGGATGGCGGCTGGCTCGAGAATAACTGCACTAAATCCAAACAGGATTCTGTTAATGCCAAACAGAAAGCCATCTGGGAGCAGATTGCCACCAAAATGCGCGATTTTGACGAACACCTGATGTTTGCCAGCGCCAATGAACCCAATGCAGGCGATGCCACCCAAATGGGCGTCCTGCTCACGTACCACCAAACCTTTGTGAATGCGGTACGATCCACCGGAGGCCGTAATACGTACAGGACTTTAGTAATCCAGGGATCTTCGGATTTTCTCCAGGTAAAGGATTTCCCCAAAGATCCTACACCTAACCGCATGATGTACGAAGAACATAACTATACACCTTCTCAGTTTACATTTCTGAACGAAGATGTATCGTGGGGCAAAATGGTTTATTACTGGGGGCAGGGCCACCATTCGACCATTGAACCTGATCGTAATCCCACCTATGGCGAAGAAAGTGATCACCTGAAATATTTCCAGAGAATAAAGGAACAATTTGTTGATAAAGGTATACCGGTCCTCATGGGCGAATATGGTGCATATCGCCGCGGCGGAAGTGCACATATTCCACAGGATCTGGAAGTACACAATGCCTCGGTCGATTACTGGTTAACTTATGTAACCCATCAGGCACTGGCACATGGCATTAAACCTTTTTACTGGGATACGGGAGGAGCACTTGACAGACGTAACAATACCATTAAGGATCAGCGCACCATTGATGCCATTATTGCCGGTTCGAAATAATGCAGTTTTTTAAGATTGATAAATAATAATATTGCAATAAATGACTACGAACCACAGACCATTTTTCACAGCATATTCAAAATTGGCTGTTTAACCGTGGTCTTTAGTCGGAAGCTGGTGTTCTGAAAATAATTATTCCAATAGTTTAAAATGTTCTTATACATTGGTTAGTTGTTCCACGGATTTCTCCTGTTAAGCATGAAATCCACAGGGGCGCCTTTAAGCCGGGCGCCCTTTTTATTTTACCGCTTGTATTGCGAAGGTGGTACGCCAAAATATTCGCGGAAACTCTTTGTAAAATAGGCAAATGAATTAAACCCAACTTTTTCAACTATTTCAGAAACCGACATGGTGGTACTGCCAAGTAGTTCAGCAGCCTTTTTCAATCGTACTATACGGATAAATTCATGAACCGTCTGCCCCGATACTGCATCAATCTTTCGGTAAAGCTGCGCCCGGCTCATACTTAATTCCGATGCAAACAAATGAACATCGAAGGTGGGTTCTACCAAATACTTCTCAACAATTTCATAGGCTTTTTTTAAAAACTTTTCGTCGGCTGCCGATGTTGAAATCTCCTTAAAAGTGGCCTCGGGTTCCTTTGTGAATTTTCGTCTTAATATAACCCTCGACTGACAAAGGTTATGTACACGCGTTTTTAGTATCGAAGTATTAAAAGGCTTGGGAATGTAATCGTCGGCACCGTTCTCCAGTCCTTCAAGTGTATTTTCGTCGGATGTTTTTGCAGTAAGCAAAACAATTGGAATATGACACGTACGCTCGTCGGTTTTAAGTTTGCGGCAAAGCTCTATTCCATCCATTCCCGGCATCATAATATCGCTGATAATAACATCGGGGATTTCATTCACTGCCTCACGATAAGCGGAATCGCCATCTTCAACGGTAATGATGCGGTATTGAAGCTTGAATTCATCTGAAATGTACCGCCGCATTTCTTCATTATCTTCGGCAATCAGGAGAAGCGGAATCTGACTTTCTTCATCCTGTCCGTGTGATTTTTCTTGCACGTGGTCGGGCTTTGCAGTTTCGGATAAAACAACGCTTTCCGTTTCCTTAGCTGAAGAAATAATTTGAGAGGGATTCTCTCCAAATTCCTTTTTAAAGCAAATGGTAAAATAATTAGGATCGCTAAACCCGGTTTGATAAGCGGCTTCCGAAACGCGTAATCCTCCTTCGCGAATAAGATGATAAGCTCTTTTGAGACGGATAGATTTAATAAGGTTATTGGGTGTTGTGCCGGTAAGCGATTTTATTTTCCGATGCAACTGGGCCAGGCTAACCGCAAAATGCTCCGACAGCGAATCGACTCCCAATTCCTGTTTCATAATGTTTTCCTCAATATATAATTTGAGTTCCTGGATAAAGTCCATGTCCTTTTGAGGTAAACTTTTTTCGAGATTTTCAGTGGTGTCCAATCCCTGGAACCGGTTTCGCAGCTTTCGCCTGTTTTCGAGCAGTGAAATAACCTGGGCATCGAGTATGCTAATATCGAATGGTTTAGTAATGTATACATCGGCACCGGTTGACAAACCTTCTACCTGATCTTCGGTTCTGCTGTTGGCGGTGAGCATAATAACAGGGATGTGCGACGTGTCGAAACTACAGCGTATTTCCCTGCAAAATTCATAACCATTCATAACGGGCATTTGTACATCGGTTAATATAAGGTCGGGATTGTTTTCTCTGGCCATTGCCAACCCTGCTGAGCCATTTTCGGCTACAAACACCTTGTATTTTTTTTCGAAATGCCCGGCCAGATATTCCCGCAACTCCGAATTGTCTTCCACAACCAGCATTGACTGAAGGTTATATTGCTTTTTCACGTCAGGCTGAAGAATCGTTTCTGCCGGATTTTCTATGCTGCTTTGTTGAACTGGCTGACTGTTATTTTCGGGAGTAACCAGGTCATATTCAGTATAACTTTCCCTGTCAAAAGGAACAATTACTGTAAAAGCGGTACCTAACCCTATCTCTGAATCAACCTGAACTATTCCGTGATGCATTTCAACAAGCTCCTTTACAATGGAAAGTCCTATACCGGTTCCTTCCTTATTTAAAGCCTGAGAGTTTTTGGCTTTATAAAATTTTTCGAATATCCTGGACTTATCCTTTTCGGCTATACCTATTCCATTGTCCTTCACAACAAGTTTAAGTTTCTTTGAAGCGCCGCTGAAAACTTCTTCAACCTGCAGAGAAATAGCACCTCCACTCCCGGTAAACTTCAGGGCATTAGACAGGAGGTTCCAAATTACCTTTTCAATCTTTTTAGAGTCAACAAAACCAATAAGATGTTGATTGGTATTAAATTGGAGGTTAATTGACTTATGACGGCACTCTTCCCTGAATGCCTCGGCAATTCCCGAAAGTAATTCCGAAACATCCGTTTCGCTAACTTCCAGAACATATTCCTTTTGCGTTAATTTTCTGAAATCGAGCAAATCGGTTATAAGTTTATATAGCCTTTTCGAATTTCGATTAATGGTAATAAGCTTATTTACCTGATCCTCTCGGAGATTACCGGCTTGCAATAAATCGTTTACCGGAGCATCAATAAGAGTTAAAGGCGTTTTAAGGTCGTGTGAAACGTTCGTAAAAAATGCCAGTTTCTTTTCGGTAAGTTCATGCTCCTTTTGAATCTTGAAATCCGAAAATTCCTTTTCTTTATTCAGTTCGAGCCTTTTACGATAACCATAAAAAAACAGGTACAATATGGTGAAAAAGATAATGGCATAAAAAAGATAAGCGTACCAGCTCAGGTACCAGGGCGCCAGAATGTGAATAACCAGAAGTGTAGGTATTCCTTCGTGAATTTTATCGGCGGTTTTTATTTCAAAAGTATATTTCCCGGGTGAAAGGTTGGTGTAATTAACGTAATTGGACTCGGAGAGGTAAGTCCAGTTCTTTTCCATACCTGTAAGTCTGTAGGCATAGTTGTGATATTTCTGATAGCTCCTGTTTTTTGCAAAAAAATGAATTGAGAAAGAGTTTTTGCTGAAGGGAAGCCAAATTTCGTTTGCATCCTCAAGAGGTTTGTCAAGGTATTGTTTTCCGTCGGGTTGGCGGATACTTTGGTTTTGAAAAGTGATATCGGAAATAATTACTTTAGTACCCAGAGAATCTTTGCCAACTTTTGACGGATTTACAATGGTGAATCCGGCGGATGATCCAAATATAATCCTCCCATCATAAGTTTTTACCGATCCTCGCTCCTGAAACTCATTGGCTGGGAGTCCATCAGTATGGTTGAAATTCAACACCTCAGCAGTTTGCATATCGAACCTGCAAATCCCCGAAACAGTTCCTATCCATAAAAACCGGTCGTCAACCGATTCAATACTTAACAGATTGTTGGTGATTAAACCATCTTTTACCGTGTATTTTCTGATATTTTTCCCATCCTTTGTAATACGTATCAAGCCTGTAGAAGAAGCAAACCAGTAAATCCCCTTTTTATCCTGATAAAAGTCCAGAACATAGCCATCTATACGCTTGTTCATTTCCGAAAGCCTGTTTTCCAGCACATTATCATCCCAGTTTATATGAAACAAACCCTTATCGGAAATCAAGGCCAATAATTCTCCCTGCCGGTTTTCACGTATAGAATTCAATAAACAGTATGTAATTTTACTTCCTTTGTTGTATACCTCAAACACTCGCCTTGTTTTCTTCTTAAGATCATAATTGATCAGAACCCTGTCAAAGAACTGTGTCAGAATTAACAGGTTATTCTTGTTTAATTCACGCAAAAGAACTATTCTTTGCATTTCATCCGGGTAATCGCTGCTTGGGTGATAGGTGTCCAACAATCTTAAATCAGGAGAATATTTACCCATAAGTCCATCGTAGGTACCAACGAAAATATTATTGTCTGAGTCCACATAAACAGCGGTTAGTTTACTCCCGTTTAAATCTTTAATCAATCTGTCACTATTTAGGTTTTTAAATTTCTGGTTGCTTTCGTCCCAAACAGATAACCCATAATTAGTTCCAAAATATATCAGAGGTTTTTTAACGAACACCGACACTCCTTCATTGGCAACCAGGGAGTTTTCATTTCCTTTTTCGGGAAGAAGGTTTTGAAACAACAAATTATCAGGCAGAATACAAGTTAGCCCTGCACCATACGAAGCAATCCATATTTCGTGGTTATTTCCCGGCATGACATCCCGAATACTGTTACTGTTTATAGATGCATCGGTGTTTGGATCCCGCTTTAGTACCCTCGAAAATTGCAGGTTTTTATCCAGAACAATTATCCCATTTCCATCCGTAGCCAACCATATTTCCTGTCCTACTTTATCTATTTCGCTAAAGAAGTGATGATTATTGATTGGTATTGGCACCGGAACTCCCGGCTTACCTCTTATACAATACAATTGTCCATTGTGACAGGCGGCAAAAAGCTTGTCGTCAATTTTCTTTACTATAGCAACGGGCATATTTCTCAAATACTTAGCAGCAACTTCCTTGAAATTGCTTTCACGGGACAGAAGCCATATTCCATCCTTCGATTTGGATATCCAGATTCCTTCTTTGGAAAAACAAAAAGTTGAAAGTTCTTCACCCTGATAAATACTTACGGGTTTGTTATCTACAATTTTATATATCGTAGACATCATCAAAAAATAAACTTCTCCTTTATCTTCCTGAATTTTAGTAGTGAATCCCTGAACTACCAGATCAAAATAATTCCTTACCCGGTCGTATTTATATAAACCGTGGCCACAGGCTGCCCAAAGCACTTTTTTAGAATCGTATAGCAGGTAAATTATAGTGTTACCCTCCAGTTCCTTATAAGTACTAAAGTTCTTTCCATCATACCGCGCAATGCCATTGGTAGTTCCAAGCCACAAATATCCGTAATCGTCCTGTTCGAGGCATGTTGTAATATTTCTTGGAAGCCCGTCGGTTTCGGTAAAATGCAAATACCTCTCCTGTTCCGATGCCAAACTGTAGTAGCAGAACAGTGCAAATCCCAAAAGCAATAATAGTTTTCTGCAAATTAGGGCTAACGACATTTTTAAAAGTTTATTCCGTGTACAAACCTAAGGATTATTAATTTACAAAATTATATTTCTCTCCATATTGCAATCAATATAAATGTAATCTCCAAACCGGGATTATTACTATCTGAAAAATCTCCTTGCGAGATGAATTAGCGGTATTATTAAAATAACGGAAAACATTGAAACTATAACACCAAATGCATGGAAACATGAGCTACTTTATGGTGGCACTATTGTGACAGATATGATAGAATATTAAAGAATTTCGAGATAATTTTCAAGATGTCAATAGACTTTAAACTTTAGTTTTGTGCAACTATATTCCTGACAACTAATTTATTCTTTATGTACCGATTTTTTATTTACCTACTGATTTGCTTCACAGCTTTCCCGGCATTTGCGCAAAAAAAGTCAATTATAAAAGCAGAAATGCCTGTTAGAACCATCAATGTCGATTTTTTGATTGAGAAAGGTCCATTGAATAAATTCTTCACCGAGTGTGTAGGTGCCGGAAGAGCCAACGAAGGCTTACGAGCCGACTGGCAACAGCAGCTTGCCTATGTTAAAAAAGAATGTGGGTTCCGTTATATTCGTATGCATGGTTTACTAACCGACGATATGGCTGTTTACAAAGAGGATAAAGATGGAAAACCTCAATACAACTACATGTATGTCGACGTGCTTTTCGATTATTTGCAAAGCATAGGTATGAAACCCTTTGTAGAACTTGGTTTTATGCCACATGCCCTTGCCAGCGGAGACAAAACTATTTTCTGGTGGAGAGGTAATGTAACACCTCCAAAAGATTACGATAAATGGAACGCTTTAATTCGCAATCTGGTACAGCATTTTACCGACAGGTACGGTGCCGATGAAGTTAAAACATGGTATTTCGAGGTATGGAATGAGCCCAATCTTTCTCCTGGTTTTTGGTCCAGTACCCGCGATGAATATTTCAAATTATACGCTTATACAGCTAAAGCAGTGAAAAGCGTAAACGCGGCCTACCGCGTTGGCGGTCCTGGTACTGCTGGTGCAGCCTGGGAAAGTGAAATGATTGACTTTTGCGTTAAAAACGATTTACCCATCGACTTTATCAGTACCCACAGCTATGGCGTTAAACAGGGCTTTCTCGATGAACATGGGAACTCAGGGACTGTTCTTGCCAAAGAGCCAATGAGTGTTAGTGGCGATGTACTTCAATCGCTTAATGAAATTGCGGCTTCCAAAATGCCCAACCTCGAATTACATTATACTGAATGGAGCGCCTCCTATACGCCGGCTGATCCTATTCACGACAGTTACCATGAGGCAGCCTATATCCTGCAAAAACTAAAACAGGTTGGAAATTCTGTAAATTCAATGTCTTACTGGGTATTTACAGATATTTTTGAAGAATCGGGACCCCGTTTTGAGCCGTTTCACGGTGGTTTTGGTTTGTTAACCATTCAGGGCATTAACAAACCAGCCTTCTATTCTTACCAGTTCCTGAATCGTTTGGGCAGCACCGAATTGGTTAACAGTGATTCAACTTCGTGGGTTTGCAAGGATTCCAAAGGAAATGTTCAGATCCTGGCCTGGGATTTTACCAATACCCATCCGGGCGATTCTGTAAACAACCAGAAATACTATATCAGGGATTTACCATCGAAACCAAAAGGGAAGCTAAAGATCAATATAGCTAAAGTTCCCGAAGGTACCTATGCTTTACAAGTATCTAAAGTAGGTTACAAGTGTAACGATGCATATTCCACTTACCTTTCGATGGGCAAACCATTGCAACTCAGTAAAATTCAGGTAGAAGAGATTAAGAAACAAAACGATGGCACCCCGGTTTCCAGCGAGATTGTTACGGTAAAATCCGGTAATTCATTTTCGAAAGAACTGGATATCAGAGAAAACGATGTGTTCTTTTTTAATTTGGTTAAAATATAAGCCTGATGAGGTTGTGTGAAAAGTTAATTTTTCGGCGGAATTACAAATTCCGCCGAGCACAATACCTTTATATTTAAGCTACAGTGCCGAATAATTAAAAAACTAAAACCAAGTAAATTACTTCAGGCCAATGTATCATAATTTTCCGAATATAAATCCGTACGATTTGTGCGGACTGATAATCCTGGATGGAGTCTTATAAAATACCTTTTCGAGCAGTTGTTTTGAAGGGAATTACTAAATATTGACCTCTTACTTAAAAAATATCTAATTCACAAGAGAATATGAGAAATTTTAAATTGTTAGCATCTCTGGGTACTATGATAATTTGTGCTACATCACTAATGGCACAAACCACGAACTGCTTTTTAGAGGATTTCGAACCTAAAAATGCTACCATTCCAACTTCTGTAGTTGCAAACAAAACAACAAATGCCCCAACTGTAATTGTTGGATTATCTGCCGATACACTCGGCAAAATATCAAAATATGTTTTTGGAAATGCCATAGCCGTTTGGATGGGAAACAATACCGGCAACAGTACGTTTGTGAAAAATGTCCAGACATTGAATCCTTCCTTAATACGGTTTCCCGGTGGAAGCTGGTCTAACATCTTTTTCTGGAATGGAAGACCAAACGATGTTCCCGACTCGGCCTACAACGGTACAACAGGCAAAAAGGAAAAGTTTTATGCCATTTCAGGAGTTAACGACTGGTCCACTACAACCGATAATTACTATAAACTACGCCAGCAAACCGGCTCTCAGGGACTCATGACTGTCAATTACGGTTATGCCCGCTATGGTTTGAGCAACAAACCGGTTGAACAGGCAGCACACCTTGCCGCCCAATGGGTGCGCTACGATAATGGACGCACAAAATTCTGGGAAGTTGGAAATGAAAATGGAGGTCCCTGGGAGGCAGGCTGGATGATCGACCAAAGTACCAATAAGGATGGACAGCCTAAAATAATTACCGGTCAGTTGTATGGTCAGCATTTTAAAGTTTTTGCCGATTCGATGAGAGCAGCAGCGACAGAGGTGGGTGCTAAAATATATATCGGTGCACAGGTATTGCATTTTGATGGCACAAACAGCTGGAATTCGGTAGACAGAACCTGGAATGCTGGTGTTCTTGCCGAAATAGGCAATGCTGCCGATTTCTATGTAATGCACAACTATTTTGGAAGTGATGCAACCGTTGATAATTTATTGCTTGCAGCCTCAACAGTACCAAAGGAAAACATCCGCTTTATTCAGCAGGATATTGTTAGTAAAAATGCATTCCCCAAACCAGTAGCTTTGACCGAGTATAATATGAATAGTAATTCAGCAAACCCTACCATGGGACAATCGTTTATCAATGGAATGCAGGCCACCATCCTGTTTAACGAATTAATAAAGAATAACTTTGGCTTGGGAGCGAGGTGGTTACTTGCTTCGGGTGCCGACGGCATGCTTTATCAGGGCGATAACACCAGTTTACTGTGGCAACCGCGTCCTGATTTCTATTATGCTTATTATCAGCAGAAGTTTACTGGTGACCATGCTATTACAGCTACTTCAAACAATACGAACATATTAGCGTATGCTTCCAAATTTGCATCAGGAGAAACCGGGGTTGTACTTGTCAATAAGGGAACTTCTGCCCAGGTAGTAAAAATAGATCCATTACACATAGGTGTAGGAAGTAAATATTACGACTATTCTTTAACCGGGGGTTCGGGTGATTTTTCGTTGTATGTTTCCGTAAATGGTGTAAGTCCATCAGGAACACAATGGGGACCCCGCGAAACTCTTGAAACTATTAAAGCAAATTCCTTCCCTATTGATGATGCCATTATATTAAATGTTCCTGCACGATCGGTCCAATTTCTCATGATTGAAGCTGGTAACAACCTTTTGACATCGGTTGCTCCGGAACTGAAAAATGAACTGCAACTGATGAATTATCCCAACCCATTTTCCGATGTGTCAACCATTCAATTTCAGACTTCTTCAAAAGCATTGGTTTTAATGGAGATTTTTAATTATGCCGGAAGGAAGATTTCCACCCGGTTCAATAAAGAACTGCCTTCAGGAACACATCAGATTGATTTTGATGGAAGTTTACTGCCAGCCGGATTGTACTATTGTCAGTTAAAGGTTGGAAATTCTTCAACAGCATTAAAGATGGTACATTATTGATAATTTACACCTGATATTAACAACCACCGCAAACAATGAAACGAACAGTTAACTATTTATTGATTATTGCCAGTCTTGTTTTTCTGACATGCAACGTTGGAAATGCCCAGCAACTTTATGTAGGCGCCAACTACCATCCGCATGATAACAAAGATGTTAACAAAATAAAAACCGACATTCAACTCATGAAGGCCGCCGGGTTGAATGTGGTCCGTATGGGACATCTGGCGTGGGACAGCTACGAACCGTCCGATGGCAAGTTTGATTTTGCCTGGTTCGATAAAGTAATGGACATGATGAATGAAGCCGGGATCAAAGTAATTCTGGACATTGCCATCCGCCCGGCTCCCATCTGGCTGCATCAAAAGTTTCCTTCCATTGATGTTGTGGATGCCAATGGCGATGTACATTATCCAAATCACCGGTATATGGATGATGTTGGCGATCCCAATTACCAGAAATATGCCGTACGCTATGCCGATTCACTTTCGCGACATTACGGAAAGCATCCGGCAATACTGGCTTTTGGAATAGATAATGAGTCGGGCGATGGGCCAATTTCGTATTCTGAAACAGTGCGCCTGCGTTTTATAGAATGGCTGAAAGCCAAATATAGTAAACTGGATAATTTGAATAAGGCCTGGGCTACCCAACGCTGGTCAAGAAGGATAAACCAGTTTGAAGAAGTTGGCCTTCCGGTAGCCACTCATAACAACGACGTTCCCGAAAGGATGCTCGATTTCCGTCGGTTTATTTCCGACGAGGTAAATCAAATACTTTTTAAAGTCCTCGATAAAGTTAATGCCAATGCGCCTGGTGCATTAACCAACACCAATGCCTGGTATTATAGCGGCCTCAAATATTTCGACTATTCCGCCATTGCTTATTCAGGCAAAATGACACGTGAAGGTTGTGGTTTCTATCCCGGGAACTCGCTAACAACCAACTGGGGTGTGATGAATGCTTTGTTTGGCATAACCCGTATCCAGTTCGAGAGTACCAATCCCTTCTGGTGCAGTGAGTTTACGACAATGACAGCGGTTCCCAATTCGATCCGTAAATCGGCGTATGCCACCTTAATGTATGGTAACCAGATGGTTTGCGGCTGGACATGGCAAAGCATGTGGGCCGGCGAAGAACAGTATCTTCAGGGTATGCTCGA
Source organism: Bacteroidota bacterium (assembly GCA_021779665.1). GTDB lineage: Bacteria > Bacteroidota > Bacteroidia > Bacteroidales > JAAUTT01 > JAAUTT01. Next base: position 67,656 of record JAJYAG010000007.1, on the reverse strand, counting down.
CTGGGATGGTTTGCCCAATCGTAAATATGATGAATACAAGAAAATTGCCACCGAATTTAGAAAAATAGAAAAATTCTTCCCTTATAAACTTCAGGCGGAAGTTGGATTGGCTTTCTCATTTGCCAGCCAGATTGCAAGCAAATATTTCCCGGAACAGCACGACAGTCAGGTACAAGCCTGTTTCAATTTGTTTTACTACCGGAACATGGATGCCCGCATGGTTGAGATAAGCCGCAGCAACCTGAACTATAAGTTACTTTTTGTTCCCGGCCTGGCTGTAATGGATGAAGTTACTGCCAATAAAATCCGTGAATATGTAAAGAATGGCGGAACTGTAATTATGACCAGTAACTCAGCCATTGTCGACGAAACGGGGCAGGTATTTGCTTCTACCCATCCAGGCAGGTTGAATGATGTATTTGGCATTCGCATAGCAAGCTTTGAAGAAACTGAAAACCTGAATGAAATATCCCGGAAGTCGTTCAAAGGAAAAAAACTCGAAGTAACTTATAAAGGAAAAACAATAGATACCGAATCGACCTGTTTCGACGTAATTGAACCCAAAGGTGCTGAAGTATTAAGCAATATTACCAGTCTGGATAAGGATTACCCGATCATGACAGTAAACAGGTACGGTAAAGGAAAAGCAATCTATGTCGGCCTCCCGGCCAATGGCAATATCCTCAACCCCTTGGTAGACGAGCTTATTAATGAACTTGGAATTAAAAAGGGTTCGGAAGTTCCGTCGGGAGTGATGGCCCGCCAGATAGACAAAAACCACTTTCTATACCTGAATACAACTGGTGAGACTAAGGAAATTCAGAGAAAGGGGAATTCGCGGAGCATTCTTCTGGATAAGGATTATACCGGTAATTTCACCATAGCACCCTATGAGCCTGAATTTATCGAGGTAAAATAATGGAAATGAATTTTAAATTGTATTTCAACTAATTACTATGAAAGCTTTATTAATAATTGCAGTATGTTTTTTATGGGTTATATCTGTTTGGGCTCAGGAAACCTTTCCTTCGCCGGTTGGCCCGGGCAACGAACCCATAGCTCCAGGCAAGTTTGAACCTACCTGGCAGTCGCTCAGTCAATATAAGGCACCTGAATGGTTCCGCAATGCTAAATTTGGCATCTGGGCGCACTGGGGCCCGCAATGCCAGCCGGAACTGGGGGACTGGTTCGCAAGGTTTATGTACGACGAAGGCAGCTATCAGTATAATTGGTTCGTTCAACATTACGGAAGTCCATCCAAAGCTGGATTTAAGGAAGTAATCAACGACTGGAAGGCCGAAAAATGGAATCCTGAAAAACTAGTGGCGCTTTACAAAAGGGTGGGCGCCCAATATTTCTTCGCCATGGCCAACCACCACGACAACCTGGACATGTGGAACAGCAAATACCAGGAATGGAACACTTTACGCATTGGCCCCAAAAAAGACATTATTGCAGGTTGGGCGGCGGCTGCCAAAAAGAATAACCTGCCATTCGGTTTGAGTGTACACGCCAGTCACGCCTGGACATGGTTCGAAACATCGCAGCGCTCGGATACCGCTGGCGCCTTTGCAGGCATCCCCTACGACGGCAGGCTTACCAAAGCCGATGGCAAAGGCACCTGGTGGGAAGGACTTGACCCGCAGGAACTATATGCACAGAACCATCCTTTCAGTAAAGGAAGTGAAAAAGATATTACATCCTTATGGGGCCAGTGGTCCTGGGAAAATGGTGCATCGGTTCCCTCTCAGGCATACTGCGAAAAATTTTACAACCGCACCATGGACCTAATCAACCAGTTTAATCCAGATTTGCTGTATTTTGATGATACAGCCCTTCCTCTTTATCCGGTAAGCGATGCCGGATTGAAAATTGCAGCTCACTATTACAACCATAATATGGCCACTCACAATGGTAAGCTGGAGGCCGTTCTATTCGGGAAAATACTAACTGATGAACAGAAAAAATGCATGGTGTGGGATGTAGAGCGGGGAGCACCGGATAAAGCACAGGAAAAGGCATGGCAAACCTGTACTTGTATTGGCGACTGGCACTACAACAGGGGAGTTTACGATCAAAACCGCTGCAAATCTGCCAGAGAGGTAATACATACACTAATTGATATTGTAAGTAAAAATGGTAATCTTCTCCTGAATATACCCGTTCGTGGCGATGGTACCATCGACGATAAAGAAGTAGCGGTACTTGAAGGAATTGCTGCCTGGATGGATGTAAACAAGGAAAGCATTTTCGATACCCGTCCCTGGAAAGTTTTCGGTGAAGGTCCAACCACTGATGCTTCTAATCCTGTAAATGGACCGGGTTTTAATGAAGGCAAAGTTAAATTTTCCGAAAAAGATATTCGTTTCAACCAGAAAGAAAATGTGCTTTATGCAACAGTTTTGGGCGTTCCATCCGGGAACATCAACGTAAAATCGCTGGCAAAAAAGAGCGGAAACGCAAAAATCAAAAAGGTAGAAATGCTGGGCAGCAAGGAAAAGCTTGTGTGGAAGCAGTCTGCTGAATCGCTCGTAATCACCAAACCAACGACGTTCCCGAATGAAATTGCTGAGGTATTTAAAATAACGCTGGAATAAAGCCCCATAATTGAAAAAGCTTTATAAAGATCTGACATCTCTGACAAAGCCCTGACTTTAAGAAATAGTCATGAACTTTTTTTATAGCCTATTATGAAATTTACACCTCACCCTAAATCCCACGCCTAAGCGTGGAACTTTGAAGAGCAACGAAATTAAACTGTGCTTTTTTCTCCCCTCTCCTGCAGGAGAGGGGTCGTGGGTGAGGTATTTCTTAGGAGGACTTAGATGCTACTCTTGATCTCACATCTTCAGCTCCGGCCTTGTTAACGACCAGTGCGAATGGATAATTTTCCAGGTTTCATCTTTTTCCATACGATAAACTTCGGTACAGTTCCATCGCGAAACCTGGTTACCTGAATAAGAGACCAGGTTAAAAGTTAACACAGCAATATTGTCGGCCAATTGAACTTTGGGATTGATCATCTCGTATTTGTCAACCTTTACCTGTCCTTCAATGCTTTTATAAAGTTCGGTAAGCTTTTCAAGACCATCGATCCGGGTTTCCAGATAAGGATCAAAATAAACAATATCCGGAGCATATATTTCGATATAGCCCCATACATCGCCTTTGTTCCAGCGTTCAAGTGCAGCTTTCTCCATCGTTATAATTTGTGATGCGATGTCGGTTTTTTCCTGTGCGGTTAAAGTTTGTGTTGTCATGATGAGTGATAATAGAATTATGGTTTTCATTTGTTTGAAATAATTGAAGTTATAAAATAAGGGCTCCAGGCAATAATTTAGTTCACAGACGTCAGACCTCAGACGCCAGCAAACAGCCAAACGCATAACCTGCAACCCGAAACATTTTCCCGATACTTTTACAGCAAAGTTATTTCACACAGGAAAGAAAACAGGTGGTTTAAAAAAGGAAGAAATAGTACTTTTCAGGGATTTTTTCTGCGATAGTTTAATGGAGTTTGGCCGGTAACTTTCCTGAATTTACGAACGAAATAGGATGCGTCTTCAAAGCCAAGGTTTGCTGCGACTTCGGCAATGGAAGCATCGGAGAAGCAAATCAGTTTTTTTGCTTCTGTTATTAACCTGTTCTGGAGGTACCGTTTGGCTCCGACTCCAAGGTGTTTTTTGCACAGGTCGTTCAGGTGACCCTGGGTAATATTCAGTTTGCCGGCGTAAAAACAAACATCGTGATGAGACATCACATTGGATTCCACCAGCTTTCTGAAACTTACAACGTGCCGGTTAAATTCATTTTTGGAGTTTTCGGGATAAATACTGGTATACTTCCGGTTTAGCCATATTAGCGACTGGTAAAGCAAGGCTTTCAGAATATGCGTATCGTTCCTGTCGAAAGTTGCGATTTCCTTTTCAATATTCAAAAAGAGCTGAATAAGAAATTGCTGTTCATCGGAAGTAATAGTTATTTCAGGCGCAGTAATATAATTATGGAAGTAATGAAGGTTATCGATAAAATGAATGTCGTTTAAAAAGCTTGTGAGAAATGCTTCCTCAAAAATAAGCACATATCCGGTGGGCATTGCGTCTATATCCCAGTAACGAACCTGCCCGGGCGACGAAAAAATAATCCTTCCCGGAATGAAGTCAAAATTCAGGCTGTCGAGCGAAAAGGTTCCTTTGCCGCCAGTAAGGAGTGTAATATCGTAATAGGAAAGGACATGAGGATTTCCATGAATAATGTATTTTTCAAGAGATTCGAGCCGTATCAGATCGATTAATAATTCGTCGCCGTATTTGGTCTTGAAAAAGTTGTATTTGTCGATCATGGAAAAAGCTTTTAACAGCCAAATATAAGCCGTTTTAAACCACAAAGTCTCCAAATCACAAAGAAATCACCAAGACATAAATCAATAACAAACCATCTTTGTGCATCTTTGATTCTTTGGGACTTAGTGGCATAGTCTACAAAACGCTATTTTGCATCAGCAACTTCATCGATTCCATGGGGCGTGATTACCGGCGTTATTTCAAGTATTTCTTTGTAATACGGCCGGTGTTCCGAAAAAGTAGCTTCAAAATCCTTCTCATTCTCTGCTTTCCAGAAACTTATACCAACGGTTGGATCGTCTCCTAAACAAAAAGTCATAATGGTTTTGCTGGTATCGAGTTCGCCCGATTGGATCTTCTGACCCAGCTCGGCCATTTTACCGGTATCGATTCGTACTTTAACAAAGTAGAAACAATGGGCATTTGTGTCGTTTTTTGTTGTGTTTCCCAGACCTTTTTCGATAAGCTCAACGATTTGACCATTCTGACTCAATCCGTTTTTCTGTTTAGTTTCATTAATCCGGTTCAGCAAATCGACCGGTACATGAACCGCAATACATTTTTTTCCTGTTTGTGACATAATACTTCAAATATGGTTATATGCATTTGATTGCATACCGGAAGTTTATTTCACTTTTTCGGAAGAAAAAATGCGCAGGTTTTCATTTTTATCCAAAAACTGCTGTATTTTCTGATCGAGCCTGAAAGAAGGATCATTTTCGCTTAAGCTTTTGTAAAGAAGAATTAACCTTTTAAGACTTTTTATTTCAGCTTCAGTGTAAATAATGTTTTCTGTAGTAACAACATTCTCCTTTATCCATTTCTGTTTTAGCGAGAAACTAATAAGATTTTCGCACCGGCATTTATTCTGAGGATCGAAGAGCGAGCAGTTGTTACACATAAACTCACGGATGTTCTGCCGAGCTCTGTGAATAAGAATTCGAGTTGCATTTTCGGATTTACCAATCACCGCTGCAACCTGATCGTTAGGGAGGTCGAGCAAAACACCCAGGATAAACACAGTTCGTTGCTGCAACGGCAGGCACCTGAGCAGCCCGCTTAAACACCCGTCTTTTACCTGGTTTATGTAAGCCGACTTTTCAATTTCCGTCATCTCCTCCGGAATCGGAGAACTAACCGTTTCGATCAGACTTTCGAGATCTGAAAATTTGCTCCTCTTTTTGCTTTTAAGAAAGAGCAGGCAATTGTTAACCGCAATCCGGTAAAGCCAGGTATAAACATTACTATCGCCCCTGAATTTTTCGAAGTTCTTAAAAGCCTGAATAAAAGTATCCTGCGCAATATCCTCAGCATCATCCATAATGCCCGTCATCCGGTAAGCAAGGTTGACAATGGGTTTACGGTATTTTTTGTAGAGGAGGTCGGGAGTTTGCATTTGAAACATACTTAACGGACATTTTAATCATAGGATTTGTTTAGAACAGTGTAACTACAACCTATTCGGAAATTCAATATTAAACGTGCTCCCTTCCCCAATGCGGCTTTCGATTTGAATTTTGCCGTGATGCATGTCTATAAAATCCTTGCAGATGCGCAAGCCTAAGCCGAAACCGGTTTCATTGGAGGTTCCGGTTGAGCTGAAACTGGCGTTTTGGCTGAAAATGGACTTTAACTTCTCTTCGCTTATTCCTATTCCACTATCGGTAACTGTAATCTGAACAGAGTCGCTTAAGGCCGCGGAACTGATCAAAACTTTTCCGCCTGAATTGGTGAATTTTATGGAATTATAAATCAGGTTCCTTAAAATAGTTTTAAGCATGGCTTCATCAGCCTGAATGGTTAACGATCCTGAAATTGATTTTTCGAGGACTACATTCTTGATTTTTGCTGAAGCGCTGCAGAGGTCAATTATTTCGTCAATTATTGGTTCAAGATTCAATAACTGCGGATTAAAAACAATAGCGCCGGTTTGTGTTTTGTACCAATCAACAAGAGTATCAAGCAGAGATAAAGTATTTTTGGCCGTTGTATTAATTTGCATGATATACTTTCTGCTTTTTTCAACTTCATAGGTCTGAATGTTATCAGCAACAAGTTGTGAGAAACCCAGGATACTATTAAAAGGGCTCCTCAAGTCGTGAGCAATGACGGACATGAGCCTGTCTTTAAAAAAGTTGATTTCCTGCAACTGCATAGTCAGCGACTTCAGGTTGTCGACATCTATAATGGTTCCAGCCATTTTCAAAGGCACTCCGTTTCCCTGACGTTCTATCACTTTGCCGTATGTACGGATCCATTTATAATTACCCGATTTTGTCATGAAACGTTGCTCTGTTTCAAATGATGCTGTTTTTTCTTTGATATGATTTCGGATTACAGCATTTGTAACTTCAAGGTCATCCGGGAAAATGTATTTTATAATTTTTTCAAAATCCGGTTCAAATTCCTGATTTTCGTAACCAAACATTTCATAGAAATAAGAATTTACTTTAAGCTCCCCTGTTAAAGTATTCCATTCCCAAATTCCCAGCTTTCCTGTTTCAATAGCTAGTTTTAGCCATGTTTCACTTTCAATAAGTGCCTGTTCGGCCTTTCGCCTTTCGGAAACATCGCGGGCGGTTGTAATGATCACATCTTTTCCTGCAAATTTCCCTTTGTTCAAAAAAACATCTTTGGGAAATATTTCGCCATTTTTTCTTCGGCCCCAGAATTCAAGTTTGTGAGACTCCCCTGTCAGAAATGTATTTTGAACAAGACTTGCAACCAGCTCCATATCATTTTTATCGGGAGCAGACAGGAACAGAGGGTCCTTTCCGATTATTTCCTCACGGGAATACCCATACATTTTTTCGACACCAACATTAACATCTATAAAAATACCATTCTCATCCTGAATATAAATTGCTTCTGTTACCGAATTAAATAAACCTGTATAGCTCTGCGCAATTTCCAGAAGAGCTGTTTCGGCCTTTTTTTTGTCGGTAATATTCCTGTTGAGACTCAGAACCGCCCTTCTGCCGTTATAATCAATGGTAGTCGAGTTTATCAGGAAATATATTTCCTCTCCGTTTTTATTGAACTGAACACTTTCGAAATCATGATGAATACCTCTTTTGATTAGTTCCTGTATCTGATTTTCACCCGCAGTAACGTTTTTGGTAAGTCGTTTTAAACTCATGCCAACCAGTTCTTCTGGTTCAAAACCGTAAGTTTTAAAGGCGGCTTTGTTAGCTTCAAGTATTATTTCGCTTTCAGGTTCAAAAATGATAATCACATCATTGGCATTATCAAATAACTGCCGGTACTTTAACTCAGATTTTTGGAGCTTCTCGTCCTTGATTTTTCTTTGGGTGATATCCATCCAAACCCCAACTAAATTTGTTGGATTTTGCTGGTTATCGTAAGACAGGGAGACCTGATCCAGAAACCAACGATAAACCCCATCGGCGCAGCGCCATCTGTATTCAATCGCTATAAACCCTTTTTCAAGGACACTGGTATATTCGTTAACGGCCCTCTGCTTGTCATCGGGATGCAAATTGTCGGACCAAAAACCGGGATTAGTTGTAAAAAGCTCTGGTTTAAAGCCCGTAATAGTCTCCACCTGATCACTTATCCATGTTGTATTGAAATCGGGACTCAGGCTTCCGGTATAAAAAATCAGAGGAAGGGAGAGTAACGACTGCTGTTTCGAAGTGAGCCTGATCGCTTCTTCGACTTTTCTTTTTTCGGTATTATCCTGAACGTAGGCGTAAATGCCTATTATTTCTTTATCCTTGTAGAAAGGGGAATAGAAGCACTCAACAGATATTTTTAAGTGATTGTTTTGGAAATAATCATAGGTAGCGGTTTGTAAATTCCCCTGCAACACATTTTCAAAAGTCTCAGCAGCCTTAGAGGTATCTTTAATGTAATCCTTAATTTCAAAAACCGACATTCCGGTTTTTATTTCAGTTCCCCAGTTCGTTTTAATTATCCGCGCAAAGGAATTGCTGAATGAAATGAAATTATAATCCCTGTCAAGAAAACAGAACCGTGCCCCGTCAGAGCTGTTCATAATTGCATCTAAGTAGGTCCGTGCCTCAATTTGCTCTTTCATCAATCTCTAGATAACCTTCATCGAATTTCCATTTTAAAGTTAAAAATTATTGATTATTCCCCTTTTACAAATAACAATTATTTTAAAAATGTACAGAGTTGCCGGGTAAAATTCAAAATGTGCCGAGCCTATGGCTCTCTTATTAAGTTGCATCATCCTTATTGCTGGATTAAAATCTCGCTGGATTAAAAATCCAGCGCAACAATATAGTTCGAGCCTACGGCTCTCCCCGAATGGGATAGCCATAATCTAGTCCCGTAGGGACGATTTATATGGTAACAACGGATTTTAATCCGTTGGGAAAAAAAGCAAAATGAGTAAATTAGTTCCGTAGGAACGATACATATAAATGAGAAAAGAAGACAGGAATGATTAATTTATTATATTTTGAAAATCATTGTATTTTTAATCACTCCTCTTTAACAAATCTAAAAAACGATTACATTTAAGATAAAAGCAGGTTACATTTATATTAATCAACGCATCTTAATAATATGGCCAATACCTATCATCAAGTTTACATACAGTTTGTGTTTGCGGTTAAATATCGGGATGCTGTATTGGATAAAACCTGGAGACCGACTTTGCTTGGTGTTATTGGAAATCTTATAAATGAAACAGGCTGTAAAACTATAATTGTAAATGGAATAGAAGATCATGTACATTGTTTTGTGGGATTGAAGCCAATAGTTTCCATCTCGGAATTAATGAAAACAGTAAAAGCGAAATCGTCGAAGTATATTAACGATCATCAGTTAACAAGAAGCAGATTTGAATGGCAGGAAGGATTTGGTGTATTTTCTTATAGCCAGTCTCATGTCAATAGTGTTTTTCAATATATCACCAATCAGGAAGAACATCACAAAAAACAAACTTTCAGGAATGAATATCTGGAGTTTCTGGAAAAGTTTAATATACCTTATGATGAGAGGTATTTATTTGAGGAGTTAATATAAAATGAGCTGAGTTGCTGGATAAATTCCAATCCCTAAATGTATCGAGCCTATGGCTCTCTTATTGTTAATTACATCATCTTCTCGCTGGATTATAATCTCGCTGGATTAAAATCCAGCGCAACAATATACATCGAGCCTACGGCTCTTTACGGGAGGAGACAACCACAATCCTGCCCCAGGTTATGTATTGTTCAGTCCCGTAGGGACGACTCATATTGTAACCACGGATTTTAATCCGTTGGAACGAGCCTCACTCCTCCAGCCACCTCCTGAATTCCTGCACCTTATCGCGGCTAACGGTCAACTCATCGGATTTGTTTGTATGAAGCCGCACCTGCAACCTGCTGTTCGAATAACTTATGATGTCGGAAATAGCTGCTGAGGCTATAATGAACTTACGGTTTATTCTGAAGAATTTTACGGGATCCAGCAACTCTTCCAACTGGTCGAGGGTGTAGCTGATAGCATAGTCGCGGCCGGAATTGTTTTGAAGAAAAGTGCATTTTTCCATGCTGTAGAAACACTGTACATCGTCGGTAGTAAACACTTTGATGTGCTCTCCTACTTTGATTACAAATTTATTTTTGTATTGCTTTGTGAGCGATTGCATGATCGTCTCAAATACCTGTGCCGGGATTTCTTTATGCTGACTGCTTGCTTTAAACTTATCAATGGCATTATTGAGTTCCAGTTGATCAATCGGTTTGAGCAGGTAATCGATGCTATTTACCTTAAAAGCCTTAATAGCATATTCTTCATAGGCGGTGGTGAAAATAACGGGTGTTTTCACAGTGACTTGCTCAAATATTTCAAAGCTTAGCCCGTCGGCCAGTTGGATGTCCATAAATATTAAACCGGGTGCCGGATGGGTGTTCAGCCATTGAACCGCATTTTTGACTGATTGCACAGTTCCCGAAATTTCAAGCAATGGATCGCATTTCTTGATTAATCCCGCCAACCTTTCGGCAGCTATTTTCTCGTCTTCGATAATCAGGCAGTTCATGGTTTTAGCTCTATTACCGGAAATTTAACAATAAACTCTTTATCTGTTTCGATTATTTCTACCGGTTTGGCGGAAAGATAAGCATATCTTTTTTTAAGATTTTCGAGCCCCAATGGCTTTTTGCCCGCAGAAACTGTTTTTTTTCTTTGCAGATTGTTGCGCACGATCACAAGACTATTTTCAATTTTTATTTCAATTTTCAACGGCATATCATCAGAAGCTATATTGTGCTTGATGGCATTCTCTACCAGCATTTGTATGCCAAGTGGCACCACCTGATAGTTCTGACCTGTCGGTATATGCGAATAGAATATCAATCCGTTGCCAAGTCGCATTTTTGAGAGGAATACATAATCATTTACAAAATTCAGTTCCTCGTGGATCGCAACCAGTTCTTTATCGTTCTGATCGAGTACATACCGGTAAATATCCGAAAGTTTCTTAATAAAAGCAGGAGCCTGCTCCGGTTTTTGTTCCACAACTCCGGTAAGGGTGTTAAGGCTGTTAAAAAGGAAATGAGGGTTTACCTGGTTCTTTAGCGCTTCGTAACGGGCCAGCAGGTTTTCCCTTTTTAGTTCCTCGTTTTTTTCGATGGCTTTTACCCATTGATCGGTAAGGCGATTTGAAAAATAGAAATAAATAACAATCAGATCCGCAACCATGGTGATGAACGCCTTTGCGGTAACATCATAAAAAAGGCTCTTTCCGGTCATATCCCATACCAGCCGGTCGAAAGTGTAAGGAATCATAACACTAACAAAAATTCCATAACCTATAAACATTAAGAAACTGGTCAAATTAGCACGTTTTGGATTTTTGGCCCAATTGAGCTTTTGGGTATAGGAACCGATGAAAGAGTTCCCGAAGGCAAAGAAAAATCCATAAGCATAGCCAAGCGAAGTATAGGTTAAATAATGCGAAAAGGATGAAAACAACCTCGGTCCCTGGAACAGGTAAGCGATAATGTTTGCTGTTACAAGTATGAATATTACCCAAAACAGCATCTTCAGGTAAGCCCTTCTTTTGTTGTAATTATTGTTTTTCATGACGTACAAGTTAAATAATTTTTAATCAGGAAATTTACATCATGGCCCTTAGGCCTGATTGTCAGACAAAGGTTCCCAATATTGCTGGCCTAATCATAAATAAAGATGATGGATTGTAGAATTTTGCGGATGAGAGGTAAGAATGGATGAGCAGAAAAATTGGTCAGTTAGTGAGCTTTCGTGAGAACCTTCGCTCCGTGTCAAAAATTCTTATTATCAAATTTCAAAAAGTAAAGAAGTAGTGTTTTGGTTCACTTTTCGGCCTTCACTTGAAGCATTAATTTATTTTAAAAGTAGCCACCTGATGATACAATCAGTTGGCTTTAATAAAATCCTATTTACTTCATTGGTAATGTGGAATTAGAAATCACACGCGCCCATTTCCAGTTATTAGCTGAGTCTTTTTTGAAGATCCACACATAGTTTCCTTTGTCTTCCTGCACCGAGTCGTTAGAATCTACAGTCCTGAAGGTATAGGTCCCGATCTGAAATGCCCAGTTTCCTGAAACTACTGTTTCATTGGCTTTGCATATCATTTCATGCTTTTTTAGGTTTTTTGCATAATCAAAAAAGCCCTGGCAATATTCCAAATAGGGTTTCACTCCCGAAATCCGGTCCATATTCGCGGGCATTTCCAGATGATCTTCGGCTAAATGCGGTGCAATAAGATTTATATCCAGTTTATCGACACCTTCCAGATGCATATCAATAATTTTTTGGATAGCAGCTTTCTCGGCTTCATCATTCAAAGGTTGGGGACGATTACATGTAAACACCAAAAAAGCAAGCAGGAATGTACAACCTGACAATAAGAGGTATTTTGTTTTCATAATAGATAATTTTTAATATGTTACCAATATAATTGGCAAATACTATTTTGTCAAGCATGAGTTGTCCGCATATGCTTTCTACGGACATTCCTGCATCATAATTCTAAGTAATAAAGTCAGATTAGAGGAAGAAACAGGGCGGTTTTACTAAATACCCATTCATATCGACTCTTTACTTTCAATTTTTTCTTATTTTCGGATTTGAAATACATCATACAACTTTATGAAGCTAACAAGTTCTTTCATCGCTGCTTTTTTGATCTTTTCAATCTTTAAAAGCTACTGTCAGGAAGCAGATTACCTGACACTTCGTGCCGAAGCGCTCCAGAATATCACTTTGCTCGAAAACCAGAAAGACATTATTCCGCTCAGGCGCCTCGACACACTGCGGATTGCTGCCGTTTCTATCGAAACAGGAAGTATCACTCCTTTCCAGAATATGGCAGGTAATTATGCTCCGGCCGATTTCTACAATATTCCGGCCCACTGCTCCGATTCGCTCATGACAAAAACCATTAAAAAGCTTGAGAGATACAACCTGATCATTATTGGTGTGCATGGGAATATTCAGGCGGCGGATCAACTAACAAAGTCAATTCATAGCAAAAGCATTCTGGCTTTCTTTTGTGATACAGCTTCTTTCGTAAAGATGCAACATACCGCGCCTTCAGCTGTTATCACCGTTTTTCGTAACAATGAGCTCTCACAAAAACTTGCTGCTCAACTTATTTTTGGTGGTATCAGTGCCCACGGACGGTTATCTGCCGCTGTTGGAAAATATCCTGCCGGAGCGGGTATTTCAATTGAACAACCAGTCAGGCTTGGATACTCCATCCCCGAAGATGTGGGAATGAACTCTGCATTACTCTCGCTTCAGATCGATTCTATTATCCAGGACGCCATTGCTCAGCAGGCTTTCCCGGGATGCAATATCCTGGTGGCTAAGGATGGTAAAATTATTTTTCACAAGACCTATGGATACCATACCTACGATAATATTATCCCGACCAGTAAAGCCGACATTTACGATCTGGCTTCCGTAACCAAGGTAAGCAGCGCTCTGCCTGCCATTATGAAATTACATGGGGAAGGGAAAATCGATCTCGACGAGCGATTTTCCACCTACTGGCCCGACTGGAAAAAACGACTGTTTCACCAATCAGACAAGGAAGATATCACCATGCGGGAGTTGCTGGCGCACCAGGCAGGGTTGGTACCATTCATAAAATTCTGGGGCAAAAGCCAGAAAGACTGTAAAATCATTCATAAATGGTACAATATTGAACCGGATGGAGATTACAACCTTGAAGTAACACCGGGCATGTACCTCAATCAGAATTTCAGAAAATATGTTTATAAAACCATCCGCAAAACGCCTTTAAAAGACCGCGGCAAATATGTATACAGTGATCTGTTCTTTGTGATGTCGCCCGAACTTATCAGCAAAGTATCGGGAAGCAATTATGTGAAATACCTCGACTCATGCTTTTACAAACCCCTTGGAGCAGGCACCATCACTTATCTTCCTACAAAAGAATTCTCTATTGACCGGATTGTTCCCACCGAAAAGGATGAGTATTACCGCAAACGTTTATTACAAGGCTCTGTTCACGATGAAGCGGCAGCCGTTTTAGGAGGAATATCAGGAAACGCCGGATTGTTTGCTTCGGCAAACGACATGGCCAAACTGCTGCAGATGTACCTCAACGAGGGTTCGTATGGAGGTGAACAATATATCAGGCCCGAAACATTCAGGGAATTTAACCGGGTGCAATACCCTCAGAACAAAAACCGGCGCGCGTTAGGATTTGATAAGCCACTTCCCAATAACAGCACTCTCAGCCTGAAGGACTCCTACCCTTCTCCAAGCGTAAGTCCTGAGAGTTTTGGACATTCGGGCTATACTGGTACTTTTTTCTGGGTCGATCCCAAATACAAGCTTGTATATATTATGCTTGCCAACCGGGTTTATCCAAACCGCAATCATAACAAACTGCTGGAATTAAGCATCCGCACCAAGGTACAGCAGGTGATATATGATAGTCTGAGCCAAAATATCGGGCAATAACAAAATACCAAATCATCTGTTACAATAACAAAAACAGAAACATGGAAACACAAAAAAATGAAACCACAAACCCTTCTGCAACCAACGATAAAACCCCTAAGGTAATTGGCATCGGAGGAATTTTCTTTTTTTCTGAAAATCCGCAGGGGACAAAAGATTGGTATGCCCAAAATTTAGGACTTGATGTAAATGAATGGGGTTCTACTTTTGAATTTAGAAATTTAAACCGTCCTGATGAAATTAATTCGCTCCAATGGAGCCCTTTTGAAAAAGGCAGTGAATATTTCGCGCCCTCGAAAAAAGAGTTTATGATAAATTACCGCGTTCAAAACATTGAAGGACTTGTAAGCAACCTGAAAGAAAAAGGAGTAACCATACTGGACAATATCGAGACCTACGACTATGGCAAATTTGTTCATATTATGGATGCAGAAGGCAACAAAATAGAATTGTGGGAACAAATTTGAAATCCTCTTTTTAGCTCTGCTATTTCCAAAAAGTTATGGAAAATATTAGCAGAAAACCAATTGTTTCATTGGACGAAGCTTTAATTTATATCTCAGGAAGTTTTCGCAAATCACGTGAAGCTCTTTAGATATCTGACACAATAAATGATCCCTTGGGAATGAATATGGCTATAATCAGCGATGCAATTTTAAATGCTGGATATATGCCCGTGGGATTTGTACAAAAAGACGGATATCGAATTTATAACTATTTGAAAGAATCCTGATTTTTCAATCCTCATCCAGCAAATCCGGGCGTAGACGTCTGGTTCGTTCGAGCGATTGCTCCAGTTTCCACTCGTCGATCAGCTTTGTATTGCCGCTGAGAAGAATATCTGGGACTTTCCAGCCGTTAAACTCTGCTGGCCTTGTGTAAACCGGAGGTGCGAGCAGATTATCCTGGAAAGAGTCAGTCAGTGCCGACATTTCATCGCCCAGAGCGCCGGGCAGCAACCGTACAGCACTGTCGATAATAATAGCAGCGGCCAGTTCGCCGCCGGTAAGCACATAATCGCCAACGGATATTTCACGTGTGATTAAATGATCTCGAACCCTTTGGTCAATTCCTTTGTAATGACCGCAGAGGATGATAATATTTTTAAGTGTGGAAATGTAATTCGCTTTACCCTGAGAATAGAGCTCCCCGTCGGGCGATGTGTAAATCACTTCGTTGTAGTCGCGCTGCGATTTCAGATGGGTGATCACGTTGTAAATAGGTTCAATTGTCATTACCATGCCGGCATCGCCGCTGAAGGCATAATCGTCCACGCGACGGTGTTTGTCGGTGCTGTAATCGCGCAGATGATGCAGCACTATCTCACATAATCCCTTATCCTTGGCCCGCTGAACAATGGAATGGTTAAGCGGACTTTCGAGCAATTCGGGCAGAACGGTAATAACGTCAATTCTCATTATCGAAATTTTAGGCAAAAGTAATAGATTTAGTAGTAAGTCGTAAGTTGTTAGTCGTAAGTAGTAAGAAAACTACCAAATATTCATGAATCATTAACAGCTTTTAAGATTTATGAATTTGTCTTTTATTTGCAAAAACAAATTATCCATGGCCGAAACTAATCCTTACCTGCTCGAAGAATATAAGTCGCGCATCAACAGAGTTATAGATTATATTGAAAAAAATCTGGACCATAGCTTTACCCTTGAGGAACTGTCGGAGATCGCCAATTTCTCAAAATTTCATTTTCATCGCATATTTGCCGTGATGGTTGGCGAAACGCTGTTTCAATTTATTCAGCGGTTACGGCTGGAAAGGGCAGCATCTGTCATGGCCGGTAATCCGCGCATCTCCATTGGCCAAATTGCAATTGACTGTGGCTTTGCCGACCAGGCCAGTTTTGCCCGTGCCTTTAAGAGCAATTTCAAAATGTCGGCTACTCAATGGCGGTCAGCAAAAAATATTGATAGAAGCAATTTAAGCAAAACGGAAAGCAATTTGGATCAAATGCTTCGCAATGGCAGCCAAACTGTTCAGGCACCTTCCTTGTACCTTAGCACCATCAATCAAACAAGGAAGTATAACATGAAAACACCAGTTGTAAGAGTTGAAGAACTTAAACCTTTTACCGTTGCCTATGTCCGTCACATCGGACCTTATAAGGGCGACTCAAACCTTTTCGAAGGATTGTTTAATAAATTATTCACTTGGGCAGGTCCGCGGGTATTAGTAGATCCGCCCGAAACCAAAGTGATGGCAGTTTATCACGACAACCCAGAGATTACCAGTGAGGAACTTCTCCGGACCAGCGTTTGCATTAGCGTCCCCGACAACACTGTGGTGGATGGGGAAATTGGTAAAATGATGATGCACGGAGGCAAATATGCCATGATCCATTGCGAAATAAGTGAGAACGAATTTCAGGAAGCCTGGACATGGGCCTGCGGCGAATGGTTACCAACTAGCGGTTATCAACCCGACGATGCGCCATGCTTTGAGCTTTACCAGGGCGATCACAAGGAGCACCCGGAAGGAAAGTATTTATTTGATATTTGCATTCCGGTTAAACCGCTGTAGGTATTTGACTTTTTTACCCCTTTATGAGCATAGCCGTCAAGTTAAGAGAAAGCATCTTTCAATAGCCCTGGCATTTATGCCAGGGATTTGTAAAGGAGAAGTTGTTTTCCGACGTGTAATCATCTTATAAAAAGCAGAAAAATTGACATCGTCGGAATTGAAGAGATGCTGGATGCGGCGCAATGAGCGATACAGCCTTTTATTAACTATATCGTGCGCCTCAAATCCTCTTTCGCGTTTTACCCCGACCTAAAGGTCGGGGCTATTGAATATCAATACATAGCAGTAATTAACTTGACGGCTATGCTTTATGAGGTTGTGTGAAAAGTGCCGGACACTGAGCCTGTCGAAGTGTAATCATACTGATTTACAATGAGGTTTCGACAGACTCAACCTCCGGTTAGGGAATAATTGTACAACCTCACTTTTGCTCCTCCCGGGCTATTCTATTTAATGCAATACATTTAAATCCCACTCATGTTATGATCACCCTAAAAATCAACAGATTTACAGATGTTATAATTACCAGGGAATTTGAGAAAACTATCCGGACTACGGAAATTATCTTTGGAAAATCAGATCAGGAAATAAGTTTCAGTTTTACAAAAATCAAATCGCTGCAATTCATTAACAGGGATATACCTCTTATTTATAATAAAAGCGCAGCCGTGTGACTGCGCTTTTATTTTTTGCGGTTTCTTGTTAAATGGTTGGACCAGGACCAGGTCTGTTGTTTACATCGTCGCGCAAAACAACCGAGAAGATGAACAACAACACTGCCGATGCAGCAAAAACAATTAACAGCGATGATATTACTTTCTGTCCTATGTCTTCAAGATCAATAACTCCCCATACTCCTAAAATTCCCAAAACAGTAAACATAAGCACGATAAGCACCAACAGGTAGCCTACAATTTTTTTAACACTTTGGTTCATATTTGTCAGTTTTAATGAGAGTGAAAAATTAGGAAAAGTTTTAATACGAATCAATTTATTGAAGGAAATTCTCTTTGATATATACCCTCAGTTCTGCTATTGATCTGAAAAGAATTACGTTGCCTTTATCCGCTAACTTCCATTCATATCCGTCAGTTTGTGGCAGGACAGCAATAGACGGAAAACCTTCCGATTCTTTGTCAAGCACCGTAAATCCATCTTTTTCAATGGCATTTTTTGTCCAGTAAACCGCGCTGCTTTTCCCTGAAATATAAATAAAAGGCCGCAGCTCCTTTTTTATGGTAAATTCGCCCTTCCGGTTATCGAAGCTAACTTTGGAAGTATTAAAAGTCCTGGAAACAGTTCCGCTCAAAATAAGATCTTCAGGACTTCCATGAAAAAAGCCATCGCCCGACAGTAACCATAACTTATCGGCTTCACGGATGGCGATACCCAAATCGTGCGTGGTGAAAATCACTGTTTTCTTAAATTTACGCGACAACCATCCAAGGAGATTAACAATCTCGTGCTTATGCGGAAGATCCAGAAAAGCCGTTGGCTCATCCAGAATCATGATTTCGGTTTGCTGGGCAAGTGCCCGGGCTATCATGGTACGCTGACGTTCTCCATCGCTTATTTCGTCGATGCTCCGGCCTGCCAGATGCTGCAGTTCGAGCAATTCTATGGCTTCGTCAACAATTTTCAAATCATCCTTCTCAATTTTACCAAACCAGTTGGTATACGGATAGCGTCCAAAAGTAACCAGATCGCGAACCGTCATCTGCTGGTTGTGAACAATTTCGGTCGATACATAGCTGATAATCGAAGCCAGAGCAGTTCGGGAGTAAAATTTAACAGATTTCCCTTTCAGCAGTATTTCGCCCTCAATTTCAGGGATAAGCTGAATAAGTGTTTTGATCAGCGTACTTTTCCCAATTCCATTTTGTCCGGCAACAGCAATGAAATCGCCCTTTTCAATTTTAATGGAAGGAAAGCGCATTACAGGAACCGCCTGGTTTTTGCGCCTGTACCCCACAACAAGGCCTTTCATTTCAATAATGGTTTCCCTTTCCATGCTAGCTTACTTTGTGGTTTCGCATGATAATGTAAATCACAATGGGAATACCGATTATTGCAGTAACCGTATTCAAAGGCAGAATTGTCCCCTTGCCGGGAAGCAGCGAGAGCGTATCGCTTAAAAGCATAACAGCAGCGCCGGCAAGAATACAGGTGTACATCAGCAGTTTCTGATCGTCGGTACGAAGCAGGATGCGGCAAAGATGAGGCACCGCAATGCCAATAAACCCGATAGGTCCGCAAAACGCTGTGACAGTGCCGGTAAGAATGCTGGTACTTAAAAAAATCATCAGGCGGGCGGTGCGGATATTCAACCCCAGCGTTTGAGCATAATTCTCGCCCAACAGTAACATATTCAAAAATTTGACACTTAGGAGGCTGATTACAAGGCCAGCCAGTATACACAGCGAAAAAATATAAATCTGGTCGCCGCTCACATTGGCAACACTGCCCATGGTCCAGATCACATACGATTTCAGCATGGCTTCGTCGCTGAAATACTGGAAAGCACTCACAATTGCCGAGATGATACTTCCAAACATCATTCCCAGGATAAGGATGGTCATGATATCCTTTATGCGGACCGAAACCGCCATAATGAGCAGTAACACCAAACCACTTCCCAGCCACGAGGCAAGTACTATCATCCATTTCCCGGCCCAGGCGTTCATAGCAGATCCAAAAAATGCAGCATATCCTAGTATCACAACGGCAACTCCAAGACTGGCGCCCGAGCTGATACCCAGAACATACGGCCCGGCCAATGGATTGCGAAAAATGGTCTGCATCTGCAGCCCGCTGACACTCAAAGCTACACCTGCCAATATAGCCGTCAAGGCTTTTGGTACCCGAAAACCAAGGATAATGGTAGTCCACTCCTCACGCGAAGCATTGCCGGTGAAGAGGGCACTTACAACCTCTTTAAGAGGAATTTTTACCGGTCCTAATACAAGGTTGAGCAAAAACAGCACTAAAAGTAAAATGCTCAGCCAGACAAAAGTTCGGACAAAGGTTTTAGAACCGGGAAGCATTAAAAGTTTACTTTTTTAATTTATCGATTTTATCGAGCTGGTTTACCATGGCGCGCATCTCCGAAACCACTCCCTTGAAATAAGCGGCGTTTTCACTTTTCTCCTTCGGAGCCTGATTTACTTTTGAGATAAGCTCGTTACGGGTTTTAACAACATCCTGGATAATCTGGTTGATCCCGGAATTCTGATCGGGATGAAAGTGACGGTACGTAAAGCATTCCGATACTAAATCGTAAGTGAGGTTATTGATGCTCTTTTTTAAAATTCTTTTACTAGCCATAGCTTATCAGTTTAGGAGTTGATAATATACAAAGGTATGATTTGGTATCAATTCAGGATGAAAAATTGCTATCAAATCTTTTAAAATCAAATCGGGGTGAACAACGCCCGACTCCCAGAAATCGTTTCCGCCACCAGGAGACATGCGTCGGTTGAAATTGAAAACTTTCTTTTCCTGTAAAGGTCGGATGGTTTTGATCCGTGAATCAGGCATGGCCATTTCACTCAGGCTTGCAGCAGATCCGGGGTTAATCCACAACTGAGCTTTGTTGGCACGCTCCAGAACCGTTTCCAGCGAAAGCGGGATAGACTCGGAACCCCGGTCCTCCTTCCATAAGTAATCGCCACCAGCATCGTAGATAAAATTCGAAGCATACGATTTTCCTCCCGGAACGTACCAGACACCTTTCCAAGGGAGACCACTTAAAACCATGGGTTTCTCTTTTACCGAAGCAGCTTTTTGAGCCAGTTCCATGTATGTTTCAGAAGTCTTTTTAAATAACAGCGCGGCAGAATCTTCCTTGTTGAAAAAAGCTCCCACAAAATTGAGCCATTCGGCTTTTCCCAGCGGTGTTTGCTCCAGATATTCGGCATTAAACACCACTTTTATGCCCAGCTGCTTCAGCCGCTGAAACTGCCCCGACGACTCGCTGCCAACGCCGTAAGCCATTACAAAGTCGGGCTTGAGGCTGATGATGGTCTCAATATTCATGGCCTGATCGTATCCTACATTGCTGATTTTACCAGCTTTCACCCGCTCACGGATCAGAGAGTCGTAAATAAATTCGGGAGCCGAAACACCGCAAATAGCATCCATCCCGTTCAGTTCCTTGATAAACGCCAGATGCGTAGTTGAAAGACAAACAACCCTTTTTACAGGAGTTTGAATAATATCAAACTTCTTAAGACTATCGGGAACGGTAGCCGGATTTTCAGCAAGCACATACTTATATTCAACCCCCTGGGCGTGCTGCCATGGATTATAAACAGTGAGAATTTTGAAATCACTATATTTTTCAATTGCAAAGCCTTTTGCATAAGTATTTTCAAGCTTACCGGCAACAGCTTGTTGAGCAGTGTTTGCTTCTATTCCCGAATGGTTGCACGAAATTACAATGAAGCAGGAAAGGATTAAAAAAAGTAAGTCCAAAGTCCTCAGTCCACGGTCCACGGCAATGTTAGCAGCGATCCCTCGTCTTTGTTCTGTCTTCTGTATTCTTGCTGTCGTCTGTCGTCTGTCGTCTGTCGACTTTCTATCCATTTCTCTCATCTTATTACCAAAAACTTAGCATTGTAAATCCCTTCGCCGGGAATAATCACTTTTAAAATATATGTTCCCGAACTCAACCCGGAAGTATTCAGCTGAATTCCGTTTCCTTCGGCTATCCAATTCACTCTGACAGATCTTCCGGTCAAATCGTAAACGCTCACCACAATATTTTCAACAGAAGGCACCTCAGCTTTCAAAATACCCCGTTCAACAGGATTGGGATAAACATACAGCTTATGCGACTGAAGGCTGATCTCAGGCACTTTGTTGATCAGACTGCAGGAAATCAAGCCAACAGATAAAGAACTGTAAATTTTAGGCGAGGTGACCTCCGAAATATTGACCCAATTTCCGTCCTTATAGACAAACATTCCTGAGAAGCCACCTGATCCGCGATCCTGTGCCTGATAAAGAGAAAAAGTATCCTGCGGAGCCGAGTAATTTACTGAATAACCCAGGTAAACCGGGCCATTTACTACAATTGTCGAATCAAATCCCAGGTAATTGAGCTTATTGGGTGTCAAATCCTTCAGGTAAACCGCTCGGGAAGTTATTAAATCTCCGGGGATATCGCCTCCATTCCAAAGTTTTATGGTAATGAACGACAAGGGTGAAGCATTATAAGCTTTGGCTACATCCAAATAAAATCCCGGTATTTTCAGAACTCCGCCCACATCAACCTTTTCGGCAAACTGAGTAATTAAAAGCGAATTGTGGCCACTGTAACTTCCCCATCCCAGACCGGTGGTATAAAGTTGCTTCTGCTCAGAAGCCGGAACAGTTCTGAAAGTATCGCACGAAGCTTTTTCGAGCTCATAAGGATCTAAACCAGTAATGCTTACACTGTCGGAGTTAAGCGGATCGAGCCAGTGACGGAGCTGCCGTTTCCATTCGGGATAATCGGCCCACGAATTGTAAAGTTTGGCAAAATAATCTCTCACCGAGGACGAGCATGTAGCATCGCCTCCGGTAAGATCGCCAACTACCTGGTGATACTGATTAAACAACGGCGCACCGGAAGATCCGCGTTCGGTTGTACCCACCTCCCACTTGTTAATGAGCCAATGGGTATTGGGATTGTAATCCTCGGCATAGGTCGCACTCACAGCAGGATTTTCATCGATGGAGATCTTTTTAAAATCGCCATTGGGATGATGAATTGTAGAACTGCTCAACGGTGCAATGTTCGACCGGTTCCAGCCGGCAAGGTAAGGATACGCACTGAAAATGGGCATCTCATATAAGCGTACAAGCGAAAAATCGAGATTGGGTGTTGTTGCTATCAGATATGAGCCTGAAAGTGTTACAGGCTTAGGCCCATCCTGACCTCCGCATTTCCACTTTTCGTAATTGAAAATAAAAACCGTGGCAGCAGCTTTGGTGGTGGTATCGATGCAGTGATTAGCCGTAATCAGGTAAGGTATCCTGTCCTTTGCGGTGTTGTTAACAAGCGTACCGGTGCAGATATCGCGGGCATCGATAATGAGTTTGCAAACAGCATACTTTTCACGTTGCCACGGAATGCCAACGTCGCAGTTGATATCTGCATTGCATGCTCCAGAAACTGCCACACCCGACGAACTTTTATATGATGTGCCAAAAACATTCATAAAATCGTGCCCCACTCGGGTTAATTCGAGATCTCCATAACTTGAAACCGAAGCTGGAATGTTCATTTCAATTACCAGCGAATCGCCAGGCAAAGGTTCGATGGCAAGCTTACCTGCCGCATTGTTATTTTGCGAAGAATATGCCCCAAGCAAGTATTTCTTATCCGGTGAATACACATAAACTTTCACCTCAGGCTCTAGGTTGAAAATTCCGAAAATCAAGTTCAGAGAATAGGCTCCTTTGGAAACAACCCCCAGACGCCATAGTCTGTCACCTGTATTTAAGGTTTGCCATTCGCCCGAATTCTCAGGATTAAATGAAAGATCGAAGACATGCGCAAACTCCAGTCGTTTCAGTCTGCCGGAAGCCTCATCTGCGCGCATCACTTTTTTAACCTGCCGATAATCAGGCATAACCTCATATACATCAGGCGCAGGTAAATTGTTAATAATGCTGAAAGGAACCCCCGAAACCGTTTGCTGGGCAGCAAGCTTAGGACCAAAACAAATTGAAAAAAGAAACATCAGGATAAATTCAGATCCATGCCGCACTGTTTTATGCGGATATAAGATACCGGAAATATTGAGCCTGGGTCTCAAAACGAGGTTACAATTAAGTTACGATTGGTAAAGTTATAATTTCTGGTATTTAAAGCAAAAAGCAGAAGGGATGATATCTGTCTTAAAAGAATCGAGCAACACAGCCTCTCTGCTGTATCGGTAAACCCAACCCGGCTGCATGTAATCAACGGCATCGCTCACGTAAACATTGCCGTTCCGCGGGTCAACCCCCAAAGCATAAAACAGCTTTCCGCTTTCAGGAATCCAGGGTGAAGCCGGCAAAGCTAAATCACTTACCGACATTCGATAAACACCGCCGTTGGAAACAGAACTTCCCCAGGAGCCGTTTAAAAAATAAAGAGAATCCTTTCCATTATTCATGCACAAACGTGTTGGAGCAGCATTCAGGTCGGGAAAGACAAACTCTTTTTCAATTTTAAAAGTCTCGGGGTCAATCCTTGTGAGACAAGCCTTTACTTTACCGCCGGGCAAACTGGCTAAACCGCCATCGCTCAGAACCCAGATTTTGTTATTCTTATCCAGCACCATGCTGTTGGGCTGTTTTGTAACAACCATGCTGTCGACAAATTTATCGGTGGCTATATCAATCCGTTGGAGTGTATTCTGTTTCGACCAGTTGGTAACAAAAACATAATTACCCCATTTCAGCATGGCTTCGCTGCTTTTACCAAGAGGAATACTTCCGGTTTTGGTGTAAGTCTGCGGATTAACAATGGAAACAGACTTGTCGTATAAATCGCTCACGTATGCCTTTGAAGCACTTAAAACAAGCATTTGTCGCGGCGATACTAACCCCGAAATGGTTCCCTTATGTTTGAAAGTGTTGATGCTTATTGCCAGGATTTTTCCCGAATTATTCACCACAAGATAGGCAAGGGAATCGGCAATTGTCATCGACTGAAGTACATCTCCAATGGGAAATCCATTTGTATTCTTAAAAATCCGGTTAGTAAGTTCCTTTTTATCAGGATTGTAAAAAGAAAGAGCGGCGTTGCCGTAGGTATAATTTCCTTCATTCAAAATAAAAACACCTTCATTAACCTGGAATTGTTTCAAAGGAGCTTCGTCTTCACACGAGGAAAAAGGAAATAAGAGGAAAACGAGAAGTAAACTCAGCCACCCTTCAACAGTGCTCAGGTTGACTTTATATTTATTTTTACTGATTACCATTTTTAGAAAAATTAAAACTCAGCCCAACCAGAAAATTCCTTCCCGGCATGGCGCGTTGTTCAATTACCTGATATTGTTTATTAAGGATATTGTTGAGTTTAAGATTGAAATTGAGGGCATGTTGCTTAATATCGAACTTCTTACCCAATGCAAAATCCAGGAGAAAATACGACGGAAGCTGATACGCTTCACTCTCGGTTGTTGATGTATAACGCGAACCTGTATTATGAAATGAAATCGATGAAGAATAAGTTCCCTTTTCGAGAAACAGCTGTAAGTTCGAAACGTTTTTGGGTATATAAATCAGCTGCATGCCTTTTGACGGCGATTCACTCTCTTCATTTGTAGTCCGCGTAAACGCATAGTTTCCCTTAAGCTGCCATGTAACCGAACCCAAATCACCTTTTAGGCCGGCATTTACTTCAGCTCCGCGCGAAAAAACCTGCTGCACATTATCGGCAGTCCAATACCTGTATTCGCTCGGGTGCCACAATATCCAGTCGTTAATCCAGGCAGTAAAACCGGTAACTTCGAGTTGAAAGCGAACATTATTCAGGGTTTTAACGAACTGCACACCTGCATCGGCCTGGTAACCTGTTTCGGGTTTGAGATCATGGTTTCCGCCGGGATTGAAATAACGGTCGTTCAGATTAGGAACATGCAGGTTTCGGCCCATATTTGCCCTGATTGTAAGTCCCTGGTTAATCCATGGCTGAATTTCGAGACCAGCAGCAGCAATAAAAGGCATCAGTTTACCATCGAGCATTTTTTGCTGAGCCAGAAGATAACCCGAAACTGCTGGATTGAAAATGCGGTGAAACGACGATTGCAAATTAATATCACTTTGCTGAACATCGAAACCGGTATTTTCTTTCAGGTCCGAATACCTGGCCGAAGTAAAATTGGCTTCAACAAAGGTTTTTAGCACCGAATTAGGCGTGAAATTATGCTGAAAGTTCAGCTTATTGGCAAAGACATTACTCCTGTTTTCGGTATCGTAATTCACGAAAGTGCCGCCCGGATTGGTATTGGTTAAGATGTAGCTTAACGAATTTCTGATTAATCCGGAGTGAAAGGTCAAATTGCTGTTGGCACTGTAATATTTCCACTCTCCGATTATATTAAGCATATTATCCTTTTGGTTTTCGTATCTGCTGGCTCCGCTGAAACTCATTATTGGAGGCAGGTTACGATCGGCCCAGACGCTCATAACTTTCAACCCTGCAAATTGCCGTGACGAGATTTTATAATAAACTTCCTGAAGAAAACCTTCTTTGTGATAATCCGCGTTTTTCTGCCTTATATAATCAAAAAGCCCGCTTGCATTATCGTAGTAGCGGAAGTTATTTTTAGCCCTGTCGTAAAACAACCTTGTGCTACTCACAAAACGGTTGCGGCTAAAACCGGCCTTCAACTGCGAAAGATAATAGCCAAAACTTCCTGCAGTTTGTGCCAGCGAAAGCTGAGTTCCTGCATTCCAGTCGGGCGAATTGTTCAAACTTATACAGCCACCTAAACCACCTGAAGTTTTAGCAAGGGAGCTGCTGCCATAGAACAACGAAACTTCGTCGGTAAAAAACACTGGCATCATGGATAAATCGGTTTGTCCCCACAAGGGCGAATTTATATTGAAACCATTCCATAACACCTGGGTATGCGATGCGGAAGTACCCCGAAAGGATGCTGTTGACAATCCTCCGGCACCATAAGATTTAATATAAAGAAAGGAATACTTCTGTAACAGCTCCGACAGATCAGTACCGGAAGTATTGGCAAGAACAATTGAATCGATGCTTTTGATATAAAAAGCCCGTTCGGTAACTTGTCGTGCCGAAGTCACAAACACTTCGTGGAGCCTAACGGTGTCAGCCAACGATTGTCCAATCCCTTTCGCAAAAGGACAGATAACAAACAATATGGCCAACAACCTTCTCATTTAACCAATAACTTAATTGTTTGAATATTTTTTGAAGACCTCACTGTTAAAAGATACAAACCTGTGGCGAGCTCGGGAAGATTCATTGTAAGGACCTCCTGACGGTTTACCTTCCAGTCGCCTAATACTTTCCCCGCTTGAGAACAAAGCCGGATTGCAGCATCGTCAACTCCTTCAATAGAAATGGCTTCACCAGATTTAGCCGGATTTGGATAAACCTTAAATGATCCTTTATTCAAAGATTCGTAGTTACTTATTTCCCGATTTATATTGATCAAACCCACTGCATCGAGGTCGAAACCTCCTGTCCAGAATTCGGTCGGAAAAGGATCGTTAATTACCTGACCTTTGGAATCGTAACGGGCAAATTTCGGATCGACATTTCCAACCACGTCAACAATGCGGATATAATTGACACTGTCGAGGTTAATACCGGTACTGTCTTTTATATCTTCGAGATCGAACGGTGTACCGTAGTTGGCAACATATTTCCCGGCGAAATTATGGATTTTAGTCGGGTCGATCTGGCCAAAGCTTGTAATCTGATCTTTTGCCAAGGTATTGGAAACAGCAGGGAAACGCACATATCTTTTCCCATTTGTACTTACTTCCACAAAGCCAAGTTCGAGAAAATACTGGAAAGGCGATTCCTGCTCCTTAATTCCATTCTCGAAAATTGCGAAATCGGGACCCGGACCATTTTTAGCAGGGAAATCAAACGTAAGAACTGCTGAACCACCATCGCCAAGACTTATACAATCAAGCGGGCCGCCGGGTTGACCAATTGCCATGGCTTCGGTGCCAAAAAAAGCCCGGTTTGAAGTCGTCGGATTTTGGGTGAATGTTTTGGAAGTATCGCTGATGTTGATAAACCCCCTGATTACCTTACAGGTCTTTGCCCAGCCTTTAAAGGATACATCATCCTTGTGTATGGCTGTAGATCCTGTTTCTCCTGCTGCCGGCGCAAACTGACCGAAGGTCGGAGCGAAGGCTAAAAACGCAATGAATATTGATAAAAATCTTTTCACTTTTTTAGTTTTAACCTGTCCGGCCTCTTACGAGAACCGGTCAGGGCATTAAAAAGGCTGGTCGGATTATCTTTATTCTGTTTTTGCAACAGGTTTATATGCTATATCGTCCAGACAGAAGTAGCCGGGAGTATTCATCCCCCATTGGCCATTATCAGTGGAGCTGAGAGCAAATTTTATTTTTTTGATTTTGCCCAACTTATCCAGGTTAACAGACTTCCATTCATTAAGAATATAATCCTGCTTATTGTCGGCAAAACGGTAATCGGCCAGGTAAAAATCAACAGAATCAGTTGGCGTTCCTGTATCACTAATTCCAATAATTCTCAGTTTCAGCCAATCCTGATCGTTGCCGGAGGTACCGCCAAACTTTTTCGAAAACATATCGCCCGATTTCATGGATAAAGCTGTATAGGTATCATTCGCAACTTTAAAGCGCACATCGGAAACAACATTATCAAATTCAATTGTATTGGTAGTATAATAGGGATATGCAACAACAAAAACATTGCTGCTTGCCGAATCCTTTAATACATAGCTGGAATACTGATTTCCATAGCCGGATGTTTTAACGTCGTGCTTGTTTGAGTAGGCAAATCCGCTCCAGGTACCCCATGCCGCAGTGTATGTATTCGGGAAAGCAATTTCGTTAACCTTGAAATTGCCGGAATTATCAGAGCCATTCCAATAACCTGACGAAGGAACTGTCAGGAGGTTAAAATTTTCTACAACTGAATTATCTTCATCCTTTTCGCACGATGAAAAGAGAACAACGGCCAGAACTAAGGCCGGTAAAAACTTAATTGATTTCATTACTGAATACCATTTTTAAAAGATTAATAAAATGGCTTCAAGGAAAAACAGGGGGATTGACATACGGTTCAATTCCTCGCTTTTATTCCCGAAAGCGTTGACAATAATTATTCTGGCAGGTCTTCTGACTTATCCCTCTCCGGTTTCCCTTCCCATCACAACTGAGCGTGACAGTGGTTTGTGTGACCGAAGCGACTGATCTGCTTTCGCAGACCGGGATTTACAGCAGCGGGTACTGTTGCCGCCTTTCACGGCATTCCCTTTTTAATCGGCAGGAGTGAAACTCCCGTACGAACCAAAAATTTCGTTGACAAATATATGATTTAAATTTTGAAGAATCGGACCATTGTTTAAGTTTTATGAACATCTCGATGTTGAAAACCCCAGGGAGCTCATGAAAAGGGCCTTTCAAACTACAACCAGCATTTTTGACGTCGCTAAAACTTTAATATATCAGCAAATCAACTATATTCATCCCCGAATTGTTCATGGAAATTTCATCGGAAAACACTATTAATGAAGCACTTTTTACCTCTACTTCTTATATTTAACTTAACTTTTGCCCGGACTCAAACTTTAACGGACAGCAACTTACCGATTGTGATCATCAATACCGATCTGAGTTCAGGAACCGGACAACCGCGCGAAATACCCGATGCATACAAAGTGGGTGCCAGTATGAAAATCATTTTTCGTCCCGACAGCTCCAGAAATTATGTGGCAGATCAAAACACAGCTGCGTTTCTGAATTACAATGGCCGCATCGGCATTGAAACAAGAGGTTCTTCATCGCAGTTACTGCCTAAAAAACCTTACGGCCTCACTACTTATATGAGCGACAATGTTACTAATAACAATGTAAGTATTTTGGGAATGCCTCCTGAAAATGACTGGGTGCTGAATTCGATTGCTTTCGACCCATCGTTAATCCGTAATTTTCTATCGTACGATCTTGCCCGGAGCATGGGTAACTACGCTCCCCGCTGTGTATATTGTGAAGTGATTATTAACGGCGATTACAAAGGATTGTACATTTTTATGGAGAAAATTAAGATTGATAAAGGCAGGGTCAACATCTCCAAAATGACCAGGTACGACAATACCAATCCCGAAATTACAGGAGGGTATATTATAAAAGCCGATAAAACAACAGGAGGCGATCCGGTTGCATGGACCATGTCATCGTACAGCAAAACCACTGAATTTTTGTTCGAAAACCCAAAATCTAATGAAATTACCTGGGAACAAATCAACTACATTAAATCGCAGTTTACAAATTTACAGAGTACTGCTTCATCACAAAACAGTTCGATTGTAAATGGGTACCCTTCAATCATTGACATACCCAGTTTTGTCGATTATATGATTATGTGCGAATTGTCGTCCAATGCCGATTCCTATCAGTACAGCACGTATTTTCATAAAGAAAGAGGTGGAAAACTCAGAGCCGGCCCCATTTGGGATTACGACCTCACCTATGGCAACGACTTGTTTATATGGGGATATAACCGCAGTTTTTATAATGTTTGGCAGTTTAATAACGGCGATAACACGGGTGCAAAATTCTGGAAAGACTTATACGACACTCCAACATTCAGGTGCTATCTGGCCCGCCGGTGGAACAGCCTGAGCGGAGGCAATGGTCCGCTTAGCTACACTTCCATCTCCGCAAAAATAGACAAGGTTCTTAAACAGATTTCTGAAGCTTTACCTCGCGAAAACACACGATGGGGTAATGGAGGCAGCTATCTTCAGAATATTGAAAATATGAAGTGGTGGATTCAGAACAGAATAAATTGGTTAAACAGTAACCTCAATAATTACGGAAATTGCGCCAATCCCACAGTTCCGACGCTGGCAATTTCAAAAATCCATTACAACCCCAAAGATGCTTTGGGACACAAGAGCGAAGATCTTGAGTTTCTCGAAATAGCAAACAACGGTAGTCAGACGGCTGATTTAACAGGAGTTCATTTCCGCGATTTGGGCCTAACTTATCAGTTTCCTGCAAATTCATCCTTACCTGCCGGAGAGAGGCTTTATATCGCGAATAATGCAATTTCTTTTCTACAGTTTTATGGATTCAGTCCGTTTGGCGAATTTACGCGAAGCTTGTCCGACAGTACAGAACGCCTTGTTCTTGCCGATGCTTTTGGAAACACGATCGATAGTGTAAACTATCAAAACAACTCACCCTGGCCTGCGCAGGCAAATGGTACAGGATATTACCTCTGTCTTACCGACCTCAATTCAAATAACAGCCTGGCTTCAAGCTGGTCGGTTTCTACAATCACAACTCTTGGCGTTTCAAATACAACAAATAATAGTCAGATAAATGTTTATCCTAACCCTGCGAGAACAAACATCAGAATTGAAAGTGGAAAATATTTGATTGTTGGGGTTGAAATTACCGATATACGTGGAAGACGTATGTTATATGAAAACAACCTGTCCTCAAACCTGGTTGAGGAAAATATTGAGCATCTGACAACTGGCGTTTATCTGGTGAGGATCAGTCTGGAAACTGGAGAAACAATAAACATTAAGGTGAACAAAATTTAAACATCAATGGGTTTTGACCTTGCCGGATATCTTCTGTTTGCTTTTGTAACCTCCATAACTCCGGGGCCTAATAATTATTTATTGTTCTCCTATGGTAAGCTTTTCGGATTTAAGCGATCAAGTTATCTTATGTTCGGGATATTTCTAGGCTTTTTCGTGTTGCTTTATATTGCAGGTTACGGTATTGCCGGGATTATTACCCAAAGTTCCACAGCAGAAATCATCCTCAAAGTGGTAAGTTCTGCGTGGTTGCTATATCTTGCAATAGTATTAAGCAGATTAAGTTCGGAAGTTTCCGAAGGTAATAATTCCCGGGCCGGATTTTTACAAGGATTTATTTTGCAGTTTGTTAACCCTAAAGCATGGATAATGGCAATAACGGGAGCGGCAGCATTTCTGCCCAAATCAGCTTCCATCCATTTTAACGTATTTATTTTTGCCATAAGTTTCGGACTGGTTGGAATTCCATGCATGATCTCATGGATTGCTTTTGGCGATCTGATTTCGAAAGTGCTCAAATCGGAAAAAGCCAACAGAATTTTAGGAATTGTCCTTTTCCTGCTGATGGTTGCCAGTATCGTAATGATTTGGATTTAAAAACTTAATAATATGGCCAGACTTCTTTTGTTCGTAATCCTGATAAGTCTTCAGTTCTCAGGAAATTCTCAGAGTAGTTATCACATTCCTGACAGCGTAAAAAGAATACTTTTTCTGGGAAACAGCATCACTTATAGCGGCCAGTATGTGGCTTATATTGAAGCTTACCTGAAATTAAAACATCCCGGTAGACATTATGAGTTTATGAATGTTGGTCTGCCGAGCGAAACCGTCTCCGGACTCTCGGAAGATGGCCATGCTGATGGCAAGTTTCCCCGTCCCGACTTACACGAACGTCTCGGGAGAGTACTCGACCAGACCAGGCCCGACCTTGTGTTTGCCTGCTATGGAATGAACGACGGAATTTATCTGCCTTTCTCCGACGAACGTTTTTCTAAATACAAAGATGGAATTTATTGGCTCCACAATGAAGTTACAAAAACAGGTGCAGCCATAGTTCATGTCACTCCTCCCCTCTTTGATGAAAGAAAAGGTGAAGCTTATTCCAACGTACTCGATATTTATTCCGCCTGGCTTATCAGCTGCCGGTACACGAACAGCTGGAATGTTGCTGACCTTCACTGGCCCATGAAAAAATACCTTGAAGATAAAAGGCTTGCCGACACCTCTTTTGTTCTTGCCAAAGATGGTGTGCATCCGGGTGATCTTGGCCACTGGCTGATGGCAAAAGCCATACTGCTATACCTGGGTGAAAAAGATGTTCAAAATGCTCCCGACGTGCAATCTGCTGTAGCTTTTCATCCAAACGGAGAAAAAATTCTCAGTCTTGTAAAAGAACGGTCAGCTTTGATGAAGGATGCCTGGCTTACCTCAACAGGACATAAACGCCCCGGGATGAAAACCGGGCTACCATTGCCTGAAGCCAAAAGGAGAGCAGATGAGATTGAAAATCAGATTAAACTGTTATTGAACTAAATAGTAAAAAGTGCAGTTCGTAAACTTTGGCTTTTCTAAATTTCCAAAGAAAGTCTTTTGTGCAAATCTTTTAAGAATTCCAGATTTGCGGACTGAAATCTTCTGATTCTGATAGCGCTGTAAAATGACACCGCCAGTCCGATAACTGCTCCAAAAAGTAATCCATAAACCGACTCTTCGTTTTGCAGCACTTCAATCATGGATTTTTCCTCATAATAAACATGAATTGACAATTCAATAAGAATAAAAAGAAGAGGAAGAATAATAATGTACATCCACCTGAGCTTTCCATTCAGTTGATGTGAAAGAAGTTGTATTCGGTTTTCCAGCCAGTTCCTGAGGGAGATGTCGTATTTGTAATTCTGAAGATTTTTCAGCGATAAAAGTCCAAAAACCATAGCAGCAAAAGTGAAAAGTCCGAGAACAGAATTATTTACAACGTACAGAACGTCAGTTGATTTTTTGGAGGTAGTTATGGCAAGAAAAATCAACATTCCTATACTTACTGAAATCGATACAATTCTGATGATCAAAAATTTGCTCATCGTCAGACGCACTTTTGAGGTAAGCAATAAATCAAGTTCTTCAACAGGCTTGGGATTTACATCAAAATTTCTCCAGATCTTCTGTAATTCATTATTTTCCATAGTTTAACCGATCTAAATTTTGTTTCAAAATATTCTTGGCTCTGCTAATGCGTACTCCCACATTCGATTTTGTGATGCCGATAATCTCAGCAATTTCTTCATAACTTTTCTCTTCGAGGTAAAGAAGCATAATGGATTTATCAATTTCATCCATTAAATAAATTGCCTCCAGCAATTTTTTAAGAGATTCGTCCTGAGTCATTTTTTCCAATACATCAGATTTTTCGGCGATATCCGGCAGGCAATCTGTATAATCAACTCTTGAAGTCTTTCTTAACTTTGCAAGGGAAATATTGATAGAAACCGCATAAATCCATGACCCAATCTTTTGATAATTATCAATGTCAGGAAACGACTTCCAAAGCTGAAACAGTATTTCCTGGAAAGCATCTTCCCTGTCGCATTTATTTCTGAAATAAATCCAGCACACCTTATGTATAATACCCTGATATTTAGAGATTATTTCAAGAAATTGTTTTTTATCAGGCATTGCAGATCTTATTGTTTATCTATATTATATCTCCTGAAAAGGTTTTATTACAAAATAATGAAAATTAAATAAGCAATTGCCAATTTGAAGTTTATGCATAACTTTGAAAAAAAACGATATGGAAGCTCCATTAGGAAATATTGTTCGAAAAATCCTTACCGACAAAGACGCATCGAAAAAGCTGATGCAACAGATTATTCTTGGTGAAAGATTCGGAGATAAAGCCGAGTATCTCAACCTGGAAGACAAGAAAATTAAAATCCAAAGAGTAGCCTCGGTCGAAAATACCATTGACAAAAATTACAAGAAATGAATATTGCCATTGGCGCACTTGTTCTGCTCTTATTGATATTTCCCGGTATTCTTTTCCGATATGCCTATCTGAGCGGTCCTTACTCGCGCAAAAATTTCCAGTCGTCACTCTCCGATGAAGTCGTACTTTCTTTAATTCCGGCATTTATAATTCAAACATTGGCATACGCGATTATTGAGCCTGTTTTGAAAATAAACGTGGATGTAAGTTTGCTCATCAGGCTCGTATCGCAGGTTTCATCAGTAAGTTCCGCCGAGTTTCAAACCATCGAAAACTCCATGCTGCTTTTTTCTGTTTACAATATCGTAACCTGTTCTTTTGGATTTCTTTCCGGAAAACTTTTCAGGAATCTCGTTGCAAAAAACAACTGGGATATTAAATATCACTCGCTGAGGTTCAATAACGAATGGTATTATCTGCTATCTGGCAGAATAATTGATTTCCCCGGCAATGCGGGTGATTCCCGGAATATCAATATGGTTCGGGTGGATGTTTTGAGTGAATCACAGGGAAACACCATTATTTACAGCGGCATTTTACGGGAGTTTTATCTTTCGAAAGCCGACGGATTAGACCGCATTTACCTTACAAACGTTTACCGCCGTAAACTTACCGACGATTCCCCCCGGGAACTCACCGCCCCCATTGAACAGGAGTTCGACGACCGTTACTACAAAATGCCAGGCGATATTTTTGTAATTCCTTATCAGCAAATCAGAAACATCAACATTACTTATTATATTATTGAAGAAGAAGGCGTGTAGGAGTAAAAACTCTGGAAATGGGAAATCTGGAAGCAGGAAAATACTATCACATTTACAACAAGAGTATAAATAATGAAATTCTCTTTCACTCCAAAGAAGATTACATGCACTTCCTTTCACTTTATGGAAAATATATTTATCCTGTAGCAAATACTTGTGCGTGGGCACTGATGAAAAATCATTTTCATTTTTTGGTAAGAATTAAAGAATCACATGAAATTGGATTTTACAAGCCCAAGATTAATCCATCTGAACAATACATAAAGTTCCAGACAATTGCAGCTGATAACCTGTCAGAGTTCGAAGAACCTGACAGAGTTAATTTACGGGTTCCAAATCCATGTAAACATTTCTCCCATTTATTTAATGCTTACTCGAAATATTATAACATTCATTTAAATCGCAGCGGTTCACTATTTAAAAGACCATTTCAGCGAAAGTCAATCCAATCAGAAGAATATCTTAAAAATCTTATTATTTATATTCATACCAATCCTGTCCATCATGGATTATGCAATAAACCGGAATTATATCCTTGGACCTCCTATAATTCTATTTTATCTGCAAAGACAACCAAGCTAATGAGAGAAAAAGTTATTTATTTATTTTCAGACAAATCTAACTTTATAGCTGTTCATAATCAGAAACTTGATACTGAAAGTCTAAAAGAGTACTTATTGGAATAACAGCTTGACTCTGACAGGTCTTTAGACTCTGTCAGGTCAGAAACATTTTTTATCGTTTTCGTATAAGCAATCAACTCATTTAGTATTGATGGTTTTATTAAATTTGCAAAAAAAAGATCATGAAGAAGATACTCATTCTTTCCCTTATTTGCGCTATGATGGTTGGTGTTGCTCAGGCGCAGCTTAAATTACCGGCTAAAGTTAAATGGTACACCATTGAACAGGCCATTGAAATGCAGAAGAAAGAGCCCCGTAAAATAATGATTGACGTATATACCGACTGGTGCGGCTGGTGCAAAAAAATGGATGCCGAAACCTTTTCACACCCTGTAATTGCCGAATATCTCAATGCAAATTTTTATCCGGTAAAATTCAATGCCGAATCAAAAGAGCCTATAAATTTCGGTGGTAAAACCTTCGTTAATGAAGGTCAGGGAGGCCGTTCGTCTCACCAGTTTGCAATTGCCTTGCTGCAGGGACAAATGTCGTATCCATCCATTGCTTATCTGAGTGAGAAACTTGAACCTATTGCTGCTATTCCTGGCTATTACAACGCAAAAGATTTTGAACCCCTGATCACCTTTATTGAACAGGAAAAATATAAGGGCGGAACTAATTTCGAGGAATTCAAGAAGACTTTCGTTGGAAAGGTGAAATAGTCTAGTCGTAAGTAGTAAGAAGAAAACAGCAGTTCACTGTCCTCAGACGACAGTCAACAGCCAGTGCAAATTGCAAAAAGCCGAAGATATTTTCATTTGTCAAAGCTAAAGCTGTGGACTGATGATCGTGGTTAGTCGGCTATATTTTCAGCCAATAAACTAAACCGTCATTTTAATCATTTCTTTTTCACCCCCTGACC
The DNA here is from genome assembly GCA_021779665.1 of Bacteroidota bacterium. Classification (GTDB taxonomy): domain Bacteria; phylum Bacteroidota; class Bacteroidia; order Bacteroidales; family JAAUTT01; genus JAAUTT01. The sequence continues at coordinate 31,229 of JAJYAG010000007.1, read as the reverse complement.
TTCTCCGCTTTTCTTCAGAAGCTCCTGCAAGGCATACATCTCGTCACGTAAACGGGCAGCTTCAATAAAATCGAGCTCTTTAGCTGCTTTTTGCATGGCCTTTTTGGTTTGCTCAATAGCTTTCTCCAAACCGCCAGGATTCATGTATTGTACCACAGGATCGGCAGCCACATTTACCTGATCGGGTTCTACGTAGACCTTTTTACCTTTCACAACAGTCTCACCTTTTTCACCCATAATTGATCCGACAGCTTTCACGATCTGACGCGGCGTTATGCCGTTTTCCTCATTGTATTTTAACTGCTTTTCGCGGCGTCGGGTGGTTTCGGTAATGGTGCGCTGCATGCTATCGGTAATTTTATCGGCATACATGATAACCTTTCCGTTAATATTACGGGCAGCCCGACCAGCAGTTTGGGTAAGCGATTTTTCACTTCGCAGGAATCCTTCCTTATCAGCGTCGAGAATGGCTACCAGGGAAACTTCAGGTAAATCGAGTCCTTCGCGCAAAAGGTTTACTCCAACCAAAACATCGAAGTATCCATTGCGCAGGCTCTCCATAATTTCGATGCGCTCAAGTGTGTCGATGTCGGAATGAATATAGCGGCATTTCACCCCCATGCGGATAAGATAGTTGGACAGCTCTTCTGCCATACGCTTTGTGAGAGTTGTAACAAGTACGCGTTCGTTTTTATCAGTCCGTACGTGGATTTCATTCATCAGATCGTCAATCTGGTTAAGACTGGGACGAACGTCAATTGTTGGATCCAGCAGTCCTGTCGGCCTGATTACCTGATCAACCACAATGCCTTCCGATTTTTCAAGCTCATAGTCCGAAGGCGTTGCACTGACATATATTGTTTGCCCGATCATGGATTCGAACTCTTCGAACTTCAAAGGCCGGTTGTCAATAGCTGCAGGTAAGCGGAAGCCATATTCCACCAGCGTTTGCTTACGGGACCTGTCACCCCCGTACATTGCTCTTATCTGAGGTACCGTAACATGGCTCTCGTCGATAACCATAATAAAATCATCGGGAAAATAATCGAGCAGGCAGAAAGGTCTCGTGCCGGGTCGGCGCCCGTCAAAATAACGGGAGTAATTTTCAATACCGGAACAATAGCCAAGTTCCTTAATCATTTCAAGGTCGAAAGTTACCCTTTGCTCCAGGCGTTTAGCTTCTTCGTGTTTGCCAATATCGTGAAAATACTGCACCTGATGCACCAAATCTTCTTCTATCTGGCGTAAGGCACTCTGCATTCTTTCTTTGGTAGTGATAAAAATATTTGCAGGATAAATCTGCGCTTCCCGGTAATTTTCGAGTTTTGTCCCGTTGAATGGATCGAAAGAGTAGATCTCTTCAATTTCATCGCCCCAGAAAACAATTCGATAAGCAAGATCGCTATATGCAAGGAAAATATCGACTGTATCGCCCTTTACCCTGAAAGTGCCACGCTTGAAATCGATATCGCTACGAAAATAAAGACTATCTACCAACCGGTGTAAAAACTGGTTGCGGCTGACTACCTGTCCGGTTTTGATATAAATTGTACTTTCGTTAAAATCTTCCGGATTTCCAATACCATAAAGGCAGGACACGGATGAAACAACAATCACATCTTTGCGACCACTCAACAGAGAAGATGTGGCGCTCAAACGTAGTTTTTCAATTTCCTCGTTGATTGATAAATCTTTTTCTATATAAGTTCCTGTGGTTGGTAAATATGCTTCGGGTTGATAATAATCGTAATACGACACAAAATACTCAACAGCATTTTCAGGAAAAAAATTCTTGAACTCACCATACAACTGAGCAGCAAGGGTTTTATTATGACTCAGCACCAGAACTGGCCGCTGCACCCGTTCAATTACATTAGCTACAGTAAAAGTCTTCCCCGATCCGGTAACACCTAACAAGGTCTGGTATTGCCTTCCCTCCTTCAACCCCTGGACAAGCTGATTTATGGCCTCGGGTTGATCTCCACTGGGTGAATATTCTGAAATAAGTTTTAAAGGCATAACAAAAAAGGTTTGTTCAAAATTACTGAATTGAAACAAATACTAACCAGAATAAACAAATGCTAAAATGAAAAGATTAAAAAAAAATGCTAAATGGATTTAGCAATAAATCCCTCAAATCGCGCACTATAGCTGGAATTAGCTATATTTTTTAAAAATGCAACAAAAATGATATGATAAATATTAGTCAAAAAAAATCGAAAACACTTGCTTTTGTAATTATTAATTACATATTTTTGTCATCTAAATTCAAGTAATAATCAATTTGGATTTGTTGGTTAGTAAAAGGTCCGGTCGTGAAGACCCGGCCTTTTTTTGTTGCTAAAATGTTTAAAAATTTAGCACAACGCTTATCTATAAAAAACTACATTTCGTCAAAACATCTATATCGTTTATCACCCCTTTAGATTTGTTTAAATATTTACAGTGAAAAATGAATCATTTCCAATTTTGTTTTGACCTTGATTAAGAACTGTCGAAATATCTCTGGAGAAATAGAGCATCGCGATACGGCTATAAAGAATTTCATAACTGAATATCCATAAATAGAATGGCTGCTCTGCAGCTTAACAGCCGCGTAGCGTTGATCTCTTTTAGCAGAATATATATTTAAATTTTTAAAGCAGAGTTAATTATCTCATTTCCCAAACTGAAACCAATCGATTTTAAAAAGGTCTGTTCCCTCGCCATATAGCCTCAGCCACACAGAATGTACGCCTTTAACTTTATTTACTTTAACAGTAATATCCTGCCAGGTTTTTCCATCGCCATTACCAGGAACTTCAATAGTTGCCAGCGCAGGCCAGTTCCATAAATTATCCACTCCAAAGCTTATTTTTCCGGAATGTGCACCCGGGGCAACCCTTACGGTGATGTTTTCAACGCCTTCGCCAAAATCGATGTATTTATAACCGGCTTTGTCTTCATTTCTGATTCCGCCAAGCTCTTCCTGATCGGCAGCATAAGCCTGCACACGAACATTTCCATGCAATAAGCAAGCCTGTTCAGCTTCAATTTTATTAAGGGCTTTCAACGGACCGCCGGCACCTTGAGAAGTCATCTCAACCTGGGGGATACTGCCGTCGGGTAAAAAGGCAATTGGTTCCACGCAGGCTTTGCGCATGGTGTAGCTTCCGTGAGTGGCCCGATGATAAAACACATACCATTTCCCTTTGAATTCGACAAGCGAGCCGTGGTTGTTCCAGTTACCCGGATCGCAATGGTCGTTATCGATAATAATTCCTCCGTATTTAAAAGGCCCAAAAGGTGACTTTGCTGTGGCATAGCTTATACAGGTGGGCATTCCCGCCGGACCAATACCTGCATACACAAAATAATAAATGCCATTCCGCTTTATCATGTAGCCACCTTCGTGAAAATGATGCTCTTTTTCGTTGATTACATCTTCATGGATGGTGGTTGTATCTATTTCGGTCATATTGGATTTGAGTTTCGCAACTTTGGCCTTAAACTGCCCCCAGATGTAATAAGCCTGTCCATCGTCGTCGATAAAAACGCAGGGATCGATCTGATTGATGCCTTTGGTGTATATGACTTTACCGTTTGTGAAGGGTCCAACAGGTGATTTGGATGTGGCAACACCTTCGGTGGTTTTGTTGTTTGCAAGACAATAATAAAGATAGTACACACCATTTTTATATTGGGCATCAGGCGCATAAAGGAAATCGTCGCTGTAAGACACCTGATCACCAGCTCCTTTGGAAGCAAAAACATTCGGGTGAATGGTCCATGTTTTTAGGTCGGAGGTAGAAAGCACATGATGAGTCCAGGAACAGTAATAGTTCGGACTCTCATCGCGTGAGCCGTAGATGTATAATTTGCCATCGGCCCAGACGTGCGCTGACGGATCGGCGATATAAACGCCAGCCGGAACAATAGGGTTTTGAGCGTTCAAAACGGTAGTAAAAAGCAGCAGCAAAGAAAGTACGCTAAAATTTCTCATCGTTATGGTTAAGTTTTAAGTAAAGATATTCCGAAATTACAAAAAAGATCCGAGGGAAAGATACTTCTAACAAACCAGCGGATATAAAAACAGGGCGATACATACGATGCACCGCCCAGCCTTAAAAAATATTATTGCTATTTCCTTACGCCTTCGTAATCCATGCCGAGGATTTTTATTTTCAGTTTGTTAACCCTGTTCTGATCGTTACGGCTAAAAACAGCCGTGGATCCGTCGGATGTTGTAAACTGATCGCGGGAGCTGGAAATCGGATCCAATGCTCCTGTATTTTCCCGGGCATTGATAAACAATTTCCCGTCCTTTATGGAAACAACAACCTCAGGCACCATTCCGCCGGTGATTGTATATTTGCCGACATACTCATCGAGGTTGATATTTGCAGCTACCAACTGTGGATTTTCGGCCGAGAACTGATATTTGCCCGATCCAATATTCACCACAATATATCCTTTTTCTGTACCCTGAACTTTGATGTCCTTATTTAACGAAAGCGCTTTTCCACCTTCCATCATTGCATCGGCTGACTGGGCAGGAGCATAAACGGTTGCAGTAGTGTTAACCGGAATTTCAATATCCATGGTAATGGTGTTATTCTGAATTTTCCAGCCGCTGCTTACTTTTCCGTAATAGGTAATCAAACTTGCCGAGGCATTTGTAAAACCGCCGCCAATGTTTGGTTTGATGCGGATATGTTTGTATCCGACACCATCTTCGTAAGTATCAAGGCCCACCATAACACGGTACATCCAATCGCCAATAGCACCATAAGCATAGTGGTTGAAAGAGTTCATTCCGGGAGTCTGAAAGCTGCCGTCGGGCTTTTGACCATCCCAGCGTTCCCAGATGGTTGTAGCACCCATTTTTACAGGATACAGCCATGATGGATATGATTCCTGCAGAAGCAACTTATAAGCGATATCCAGATATCCAAAACGGGTTAACACATGACACAAATAAGGCGTGCCTAAGAAACCGGTCGTAAGATGGTTGCCATAGCTCTTCACATTGGTTGCAAGTCTTTCTGCAGCCTGAGCTCTCAGGTTTTCGGGTAACATATCGAAATTGAGCGCCAGCACATAAGCTGTTTGGGTGCTGGAAACAAGGCGGCCGTTGGGAGTAACATATTCCTTCATAAATGCATCCTTGATATTTTTAAGAAGTGCTGTATAAGCTGCCACATCTTCAGTTTTCCCAAGAACATTGGCGGCATTGATCAGCAGCTGTGTGGAATTGGCATAAAAACATTGCGAAATAAGGTATTTATCAGTAACAGCAGCACGACCGTCGTTATCGTCATCGGGACGGTAGAAAAGCCAGTCGCCAAAGTGAAAACCTGTATTCCAGAGGTTATCTTTTGCTGTTCTGCGAATGCTTTCCACATAGGCTTTCATACTTGCATACTGGTTTTCAAGAATTCTCTTGTCGCCATAAGCAAGGTACATATTCCAGGGAGCAATGGTTGCCACATCGGCCCAACCGGCACTGCTCACTGTCGATCCCAAAACATTGGGAACGACAAAAGGCACGGCACCATCCACCTGATCAGCTTCCAGATCTTTCAGCCACTTGGCAAAGAAATTATTTACATTCATATTGAAGGACGCTGTACGCGAAAATGCCTGAGCATCTCCGGTCCAACCCAAACGTTCGTCACGTTGCGGACAATCGGTTGGCACATCGAGGAAATTACCTCTTTGTCCCCACTGAATGTTATGCTGCAGCTGGTTGATAAGCGCATGCGACGAGGTAAATGTTCCTGTGGGCTCCATATCAGAATACAATGCCACTGCAGTGAAGTTTTCAGGTTTGATATCGCCGGGATAACCTTCGATACGTATATAACGGAAACCATGCCAGGTAAAGTGAGGCTCAAACACCTCAACACCTTCGCCTTTTAATGTATAGTTAGCCTCCGATTTAGCGGCACGCAGGTTGGTGGTATAAAAATTACCTTCCTTATCCAGCACTTCTGCATGGGTAATCCTGATCTTATCGCCAGCTTTGCCGCTCGCTTTTACAACAACCCAGCCAACGAGGTTCTGACCGAAGTCAATAACTTTTTCTCCTTTGGGCGTGGTGAGTACTTTTACAGGAACAAATGTCTCATGCTTCTTAACCATCTCGTTGTAAGTTGCAATCAACTCGTTTTTGGAAATATTGGCAACCTTTACACCGCTCCAATCGGAGTCGTTATAACCGGGTAACGACCATCCTTTTTTCTCCAGACGGGCATCGTAAGTTTCACCGTTATAAATTTCAGCATAGAGGATAGGCCCTGTAGATGATTTCCAGCTTTCGTCGGAAATTACAGTTTCTGTAGTACCATCTGCATAGGTGATGTTAATCTGCAACAGCAGTGCAATATCCTTTCCATAAACATTTTTATTGTTTGTAAAGCCAATGATACCGCGGTACCATCCGCTGCCCAAGGTAACACCAATGGCATTTTCGCCCTGGGTCAAAAGGTTTGTCACATCGAAAACCTGGTATTGCAAACGTTTTTTGTAGGCAGTCCAGCCGGGAGTGAGATAAGCATCTCCTACCCTTTTGCCGTTGATCATAGCTTCGTACATACCATGAGCGGTGATATAAGCCATGGCGGAAGCTATCTTCTTGGAAGAAGTGAACTTTTTACGGAACATAGGACTGGGACGCATCACCGAGTCTTCCACATAACCCGGAGCAATCCACTTTGCTTTCCAGTCGGTGGTATTGAAAAAAGCTGTGTGCCACGATGCAACAGCACTCCAGTCGGAAGCTTTGCCGTTATTATCCCACACTTTTACTTTCCAGAAGTATTTTTTGTTGGATGCCAGATCGGAACCTGCATATGGAACATGTATGGAGGCGTCCGACATAACCTTACCCGATTTCCATACGAGGTTCTTACCTCCTGCAAGTGATTCGGGAGTTTCGCCCACCCAGATTTCGTAAGCCGTTTGGGTAGTGTTACGTTTATCGCTGACCAACTGCCAGCCAAAGCGCGGCTGCTTAACATCCAGTCCTACAGGGTTGGTCAGATTCTCTACAGTTAGCTTCTGCAGCTTCACCTGAGCCGTTACAGAAACAAAAAATGAAAATAAAATCAAAACAAGAATACCTGATCTTTTCATAATGTTAGTAGTTAAGTTTAAAATACTTGGTCCTCGGTCGCCAGACCACTGTCCACGGCAAACAGCCAATTTCTGGTGGCTGTATAGCTGTGGTCTGTGGTCCGACGACTGTGGACTTATAATTCTTTTATCTCATTCAATCCCAAATCAGTCAAAGGCGCATCAACGCCGTAGGCATTCTTCCAGATTGCCAGTGCGGCGCCGAGGGCGGTAGCATTGTCAATTTCGGATGTGTAAACCTTTTTGTCGGGGAGCATGGTGGCCATTAACCGGGTGAAAATGGTGTTACGTGCAAAACCTCCGGATATATAGACAGTTTTGGTTGTATCATTCTTGGCAAGCACCATCTTAAATGCATTCACCGCAACCCGGGTTAAATCGACTACCATCTGGTGATAGGCTTCATCTGCAGAGCTAAATTGCTCGAGATCAACTTCCTTATCCACATGGTCGGAGGGAATACCTTTTTTGAAGAATATCTGATCTGTTGCCAGCATTTTTTTAAGTAAAGCTTCATCAAGTTTTACCTTCTTGAAAAAGTCTTCTTCCACACAGAAGAAATCGGAGATATTCTTTGCATTTACCTGATGCACAAAACCCAGGAACAAAAGAGACGACTTCACCGGCTTTTTGTACACCGACATATATGCCAGTCCGTTGCTCCTCAGTTGCTCGGCTGTTAATGGTTCTCCGTTAAATGGATTCATCACCACAAACCATGTACCTGTGGATAGCAGCACAAAAGGATCTTTGCTCACAGTAAAATATGGGACCAGCGAGGCTGAACTGTCGTGAATGCCAATACCGATTTCAACTTTTTTACCTTCAATGGAAACAGGGTTTGTAATTCCACTCTCAACAGGCTCTGGGAGGCTGATGCCGTAATCCTTTAACCATTTATGATATTGCATGTTATCGAAATCCCAGAGCGAGGTATGACAACCCAGATAGGTATACTCCGAAAGCACTTTTCCTGTAAAACAATAGCTCAGGTACTGAGGGAAATTAATAACAGTCTTCACCTTTGCATAAACGGCCGGTTTCTCTTTCATCAGCCACAAGGTCTGCAAACCGGAGTTTAGCATACCCATGGCGGGCGATGCCGTTTTGCGGCAAAATTCTTCCACACCGCCGTATTTCTCGTAAAAACCTTCCAAAACAGCAGGAGGCATAGGTTTTAGATAATTGTAAACCGGAGTCAGTCTTTTACCCTGCTCATCAAGATAAGCCTGCGAGGCTCCATAGGTGGCGAAGTTCACTGCTTTGATGTTGTATTCACTTCCGGCAACCAGATTTTTGACGGTATCGACCATCCATTTTTCAATTTTATCGATATCGTCGCAGGCAAACCCGTCGTCGTCCTTAATTTCCTCGAGCATCTGTTCCTGCTGAAACACAAGCTTCAGATTCTTATCAAATAATAAAATTTTCTTATTGGTTTTCCCAATATCAAAAACAGCAATTACATCAATCATAAGGTAATATTTTGAAAGTCCACAGACGACTGACCACAGTCCACAGCCAAACTTAGCAGATTGGTAGTCAGTAAAAAAATTCACACAGGACAGATATTAGCCCTGTGTGAATGTACAAAATTAACTAACGCAAACTCAGAACACTCTTTTCGTAATTTTGAACTTCGGCGATATAATCCTCTCCAACAGGAACATTGTTCATCAAACAGTAATATTCGTAAACAGCGCCAAATGGTTTGGTCTTAAGCAATTCGAGATAAGCAAGACGTTCGAAGTTTTTACCCTGGGTCTCAAATTCCCGCAATTTTGCTGTAGGTTCGAGCAAGGCAAACAGGAAGGCAAGTTGGGCGGCACGTACACCAACCACATAAGCTCCGATACGGTTAAGACTTGCGTCGAAATAATCCAAGCCAATGTTAACACGACCCAAAGCGTTGGCACGGACAATTTCCTGGGCTATCAGCTGAATTTCGTCGTTGAAGATAACCACATGGTCGCTGTCCCAACGAACACCACGGGTTACGTGCAATAACAGTTCGTCTACAAACTGTAAAACAGACGAAATCTTATCGCCCACCTGTTCTGTCGGATGGAAATGGCCGTTATCCAGACAGATAAGCTTATTATTTTTGATGGCATAGCCGAGGTAGAATTCGTGCGATCCAACAACCATCGCTTCAGAACCTATACCAAAGAGCTTACTTTCTACAGCATCCTTCAGATATTCCTTTGGATAATCAACTGTAAAAATTTCATCGAGCGATTTTTTCAACAAGGCACGGTGGGTATTGCGATCAACCGGAGTGTCTTTCGAACCGTCGGGGATCCAGATGTTGTTAACGCATGGAGTTCCAAGCTGCTTACCCATTTCGGCAGCAATTTTACGGGTGAGTTTTACGTGATCTACCCAGAACTTACGGTATTTCTCGTTTTTGCTCGACAGGGTAAATCCGTCATCGGCATAAGGATGTGAGAAACAGGTAGGGTTGAAGTCGAGGCCGGTACCCAGCTTTTTAGCCCAGTCGATCCACGATTGAAAATGCTTTACATCGATCTGGTCGCGGTCAACCTTTTGTCCCTGGAAATCGCCATAGATAGCATGGAGGTTAAGGCGTTGCTTGCCGGGAAGAAGGCTCATCACCTTTTCAATATCCTGACGCAACTGAGCAATAGTGCGGGCTTTACCGGGATAGTTACCGGTTACCTGAATACCCCCGCCGCCAAGTTCGGCATCGGGAGTTTCGAAACCACCCACATCGTCGGTTTGCCAGCAATGCAGACTAATTTTTACCTGATTGAGTTTTTCAAGAGCCTCATCGGTATTTACTCCAAGGGCAGCATATTGTGCCTTTGCATTTTCGTATGCCTTCAATACTTGTTCTTTGTTCATATCGTAAGATTTTATGTTGTTACTTCATATAAAATACCTGTTCGAGCGGAGTTGAGATGGGTGAATTATCGGGGTTAGTCTCCATGATATCAGCCATGTATTTCCACCATCTTTGTACTATTTCGGTTTGCCCTAGATCCTGAGAACCTTTTTCGCCGTCCTGATTCTGAACCGCAAATAAAAAGTTGGTCTCTTCGTCGAGGAAGATATAGTAGTCGCTCACTCCGTTATCGTGCAGAAGTTTTACAAGCTCGGGCCATATCTCGTTGTGACGGCGCTTATACTCCTCTTTCATACCAGGGTAAAGCTTCATTTTAAATGCAAGTTTTGCCATATTCGTTGAGTTTTAATGTCATTTATTTTTAAGTATTACCTCATCCTAAGTCCTTCTCCTAAAGGAGAAGGACTTGAATACAGGCAGTATCTCCTCCCCTCTACTTTCAGGAGAGGGGCCGGGGGTGAGGTTGCTTAGTCTACAGTTTTATCACAAAAGTCGACAGCACCAGCACTACAATACCGATAACCAAAACAGTGATTGTTTTGCGATCGACGCCCTTCCATTCCTTGAGAATAATTCCCCAGATATTACTGAAGGCAATGTTCATCGACATAAGGATACTCCATGCAAAAGCAACCATGGCTGCAGGCAACATACTTTCGCCCATACCCATAAAGAAAAACTGCATATACCACAGGGTACCGGCAATGGCTGAAAAAATAAGATTGTTAACCAGCACCGAAGACGAAACTGAAAGATAGTCCTTGCCCGATTTATTTTTGATATTAAGAAATACACAATAGATGAGGTTGGTAAAGAAACCACCCAAAGTAACGAACATAATCACTGGATTTTTAGCAAACAAAGGATTGGTTCCAAGATTTAAAGCAGCTTCCTGTAATGGCTTTCCAGCAGTAAGACCGAAGTTAAAGCAGGCACTCATTACCCCTGCCAGTATCGCGATTAGAATCCCTTTCTTCAATGCAAATTCCTTAACGGCAGCTTTCTTTTCTTCTTCCGAAAGACCTTTGCTTTTTAATCCGGCGGCGTAACCAATGGTAGCAATACCAGCCAAACTAACTGAAATACCAATTAACATAAGAATTCCAGAACGATCGGCAAACAGGTTCTGACCGTTAATAATCGGGGGGATCAGCGTTCCTATTGCAGCGCACAAACCAAGCGCGATAGACTGTCCCAGCGCAACTCCGAGATAACGCATACTAAGACCGAAAGTAAGGCCTCCAACACCCCAAAGGGCTCCGTAGAAGATGGTCCACCCAAGCACAGAGCCGGGAACACTGCCGATGATATCACCTAAAGTACCGGCAGGAGTTGTGATCCATGCAAACAATATGGGAACAATAATCCATGAAAATAATCCCTGTACGATCCAGTAGGATTCCCAGGACCAGCCTTTAACTTTTTTGATGGGGACATAAAAACTGGCTGCGCAGATACTTCCAACAGCCATCAGAACGATGCTAAGTAGTGAGTCCATGTAGATAGATAAATGTTATTACTAATGTCAGGCTTTAGGCGGTTAGGTTTTAGGCTGTAGGTTTAGGCTTCATAAAAGAATTGAAGCAGTAAAACTGAACTTATCTTCTGTCTCCTAAGTTCCTAAATCCTAAAAACCTATCTAACTTCCTGAAGTTACTGGCTAAAATCAAAAATAACATTAGCAACGGGGTGAATCAATATAGATTTTGGAGTTTGTTTTATATAAAATGGAAAATCCGGTCTGCGAATGCTAAACCACAGTCCGGATCCAATATCGAACAGGAATTTTTATGATTTCAAATTTTCTAAAACTTCTGCCGCAAAGTCCGATAGTGAAGGATCCCTGGCACCCATCATCAAAATAACATCGCCGGGCTGAACCATACTTTTAAATGTTGCCGGGAGCCTGGATCTGTCCGTAACGAGCAGTGCATTTTTTTTATTTTGCTGAATAGCGGCAATAACAACTTCCGAACCAATATCCCTGTTTACAGTACCTCCGGCATAATATACATCCGACATCACAAAGCAATCCTTTTCCCTGAGTGTATCAGTTACCTTTTCAGCAAGTTCCTCGTGCATAAACCTGAGTGGACCGTATCCATGTGGCTGAAACCAGGCGATTACCCGCTCCCCTATCTGCTGGCAGGCTTTAACAGCGGCAGCGACTTCGGCCGGATTATGCGCAAAGTCATCAATAACATAAATACCATTACTTTCGCCTACAAGCTGTGTTCTCCGGTAAATCCCAACATAACTCTCCAGGGCCTTTGATGCTTTTTCGATATCAATTCCAATGACATTCGAAACAGCAACAGCAGCCATGGCGTTTTCCATATTGTGTTTGCCTATAACCGGAATTTTGAACGGAACACCATTGATAGTAAATTGAATTGAAAAACCAACCTGTTTAAAATCATTTCCCTGATACCCAACTCCCGGAACTGTTCCAAAATCAATAGCTGAATTTTGTGATAACGTTCGTATCAAAGCGTGATCGTGATTTACTATGAACTTTCCACGTGTATGCTCCTTAAAAGTAGCAAACAACTGCATCAGCTCTTCGAATTCCTTATGATCGCGGTCGACATTTAGCACAACACTAATTTCCGGAAAATAGTTTACAATAGAACCATCTGATTCGTCCGACTCAATCACCAGCCAATCACTTTCGCCAACCCATGCATTACCGGGCAGGCCCTGCTTCTGCAAAGCTGTTAAACCGGCACCCGTCATTAACGAAGGAGAATAACCGTTTTCCTGTAATATATGGAATATCATGGCTGTGGTGGTAGACTTTCCAGAAGTACCTCCAACGGCAATTGTTCTTTTGCTTGATGAGATGGCAGCCAGCAGTTCCGACCTCTTCATTACCGGAATGCCCATTTCAACGGCTTTCCTGTACTCAACATTACTCTCTTCAATGGCTGTTGAAACAACCACAACCTCAGTTTCGGCAGTAATGCCTGTTCCATCCTGAAAAAAGCATTGGATTCCCTGCTTTTCGAATTGTTCCTGGATCAGCATTTTGTTATTTTGGTTGAAAAGTCGGTCTGATCCGGCTACATTCCGGCCTATTCCTTGCAAATACTGGGCAATGGCGCTCATGCCAGTTCCTGCTATTCCTATAAAGAAGTAATTTTTAAAATTTTCTATATTCATATCTAAAGATGTCAGTTTTATCAACCAAATATAAAATTAAATCATGAGTCGGAATGCCGGAGCCTAGCAAATAAACCAACATAAAGGATAATTTAAATTCTTATCATTCAATCATAAATTTAAATAAATTTGGGAGCCTGCTTAAACTATCTGCAATGCACAAAATCTACAATTACCTGCATACTTTACAAACCTTAGCTTTATCATTTGCTCTTAGCTTCACTGTAAATGCTCAGCAGAATATCCTGATCAATGAGTTTATGGCTGAAAATTCGGCCACCATCAAAGACTCTGACGGAGCATTCTCCGACTGGATCGAAATTTATAATCCGACAAATAATACAATAAATCTTTCAGGATGGTCGCTCACCGATTCAAAGGAGACGCCGGGTATGTGGAAATTTCCGGCTGTCGATATCATGCCCCAGAGTTACCTGGTTGTTTTTGCTTCGGGGAAAAACAGAACTGTTGCGGGAAGTGAGCTTCACACCAACTTCAAACTGAGTACTACCGGCGAATTCCTAGGTTTATACAATTCTTCCGGAACTGCAGTTTCCATCTTTAGTCCGTCATTTCCGATGCAAAAAGAGAATATTTCCTATGCATTCGACGGAACTCAATATCTGGAAACTGGCGCTCCTACTCCGGGAGCAGCAAATGCGTTCAACAGCTCTCTGATAGTTTATGCCCCAACCATAAGCAAAAAACATGGCTTTTACAGTGCTCCTTTTAAGGTTGGCATGTCCTCACCTCACTCCGACGCACCGATTTATTACACCACAAACGGCAGCGAGCTTAATGAAAAAACAGGAAAGCTTTATAGCGATTCAATTCCGATAAATACTACCACCGTTTTAAGAGCCCGTGCAATTAAATCTGCAACCTTGAAAAGCACCATTACCAGTCAAACGTATTTGTTTATTGACGATGTATTGAAACAACCCAATAACCCTGAAGGATATCCGTCTACCTGGGGACCGTTTACCGGAATTCAGGGTACAGCACCTGCCGATTACGAAATGGATCAGGAAATTGTACAGAACGAAAAATATAAAGGTGACTTCAAAACCGCGATGCTGGCGCTTCCTTCCATTTCCATCGTTACTGATATAAAAAACTTATTCTCGAAAAATACAAACCCCGACTCGGGAGGAATTTATATCTACACCGGAGCTCCCGGAGCAGGCGAAGTTCCCGAGTTAGGCGAAGACTGGGAACGACCTGCTTCGGTTGAAATTTTTAATTCAACCGGTTCGTATGATTTTGCAATTAATTGCGGGTTGCGACTTCACGGAGGGCACAGCCGGCGAGCCGAAAAAACTCCGAAACATTCATTTACGCTTGCTTTTCGCGAAAAGTATGGCTCGTCCAAAATGAATTATCCCTTATTCGGAGAAGCAAACGGCGTTGCTCAATCTTTCAACAGCATTATATTAAGAGGCGGTTTCGGGAATACCTGGACACACTGGGCTGCCACCGAGCGAAGCAGACATCAGCTTATACAGGACCTTTGGGCAAAAGACAAGCAACAGGAGATGGGCAATCCTTCCGGCCATGGAATTTATGCACATCTTTACCTGAACGGGATTTATTGGGGTATTTATAATCCTACCGAAAAACTGGATAATGACTTTGCAGCCTCATACCTGGGAGGCGATAAAGATGATTACGATGTAATAAAAGATTACGGAGAAATTGTAGATGGCGATATGGATGCCTGGAATGCAACACTGGCAATGGCCCGGCAGGGTGTGAGTAATGATGTTTATTACCGACTTCAGGGTAAGAACCCTGACGGAACAGTTAATTCCACATTTCCGGCTTATGTAGACGTTCAGAACCTGGCCGATTATATGATCCTCAATTTCTTTGTCAGCAATGCCGACTGGGATCACCACAACTGGACGGCCATGCGTAACAGAGCTTATCCGGGTAGCGGCTTTAAATTCTTTTCGTGGGATGCCGAACGCATTATTGAATCGGTAAATGCAAATATTACAAACGAGAAAAATGTAAATTGTCCCAGCGAGCTGTTTCAACTGCTGGCAAAGAACAATAAATTCAGATACCTCTTCGCTCAACGGGTGGAACTGTTTTGCAAAAACAATGGCATACTTACACCTGCCTCGTGCCAGCAAACATGGATGGTACGGTCGAACCAGGTTGAACCGGCGATTATTGCCGAATCGGCCCGATGGGGTGATTACAGGCGCGATGTGCATCCTTATAATACCGGTCCTTTCGAGTTGTATACAAAAGAGCACTGGCTGTTGCAGAAAGACTTTATCATGAACACGTATTTCCCCAACCGAACCAATGCTTTCCTGAGCGAATTACAAACTGCCAATCTTTATCCTTACAGGGAATTGATAACTTCTGCTGAAGAAATATTTTACAATCCCGATAAGTCGTGGCTTGGACAGAATTACCCGAATCCATTCAGCGAAACAACAACAATTGCTTACCAGATTGGAGAGGACAATATGGTTTCACTTCTTTTATACAATGCCCTGGGAAAAGAAATCGGGGTTTTAATGAAGGAGTTTAAGCCTAAAGGGAAGTATAGTCTGGAAATAAATGCACTAAACCTGTCACCCGGGATCTATTATTACCGGCTAATATTAGGAAACACCATTATACAGACAAAGAAAATGTCGGTTTTAGATTAAACATACAAACCTAAAATCCTCTTTTCGGGGGATGAATTTGCTTTTACCAGATCCTAATTTTGATGGTGAATGATAGTTCAATCACACCTTTCCAAATATTTACCTAAAACTGCAACCATGAAAAAGTTAGTATTAATCAGTATTATTCTTCTGGCAACCATCTCCCTTAAAGCGCAGAGATCCCTTCCACCAAGTGTATTGAAGGCGATACCCTCAAAATATAAAGTTACTTCCCAGATGTACATGAAACCCGGCTTAACTGCCGTTTGTGAGATCTCTCTGGCTATTCCAAACAAATTTGGCTGTAACGATGGGAATTTGGGAGAATGTAATATCGGAATTAAAATAACTCAAAACGACGACGCTAAAAAAGAATACCTGACCATGATAGATAAAAAGATGCCCTTCCAGAGTACCCTGCCAAATGCATCCAATTATAAACCCTCATCAGATTCAAACAACCCTTTGGTGTCGTATTCACTCACTAAAGAGTTAAAACTTGAGGACGGCAGCGCAGCTTATTACATTCAAAAAACAGGCTGTATACAAGATCAGCATAATAGTTTTGAATCGGTTTCATTTAGAAGCCTTCAGGGTAATTTTATGAAATCTGTTGAAATCAGAATAAATGGAGGTATAACAGCCGATGAAGCAATTGCTGCTGCAAAGGAATTATATGCCAACCTGAGCAAAATAAACTATTTAGCACCTTAGAACTAAATAATTCCGCAGAGTAAAAGAGAATTTTATCATCCAACTTCTATTTTTCTTCAATCCTCTTTTCCCCATTTGATTGGGTCCCGAATGTACAAAAAACGGCCTTGATGCCTACAGTTTGCTGGCTCATTAAAACGCGATAATGAATCATATAAGGAAATTTGGCAACCTTCATGCAACGAATATCATCATAACGAATTTCAAACAATGAGTAATTCTTTTGGAGAAAAATGAAATGCTTGTCAATAGCTTTATAAAATCGTTTGCCAAGACCTGGCTTGCAAGAGTTATAAAAATCAATAGCGTTCTGAATATCATCAAGGGCTTCGGGTTCGATATCAATAGAGAATTTTCTAAGCATCTCAAACTTTAAGCTTGTGTTTGGCTTCATTCCAGTTTAAAATCCGGGAAGGATCCTTCTGACTTGCCCTAACCCGTTGCCTTACAATATTCTTATGTTCTTCAGGAATTTCAGAATCATTAATTTCCTCGGTTTCCTGTAAAACTTCTTTCAATTTTATTTTATCCTGAGGCGACAACTGCTTTACAATTTCGACCACCTGATTAAACGTAAGGGGTATGCTTAACTTTATATGTTGTGGGTTCATATCCAAACTCTTTAATCTAAAGTAACCTGCGAAACACAAATACTCTAATTAATGGGTAAATATACCTAATACATGTAAGAATAACAATAGAGTAAAAGCTTACATCAACTTCATAAGCAATGGTTATTTCCATACCTTTGTGTCATGCTCCTCTCTCCCGTTATCATTTATACCGATGGCAGCTGCAACACCCAAACATGTTGCGGCGCCTGGGCGGCGATCATCATTGTCGGAGAGCAAAAAACAATTCTTCATGGCACTGAAAAGGACACCACCCATAACCGGATGGAATTGCTGGCAGTGCTTAAATCTATCGATTTTGCCGTTTCCCGTTATCCGGAAATCCCACTGGAAATTTACACCGACAGCCAATATGTAACAAATCTCCCCGAAAGAGCTGAGAAGTTACTTGGCTCCCGTTTTATAACCAAAAAAGGAAATGTCCTAAAAAATTCGGATTTATTGCAGGAGTTGATTTCGCTTTTAAAAAGCCACACCATTGCTTTCCATAAAGTCAAAGCCCACCAAAAAAACAGTACCCGGGAAAATCTGAACCGTGAGGTAGACATGATTTGCCGGAAGGTGATGAGAGATAGCTGCGAATAGAGCCATTTACCATGCTTTTATCGAGGTTACCTTTTAAATATAATTGACTCTAACTCACATTTACCATTCCTGGCAGGGACACTCTCCAGAACGGGTCAAAACTATGAAAGACGCGCTGGGAAAACTTAAAGATCAAGGCAATAGAAGATTGACCGACCGTGAATACCCGACAGGTCGGTTTTGAATAGTTCACACAAAGCTCCAGGAATAAATTGTAAAGCAAGTCGCCATCAATACAAATGCAACTTATACGTGCTGCATTAGTTCAACGGTTTCTCCAATCTGAACCACGAAATCGCGGGTATAATTGGGAATATCATCTGTCAGCGTTTTCCCTTCAGCTTCCATAGCTTTCTGGAATTGCTCCAGGGTGCGAAATGTCATACTGGCAATAGCAAAGTAAGGAGCTGGTCCGTTCAGACCTGCAATACCCATATCCATTTCTATCTTTTCCATGCCATACGGTTCCATACATCTCCAAACCAGAGGAACATGATTACTGATATAGTAATCCATATTAAACCAATTACCATTGGTGTTTGGATAAAGAATAAAAATTCGTTTCATAATGTAAATATTTAAAGGTAAATAATCAGAATTCAATAATAATTTAAAAAAGAAACTCCCAATAATCAGAATAGATCAAACTCTACATAACTACTGATGAGCTGAACTTTACGTCATCTGACCCCGGGAAACCATTGCAGGGTAGTCGAGACCTTCTCCGTAAAAGACGGACGATTTCATCCTGTCAGGATGCCTGGATAAAAATCGTAACGACCGATAAGCCAGAGACGAATCTCAGTTTTTCAATTTGAAAGAACAGCCCTGTAATGCATCCTGCCTTCCTTTAATAGATCAACGGCCTTGTTCACGTCTGTAAAGGGAAAGGATTCCACTGTTGGCAAAATATTATGCCTGGCTGCAAACTCGAGCATGGAAGCAATGACAGCCGGACTTCCTGTAGGACTTGCCGCAACAATTGTTTGTTTAATAATCATGGGGAACAGGTTTACCTGAAGCGGTTCCAGCACTACTCCAACAAAAACAAGTTTCCCTTTTTGGTGTAAAGCATTGATATATGCATTCCAGTCGCAATTCAATGTAACATTGACCGTACTGATGATGTAATCGAAATAATTGACATATTTCGCTAAGGCATTGCTGTCAGTTGATTTCACAAAATTATGCGCACCAAAACTTCGCACTTCCTGTTCTTTCTCGGGATGACTTGAAAACGCAGTAACTTCACATCCCCAGGCATTGAGAAACTTAATAGCCATGTGACCGAGGCCTCCAATTCCGATTACACCAACCCTATGCGTAGGCTTTACATTGAATTCAAGCATAGGGCTAAAAACTGTTATTCCTCCGCACATTAATGGGCCAGCCATTTTAGGATCAAGATTTTCGGGCAAAGGGAACACCCATTCGGCCTGAGCCCTCACCCTTTCTGCAAATCCACCGTAGGGTCCGAGTACTGTAGGAATATTGGCTGCACAAAGATGATGGTTGCCACTCATACACATATCGCAGGTATTACATGAACCCGAACTCCATCCTATTCCCACGCGTTGTCCCTCTTTCAGGTGTGTAACGTAAGAACCAGCTTTTTCAATAGTACCTATGATCTCATGACCGGGCACAAAAGGGTATTGTGTAATTCCCCAGTGATTATCGAGCATACTGAGATCGCTGTGGCAAACGCCGCAGTGTTCCACCTTAACTTCCACCTGGTGATCGCCCAACGCACCAGAATCGTATTCAAAAGGCAATAATTTACCTCCGGGCTGGGAAGCTGCATAAGCTAATGTTTTCATGAATGGTTTGGTTTAAAAAATAAGAAGAACAAAAGTCCACTTATAAAAAGGCATATATCAAGAATTTCGATCAAAGCCGATGCCTTACGAAAAAAGGCTTAAATTTACAACAACAGTTATGCGATTTCAAGAGAAAAATATCCGGATTCAACATAGGCGGACAAGATTAGACCCTAAACAAAATTCTGCAAGACATTTTTAGAAAACATTGAAATGATTACTTTAGGCCCGTTTAAAACTCACAGCCTTGAAAATGGGAAACTCGAAACATAAAAAAACCTCAACACTTCAGATCATTATTGGCGTTTCAGCAGTACTGGTGAGCCTTTGTGCATTATTTGTTTCAATCTCGCAGGCAAAGCTAATGCGTGAACAAATGCATCTTTCAGTTTTACCTAGGATCGATATTTCCTTCTCCGAAAACCCTTCCGAGAACCTTAATATTTCTATTAACAATTGCGGTATAGGACCTGCCGAAATCCTTGCCACTAAAATTGAATACAATTCAGTTGCAGTTTCCAGTTGGGATGAATTGTTCCGGATGATGAACAAGGATAGTCTTAATTTTGAAGATTTCTCTTCCACAAAACTTAAAAACAGAATGCTTGTCCCCATGCAGATCTTCCCAATATTGACTATTCCAGATGGGAAACTTTACAAACTCCTGAAAGCGAATAAAGAGAAAATAAGAATAACTATCTATTACAAATCCCTTTACGATGATTATTTTGTTGTTTGCCGGGAGAGTTTAGGAGTATCGGGTACTATTACCAACAAAAGTATTGATAATGTTAACCTAAACGAAAATGAGTTTTTTAAACGGTAGAATTTGTTGATTTTGAATAAATTTGTTCTGCAAAGAATTAAAAATTCATTCATTAGTTTGATGCAGAATCCAATAAAACGATACGAAGTTCAACATCCCATCCTTAAGAATTACATCCGGTTCTTCTGGGAGCTTCGCATGGATCATGCCCAACTTAACCACAAACTAATTCCACAGAGAAATATTAATATGAGGTTTAACCTGAGCGATACGCCTCATTATGTTTGTCGCGACGGCCGGGAAAATTTGCTGGAAGATGTTTATTTCCCGGGCTTACAAAACCAATTTACAAATGTTCACCTGAAATTAAACGGGAATGTCAACGTTATAGGTGTCTGTTTTAAACCCGACGGAGTGTATCCTTTCCTGAAAATTCCGGTTTCCGAATTTAAGAATCAGATACTGGGAGCTGAGGAAATAGGTTTTAAAGTTGCCCGAAAGATAAACGATCGCCTGAAAGAGGCGGACGACATCACCAGTAAACTAAAAGTCCTTGAAAATGAACTAATATTATTACTCGATAGTTCCTGTCTGCTTCCCGCGAATTTCCGGCTGATTTTTAATGCACTCAAGCAGGAGAATTCGATTCAGATAACAGATTTCTGTAAGCAGCACAACATCAGCCTCCGGCAACTGGAGCGCATGTATGCAAAATATGTCGGGCTGTCGGCCAGTTCTTACAATACTCTTAACCGATTTCATAATAGCGTAAACCAATTGCTTAACAGCGGTTATTCAAAACTTTCCGATCTGGCCTATGATAACGAATATTTCGATCAGATGCATTTTATAAAAGAATTCAAGCGCTTTACAGGAAATACACCCAAAACATTTGTTAACCAGAATAATTCCATCCTGCAAATCGGCAAACTAACCTAGTTGTCGTTTTTATACTATTTTATCAGACCGTTCTCTCCCAATTTTGTCTCATAATTTTTAAACCACATAAATTATGAAAACAACAGTTATAACCGAGTTTGTAAAAATAGAAGCTTTACAAACCACAACCAGTGAACAGTTATTAACGAAAGCCGATTTGATAAATTCTTTTTTGCAAAAACAGGATGGTTTTTTGGATGCAGAGCTTATAAAAGCTATGGAAGGTAATATCTGGTATTTTATTTACCATATCAAGAACATGGAGAAACTTAAAGCTGTTGGCGAAAAACTGCGTGCCAGCAGACTTTTCGATGAAATTACGCCGCTCATTGTTCCTGGAAGTATGAGTGTCACTTTTTTTAGCCAGGTAAAAAACTGGTAGTTTCAGAATGTAAATGAAACGTTTAAGCGCAAGGACACTAAAACGAAGAGAGAAAAAACAGAATCAATTCTTTGTGTCCTTGTGTTTGGATTGTATTTAAAACATTAATCCTCCCAATCTAATTAATTCAAACCTGGAAAATGAAAATTATTGTTGTTGGTTCAGGCAAACTGGCCGGAGCGTTACTTGCTTCCGACTGGTCATTTCTTCCTCACGACATTGTCAGATGGGAAACATCAATTCAAAGTATGAACGAAAAGGCAATTGTGATCCATACCGGATCGGGAAGGCAAATGGAGGAATGTACCTCATTCTGTTCACGCACCCAATCTGCCTTCATTCAACTTTCAACGGGGTTGGAACCAGAAAGAAAAGTCTTCGATTTCCCTTACATTTCTTGTCCGAATGCCTCAATATTAATTTTAAAGGCCCTTCAAATGATTAATGAAACCGGAAAATATTTTGAGCATTTTAAAATTTCAATTCTGGAATCCCACCAGTTGGCCAAAAAAACGGAAGCAGGCACAGCATTAGCTTTTGCCCGCTCACTGAATGTCCCCGCGAATAGTATCATTTCGGTTCGTAACCCTGATATACAACAAAATATAATAGGAATTCCTGAAGCTTACCTTTCGAAACATGCATATCATAAAATCCAAATTAGCGACGGAGATGATGAATTAATTATAGAAATGAAAGTTTTGGGTCATGCATCCTATGTTAACGGGGTTAAAACAATTGTCAGAAGCATTCTTGAGAATAACCTTGAAAATAAGCAATACAGCATTTTCGAATTACCAGCTTTCAATGCTGCAGTTTAAGCATGTTGCAGAATCGAGTTTATCATATACTGCAGGATAAACCGCTATGGAGTGCCAGTTTTGAAAGGTATTAAGGTTTTAGCTTCATAGGCTCTATGAATTTTGACCTTTATAACCGCTCATGCCGATAGCCACCAGCACCTCTCGTTACTGATCCTCACATGTTTTCTTAACACCATTTTCTGAAGGGAGGTCCCGAAAATTAGCCATTTCTGGCATACTTGAGCGTAATTTAAACACCTCATAAACAGCTTGCCACAGAAATTTGTCATTGGTAGACCCCGCCCCAGAAAAATGGGGCATAATGGACTGATGACGGCTGTTAAAACGCCGTAGGTGTTTCAGTTTTGTAGCCGGGGGTGAAACGAAGTGTAACCCCCGGATTAGATTCAAGAATATATTTCAGCGACGCGAAAAACATTTGGGCAAAGAAACCATGTCAACATCGTCGCAATAGCTATACCCAATATTTACGATCCTTGCCCCAAATCTGTCCTGGTAATGGAACGTAGTGGAATGAGGAATCCTTTGAGGGATCTATTCACTTCATTTTTTAATTTTTCTTTCAGGTATCATTTTCTTAAAAGCAATTTTAAGTTCTTCCACCTGTTTATCGTTTATAGGCTTCAGTTCGCCAATAGGAGCGCTCATCACCAATGACTTTGCGCTGAATTCTGCAACTTCGAGTCTGTCGAACGTCTGAATTAATTTATCGCCGGCAACCATAAAGGCGTCATTCTGAATCAACAATGCCGAAACGCCTGATGAAATCAATTCCAGAATTTCCTTATTTCCCATAAAATGAGTTCCAAAAGGCAGTGAAGGAACATCCTGAAGGAAAATCCAGCTTTCGGGGATGGTTCGCACGTCAAAAAGTGCCTGTGTAACCCCGAAAGCCATTAAATACGGGGGTTGTGTAAATATAATAGAATTAACATGGGGATTATTCCGGTAAATTTCCTGGTGTAACCAGGTAGCGCGACTAGGAATTTTGCCTGGTTCTCTTTGTCCTCCTTTAATCTGGACAATATCGCCTGGTTCCAGATCCCATCGGGCGACATTGGTGGGTGTAATTAAAAAGTCGTTATCGCGCCAGCGTGCAGAAACCGTTCCATATGAGCTTATCATTAACCCCTGATTGCAGGCACGATGAACAATGTTGCAAATCTCGGCTCTCTTCTCCCTTTCGTCCGACGGATAGCTAACAGTTTCCATTTCGGGAAATGGCTGTGGTATTTGCGAATCGAAAGCATAGATCTGAGCATCCGTGAGAAATACAGGATTACCAATGGTTTTTCCATAAAGAATGGTTCGTGCGCAGAATTCCAAAGCTTCAAACCGTTGGAACGCGTTTACGAGATCGGTTCCCCCGATAACGGTTCCATGATTTTCCATGATGATGGCCAGGTAACCTTTTTCAAATTCTTCTGAAATTATCTTTCCCAAATCCTCGCTTCCGGGAAGGGCATAAGGAGCGTATCCGATCGGTCCGCAGACATGCCGCGCCTGCGAAACAATATTTGTATTAGGAATTTCGCGGACAATGCTAAAAGAAACAAGGGCAGGGGGATGTGCGTGTATGATAGCCTTAATATCAGGCCTTTTCTGATATATGGCTTTATGAAATGGAAATTCAGAGGAAGGGTTATGTTTTCCGACAATTGTGCCATCGTGTTTAACACAGATGATGTCAGAGGGTTGAAGTGTTCCCTTATCAACCCCTGAAGGAGTTACCCAAATATCACCACTTTCGTCGATAATGGAAATATTTCCGCCAGAAGTTGTAGTAAGTCCGCGATTATAAATCCGGCTAATTACCAACACAATCTGATCACGGGGGTGCATTAACTTTATATCCAGAACTGAAGACATACCTGTAAATTTTAAAGGAAAGTTTAAGCATTAAAATTACTTACTCAACCAACAATAATCAATATACTTTTTGAATGTTTATTTATACAAAATGGGAACAATACTCTTAAGTAACATGAGTCCGAACTGAATATATTTATTAAACGCCGGAAATAACGTTAATACGGCGCGTATATCTGTTCTACTAAGGTTGATGAAATGCAAAATAAGGTTCTTTTTAGAAAACCTTATTTCTGATTGTATTTTAAGCTTAGTACAAAAGGCATCAAATGGCTTATAACCTTATTATCTTATTAGTTCTACTTTGACACATTTATATTTAAATAAAAAATAGCCACGAATGCACGAATAATTTATTCAAAAAGAATAAATTATTCGATTCGTGATTATTTAATAATTCGTTTATAATTCAATTTAAGTTCACCAAAATTAACTATAAGAGCCAGTTTATTTTGTGAAACAGTAAGATAATTGATAGCCAGAGCTGTAAATGCATCGTCCATTCCCGAAACAGCCTTTATTTCCAGTATAATTTTGTTAAAAACTACAAAAACAGCGTAGAATTTATGAGGAAGAAATATCTCCTTGTATTTTACCGGATATTCTTTCTCTCTTTCAAAAAAAATGTCAGCTTTACGAAATTCATATTCCAATGCATCTTTGTAGACAATTTCAAGAAACCCAGGTCCTAAATTATTATGTACATCCATACATATTCCAATTATCCGGTAGCTTTCTTCTTTATACAAAATTTCACTCATATTTTTTATTAGTGAATTAGTGGCAAATTATATTTTTTACTAATCTTTCAAAGTAGAATTAGAATTGTATTAAATAAATTCCTAGATCGCACTCACGGTAAATAATAACCAAAGTCTATCCCTTCTTCTTATTTCTGTATTCCACCGGTGAAACTCCAATAATTCGCTTAAATAGCCGCGAAAAATAAAACTGGTCGCCAAAGGCAAGGTCTGTAGCAATCTCCTTTATTCTTTTATTGGTGAAGTCGAGCTGCTGACAGGCGTTTTGCATCTTCAGGTCGAGAAAATACTCTATGGGTGAGCGGGTGGTTTTTTTTCGGAAGATAGCCGAAAAGTGGGATGTAGAATAACCACAGTGGGTTGCCAGATCCTGAAGGTTAATGTTTTCCTTCAGATGCTCATGCATGTAAAGGATGCTTTTTTCGATTACATCGGTTTGCTGAAAAGTGCGCATGCGTTCAAACTGTGGAAGATAATTGAACGATCCCAGCAAATACCAGAGGCAAATGGACGAATATTCCAGATTTTCCTTGCTATAACCCATGGAAAGGGTTTGGTATATTTCTTCGAAAAGTCTTATACGGCGGTCGTTTCGTGTGTTTTCGCCACTGTTTATGTTGAAAACAGTCAAACTGTCGCTGCAAAAACCGGCAGCTTGTAAGCCGGTGAAATGAAACCAGTAAATAGTCCATGGACTGGAATTGTCGGCCCCATATTTATGGCGCAGGCCGGCAGGAATAATCAGGAACGTGTCCTTGTTTATCTTTTTGACTGATCCGTTGGCTTCAATCCAACCGTTTCCATCGGTGCAGAAAATAAGAATATTTTGTTCACACCCCTCGGCTCTTTCCCGGTAATGATACATTGCGGACGGATAAAATCCAATATCGGTAACGAATAGTAATTTTGTCAATGGATTTTCTTTCAATTCGGTTTGAATATGCGGAGGCAATACTATTGCAAGCTGATTGTTAAATCCATCGCGTTTGCGCATTGTTATCTGAGTTTTGTTTCAAAAATAATAAAATAGTGCATGTAATTCAATAATTAATCCATTTACCAAAGGAAAGAGTGTTTGTATTTTCGTTTTAATTTTTACCACTAACTAATGAGTAAATACAACTGGAAATTTTTAATTGGCATCTCCCTGGTTTCGGCCATGGGTGGTTATCTGTTCGGGTTCGATTTTGCCGTAATCACAGGAGGACTCCCTTTCTTAAGAGAACAGTTTGGATTGAACGAATACTGGGAAGGATTTACAACAGGTTCTCTGGCCCTGGGGTGTGTTTTGGGATGCCTGATTGCAGGTGGTTTAGCTGATAAGTATGGCCGTAAACCCGGCCTGATGGCTGCCGCTGCTATCTTTTTCGTTTCGTCGCTGGCCATGGCGTTTTCGCCTTCTCTTTCCTTTTTTATTGCATCGCGTTTTGCTGCAGGAATTGGCGTGGGAATGGCATCCATGCTTTCGCCCATGTATATTGCCGAGATTTCCCCTGCCGAAGTGCGCGGCCGTATGGTGGCCATCAATCAATTAACCATTGTTTTGGGTCAGGTTATTACGCATCTTGAAAATTTCCTCCTTCGCGACTCCGGTCCTGATGCATGGCGATGGATGTTCGGCTTGGGTATGGTTCCTTCCTTTTTGTTCCTGGCAGGAGTATTTTTTCTGCCCGAAAGTCCGCGCTGGTTGTTGCGTGCCGGTCGTGAAGACGAGACAAGAAAGGTGCTTGGCCGGATTGGCTCGCCGGGCTTCGTGAACGAAACCGTTGCTGCTATCAGGAAAACAGTGCATGGAGAAGTTAAAACAAATTATATCCACCTGTTCCAAAAAGCAATTTATCCCATTGTGCTTATTGGGATTGGCCTGGCAGTTTTCCAGCAATTTTGCGGCATAAACGTAGTATTTAACTACACCACCAATATTTTCAGCAGCATTGGCGCAAGTAAGAGTGAGCAATTATTGCAGGCCGTATGGATCAGTCTTGCCAATTTGGTCTTCACATTAGTTGCCATGTCACTGGTGGATAAATGGGGACGCCGCCCTTTGATGCTGATTGGTGCCGGAGGACTGGCTGTTTTATATGTGATGATCGGCGCGCTGCTTTATACCGGAACAGCCCAGGGTCTGGCAACTTTCATTATCCTGGCCATCGGGGTTTATGCCATGTCGCTGGCCCCACTTACCTGGGTGCTTATTTCCGAAATTTTCCCAAACAGCGTTCGCGGTGTGGCCACTTCCATTGCCGTGCTGAGCCTTTGGTTAGCTTATTTTGTGCTTGTATTCACCTTCCCTATTATCGAGAAGAAATTTGGCGATGCCATGGCGTTCTGGGGATATTCAGTGATTTGTGTTCTTGGTTTTATTTTTATTTATCTCAAGGTGAAGGAAACCAAAGGCAAATCGCTCGAAGATATTGAAAACGAATTTGTAACCCGTCATTAAATAATTTACTATGAAGCAAATTACATTTACCCTGCTCGTTATAATAGCATCCGTTTGTCTTACGGGGTGCAACAAAAAAGCAACCATCGACCTCTCGGGCGAATGGGCATTTCAGGCTGATCCCAACGACAAGGGTATAAGCGAAAAGTGGTTTTCGCTGAATTTAAACGATAAGATAACCCTTCCCGGCTCCATGACTACCAATGGTAAAGGAAACGACATTGTGGTGAATAACCCATGGACAGGGCAAATTGTGGATAGCTCGTGGTTTAAAGACCCGCGTTACGAAAAATATCGTCAGGAGGGAAATATCAAGGTTCCATTCTGGTTGCAGCCGGTGAAATATTATGTGGGAGCTGCCTGGTACCAGAAAACGGTGGATATTCCGGGTAACTGGGAAGGTAAAAATGTGCAGCTCTTCCTTGAACGCTGCCACTGGGAAACCCGCATCTGGGTTGATGATAAAGAAGCCGGGATGCAGAATTCCCTGGTTGCCCCACATATTTACGATCTAACTTCATTGTTGACACCGGGCAAACATGTAATTACCATTTGTGTGGATAACAGGGTGAAGGACATCAAAGTCGGACAGAATTCGCACAGTATCTCCGACCACACACAAAGTAACTGGAACGGGATCGTCGGCAAAATGGAGTTGCGTGCCCGACCGGCAGCTCATCTGGCTTTTGTAGATGTATACCCGGATGTGGTGAATAAAGAAATCAGAGTAAAAGTATTTTTCAAAAACACCTCCGGTAAAAAAGTAAAGGGTACATTGAAATTTCAGGCAATTCCTGAAAATGCAACCGTAGAGAAATTAGAACCTTTTCAAACGGATATAGTCATTGATCCTGATTTGGCATCGCTTGATGTTGAATATTCAATGGGGAACAATCCGTTATTGTGGAGCGAATTTCATCCCGATTTATACAAATTGGTTGTTACCCTTGAAAGCAGTGAGCAGGAAACTGACCGGAAAGAAGTTTTATTCGGCATGCGCGAATTTAAAATCAATGGAACGCAGTTTTCGATTAACGGCAGGCCCACCTTTTTGCGCGGAACGCTCGAATGTGCCATTTTCCCCAAAACCGGTTATCCTCCCACCGATACTGCCGAGTGGGGAAGGATTTACAGGGTTGCCAAAGCGCATGGACTGAATCATTTCCGCTTTCATTCATGGTGTCCACCCGCTGCAGCTTTCGAAGCAGCCGACAGAGCAGGCTTTTACCTTCATGTGGAAGGTCCGTCGTGGGCAAATCAGGGGGCCTCTATCGGTTACGGAGCACCTGTTGACAAATTCATCTATGATGAAAGTGAACGCATGGTCGCCGAATATGGCAATCATCCTTCCTTTTGCATCCTGCTTTATGGAAACGAACCGGCAGGCTCCAACCAGGTTAAATGGCTTGGCGAGTTTGATACTTACTGGAAGAACAGGGACAATCGCCGGCTGTATTCCAGCGGTGCCGGCTGGCCCTTGATTCCCGAATCGGACTTTAACAGCACTTCCGATCCGCGAATTCAGCTCTGGGGACAAGGGTTAAACAGCATTATCAACAGCCAGCCGCCTCGTTTCGATTATGACTGGAGCGCGCAGATAGCCACTTTTAATAAACCTACGGTGAGCCACGAAATTGGGCAGTGGTGTGTTTACCCCGATTTCAAAGAAATTGCCCAATACGATGGGGTTCTGAAAGCAAAGAATTTTGAAATATTCAGGGAAACACTTGAAGAAAATGGCATGGGAACATTGGCCGACAGTTTTCTGCTGGCTTCGGGAAAGCTGCAGGCATTGTGCTACAAGGCCGATATTGAAGCTGCGCTTCGTACTCCCGGTTTTGGTGGTTTCCAGTTGCTCGACCTGCACGATTTTCCCGGTCAGGGTACTGCGCTGGTGGGCGTACTCAATCCATTCTGGAAAGAAAAGGGTTATGTCACACCACAGGAATACAGCCGGTTCTGCAATGCTACGGTTCCCCTGGCGCGTTTGCCAAAAATGGTTTACACAAATACCGATACACTTTCAATTCCTTTAGAAGTGGCTCACTTTGGTGATAAGGCACTCTCAAACGTCACTCCCAAATGGAAGGTGGCTGATATTACCGGCAAAACATTGTTCGAAGGACAACTCGATACAAAAGATATCCCCCTTGGAAATGGTATAAAACTCGGAACAATCAAACAGGTATTGACTTCCATAAAAGAAGCCGGAAAACTTCAGTTGTCAGTCACCGTTGGATCGGCCGAAAATATCTGGGATATATGGGTTTATCCTGCCGTCCTTCCACAAGCCGGATCGGATATATTGATAACGCAAAAATTAGACTCTAAAGCTGAGGATATTTTGGCTAAAGGCGGAAAAGTATTGCTAACGGTTAAAAAGGGCAGTGTCAAACCCGAAAAAGGAGGTAATGTGGCCGTTGGCTTCTCGAGTATATTCTGGAATACTGCCTGGACAAACAAACAGCCGCCTCATACACTGGGCATTCTTTGTAATCCCAATCATCCTGCATTGGCAGCTTTCCCAACCGATTACCACAGCAACTGGCAGTGGTGGGATGCTATGAGTCACTGCAACGCCCTGAACTTATCCGAATTACCAAAAGATTTAAAACCCGTGGTCCGCGTTATCGACGATTGGGTCACAAACCGGCCTCTGGGGTTAATCTTTGAAGTTAAGGCAGGAAATGGAAAACTGCTTGTTTGTGGTGCCGACCTGCTTACCGATAGCCAGGCCCGTCCTGAAGCCAGGCAGTTGCTATATAGTCTGAGAAGCTATATGAGCGGAAGTTCGTTCAATCCTGCTGTGAGCGTTGAATTAAATGAAATCAAAAGCTTTTTTAACAATGACTGAGAAGAGTTCCAGGAAGACCTTTAATTGGGTTAGTGTATTTTGCATATTTTTCTTCCTTTCATGCAAGATTTCGTTTGCGCAGACTTATGAAATCAATGTTTCAGAGGTTAAGCCAAACATAAAAAGAGGCCATCTGGATCTTGGAGGAAAAAGCAAAACAGGAGAATCCATCGATGTAAATAACTTTTATATTGAGCGCAACGGCAGTCCTTACATTCCCGTTATCGGCGAATTTCATTATTCCCGTTTTCCAAACAAGTATTGGGACACGGAAATCAGGAAAATGAAAGCGGGTGGAATCAAGATAGTGGCCACTTATGTTTTCTGGAATCTGCACGAACGGAAAGAAGGGGTTTTCAACTGGGATGGGGATCTGAACCTCCGGCATTTTGTGGAGTTGTGCAAAGTCAATGGCATGGATGTTATTGTCAGGATTGGGCCTTTTGCACATGGTGAAATGCGCAACGGGGGTTTGCCCGACTGGCTTTATGGAAGGCCTTTCGAAGTCCGCTCCAACGATTCGGTCTACCTGGCCTGTGTGGAGAAGCTATACAAGCAAATTGGCAAACAACTGCAAGGCCTTTATTTTAAAGATGGCGGTCCGATAGTTGGCATTCAGCTCGAGAACGAATATCAGCATTCGGCCGCGCCCTGGGCGATTACCTACGAAGGAGCCGACAGGGATTATACTTCCGCCAGGCTCGATAAAAGAATTATTCAGGCTGGTGTTGGTGTGAACCAAAAAGGAAACGTGTATGCCGAATATGGACAAAAACATATGCAAACCCTCAAAAGATTAGCTGTTGAAGCAGGAATGGAAGTTCCGC
>JAJYAG010000283.1 GCA_021779665.1 Bacteroidota bacterium | reverse complement strand
ATGCATTCCGCAAACAGGGAATTGCGATAGGCATTTACTTTTCACCGGAAGATTTCCATTATCTGTACAGGAATAAAATACCTATAGGACGACTTCAGCATCCGATGCATTACCCTGCAAACAATAAAGGACTTATGGATCTGGACAAAGCACAGCTTAAGGAGCTTTTCACACAATATGGGAATATCGACCTTGTATTTTTCGATGGCCCCGCCGAAGGTTTAAAGGAATATGTATGGCAATTGCAGCCAAACGTGGTTGTTACACGCGGGCAGATGCAAACACCGGAACAAAAGCTACCTGACAAACCTGTTCCAGGCCCGTGGGAAGCATGTTTCACAATGGGTACCGACTGGCAGTACAAACCTACAAACGATCCTCATAAAACCGGAACCGAAATTATCAACATGCTTATCGAAATCAGAGCCAAAGGCGGAAACCTTTTGTTGAATGTCGGCCCCAAGCCCGATGGCGAGATTCAGATTGAACAGGAAGCATTGCTAAGAGAAGTCGCATTATGGAACCTTGTTAACGAGGAAGGCATAAGCAACATCCGGCCATGGGAAATTATTAAGGAAGGCGATATCTGGTTTACAAAAGCGAAAGGCAGCAACACCGTTTATGCTTTTGTGCAAAGCGGCAAAAACTGGAAATATGGAGATCGCAAGGAGTTTGTGTTCAAAACCCTGGAAGGAGACGCAAATACAAAGGTGAGTATATTAAGCTATGCCAGTGAACTTTTAGAGTACAAAAACGGATTCGATGCTAAAATTTACACAAGCCACACCCCTATCGGACTTGTGATCAGCGCAGTTAATGGACACAGGCTTTACACCAATAACCAGTGGCCCAATCCGGTAGTTTTGAAAATCGAAAATGTAAAATACAAACGGCCCGTTCAGGAGCAGGTAAAACAAAGCACTTTGGAAGGAGCAAAGTAATTAACGCCTTTTGAATAATCCGGCCAAAGCTTTACCGATGGCATCCAGTCTGTCAAGGTTGTCCTTGAAAGGTTCGAGCAGGGAAGGATTTTTCAGATTTATCTGTGTATCACCGGTAACCCCGGCTTGCATAGGGTAAATAAGAATAAAGTTGGTAAGTTGAAAATAGTTATTCAGATAATGAGGAATGCGTGACATGCTGTTGTGATACGACGCATGTTCTTTCCGGCTAAGTACGATTACCATGTTATCATCAGTTCGGACTTCACGCGAAAGAATAAGAAAATCGGCCCAATCATTAAACATATTGAAAATGGCTTCAACAGGATGTTTTGCATGAATGGTTTTTATATAGTTTAATGTTGCAACCGGAGCAAAAAACACCAGCGGAGCTCCGGTATTAATTGCAATGTTCCAGATTTTTACAAGCCAGAAAGGAAATCCAATTTCTCTTTCGGCTCTTTCGGGCAAAATTATCAGATGTCTTTTTATAGTCGACAAAGGCTGATATGGCTTATAAATAAGGGTTGTGGTGTTGCAGCGCGTCAGGATACCTTCGGTAAGGTTACCCAGAAACGAATCGCTGATACCTTTTTTAATGTGTAAGCCCAGAATTATATCAGTTATTTTATGCTCTTTTACAACGTTGGTAATGCCATTAACAATATTCAAATCGTACCTGAGCAGCCCCTGAAGATCGTTATCCGTTGCGGCAGCAATACCGGCAGCTTTATCAAGTATTTTGCGGGCGCTGCGGTCGGACTCTTCGCTGGTGCTTTCGCTTGGTATCACGTTTAATGCATAAAGTTTACTCTGCGGCCCCTGAGTTTTCACAGTAGTACTAAGATTGATAAGCTCTTCGGCCAGCTCAATGCTGTTAACAGGAATTAAGATCCGTTCATCAATTTCGTCAGTTTCGCTTTCGTTGTTTGCTTCCTGAGTTAAGGCAATGTTGGCTGCACCCTTTTGGGCAACAAACGATGCGATAGTGCAGGTTGCCAGAATCATTAAAATCGTGCCATTTAATACAGTTTCGCCAAGAAGCCGGATTGGCTCACCATCGGCCGTTGTCCCAATAATAATGTTATATGCCACCAGAATTGCAGCCAGCGTTGCAGCAGCCTGAGCATTGCTGAGACCAAAAATGAGTCTGCGCTCGTCCAGGGTAAACCTGAAGGTTTTTTGAGTCATCCAGGCGGCAACAAATTTTGCAACAGTTGCCACAACAGTCATTGTTATTGCAACTTTAATAGTTTCAAAATCTTTGAAAAAAGCTTTAAAATCCACGAGCATTCCAACCCCGATTAAAAAGAAGGGAATAAACAAGGCGTTACCAACAAACTCTATTCTGTTCATCAAGGGTGAAGTTTGTGGTATTAAGCGATTTAAAGCCAAACCTGCAAGAAATGCCCCGATAATAGCTTCGATACCGGCGGCCTCGGCAAGGAATGCCGCCAGAAACACCATTCCCAGTACAAAAATATATTGAGAAATATGATCGTCGTATCGCTTAAAAAACCACCGGGCTAGCATAGGGAAGCCTATCACAACCACAATCCCAAACACAATTACAGATATTATTAGTCGTATCCAGAATCCATTGTTTATTTCTCCTGTTGACATACCAACAATTACCGCAAGTACTAAAAGGGCCAGCGTATCGGTTATCATTGTTCCCCCGACTGTAATATTAACGGCCCTGTTTTTAGCTACTCCGAGCTGGCTGATAATAGGATAAGCAATTAAAGTATGCGACGCAAACATGCTGGCTAATAGTACCGATGTCAAAACGGAAAAATTAAGAAAATACCGGCTGGCTAAATACCCAAGAATCATAGGTATAGCAAAAGTATAAATTCCAAAAACAAGACTTTTGCCGCTGTTTTTCTTAAAATTCCCTATATCCATTTCAATACCGGCCAGAAACATGATATAAAGAAGTCCCACCGTTCCAAACAATACAATAGAACTATCTCTTTCCATGAGATTCAGGACGTTTGGTCCGATAATAGCTCCAGCAATAATAAGACCTATCAAAGGAGGAATTTTAAACTTATTGAGCAGTATCGGCGCAAAAAGAATTATAAAAAGTATAAGCGCAAAAAGTAATACCGGATTTTTCAGAGGGAAAGTAATCTTCAATATCTCCAGAATAACCATAAGCTATAAAAATACATTAATCCAAGAAACAATAAGCTTTTAATAAAGTTGCGCTACAGGAATATGCACGAGGTCGATTACCGCAATTCAGGCAGATCAGCGTAACTAATAAGTTTTATGTTCTTTGCCTTAATCGCTGCTGCAACTTCCTTGCTTGTAAACAAATCGGTTACCAGTTGACGGTCGGCAGCAACTGTGTAATTGCCCAAATGTCCGGTGTGTTTCATCTCGGGAGTATCCAGTGCGGGATGTTCAACAAACATGTAGACTCCGGGTTTAAGGCTATTGATATTTTTTATAAAAGCTGCTATTTTATCAGTATTATCCCTGGCTCCTGCAAATCCGTTAAATCCTTTCACCTTATCCGTCTTTATATCAAGCCCATATTCAGCGGCTAACTTTTTAGCAACTTTCTGAATCTCAGGATCAAGATATGTACAGCCCATATGATCGCTGATATGACTTACCTGGGGAATGTGCTTTTTGGCCATTTCAATCTGAGCCCGTAACTCTTTCTCTATTTCGTCGAGTTTCCACTTACTTTCCGCAAGCGATGTCTTAGGCGGAAAAGAAGGATCTTTCCATATTTTTGGAAAGAAATATCCGTTGGAATCGACCAGACTGGGCGCATTGGTCAATGGACGCCATTTGATATAATCCCATTCGCTCGAAAGCACCAGGTGAACACCGACATCAAGACCAGGATTTTTCCTTAGCAGTTCTGCCGCCTCTATAAACCAAGGCGATGGAACCATAACTTCTGTACTTTTAGCAATACCTTCTTTGTAACATTTGATAATTGCTTCGTTCGCAGCCTGAGATGAGGCAATATCGTCGGCCCGGATAATCAGATAAACCGCATTGGGATCCATTGACTGCGAGCATGCCGAATTAACTGTAAAAATTGTAATTAAAAGGAGAGTGATTAAGCGTTTCATAAGGTTGGGTGTAAATTAAATTACAATTTAAAACTTTTAAGCGAAAGCCGGAAAGATTTATAATTTTGTTTCGCTATTTAGTATTAACACAAAAACCTTAAACCATGAAAAAACTACCTGTCATTCTGCTATTTCTTATTGTAGCAATTTCACTTACGGGCTGCAAATCTGAAAAGACATTCGATAAACTCGTCTGGTCCGACGAATTTGACACTTCCGGTGTACCCGACAGCTCCAAGTGGGGATACGAAACGGGGTATATCCGCAACAACGAAATGCAGTATTACACCAACAAGCCTGAGAACGCGAGAGTGGAAGATGGAAAC
Organism: Bacteroidota bacterium; assembly: GCA_021779665.1. Classification (GTDB taxonomy): domain Bacteria; phylum Bacteroidota; class Bacteroidia; order Bacteroidales; family JAAUTT01; genus JAAUTT01. Next base: position 149 of record JAJYAG010000283.1, on the reverse strand, counting down.
CTGATTATTGAAGCCCGGAGGGATTCGTCGGTCATTGGAAATGATGGAATCAAACCGCCCTGGAAGCCGGAAATTTCCGCGGCATGGGCAATTTCCGGGACGTAGTCGAGATAGTTGAAGCCATCGTCGCCACCACCGCTAAGACCGGC
>JAJYAG010000132.1 GCA_021779665.1 Bacteroidota bacterium | reverse complement strand
TACAGTATAACTTATTTTAATAGGCTTACTTTGAAAAATTGAAAATAACCATTTGTATGTCGTTGATTATTAATATTTTTTTTTTACAATAACTGGTATTTTGTAGTTTTACCGGACATCAGTGATTTATGATATATATTATTCAGTATAATCAAATTGAGGTATAATCTGTTTCTGTGTTAAAACCTACTCATAATCAGAAGTAAGTATTTAAATTATAAAAATAAGACAAAGGGAAAATGGAGTAAATAGTACTTAAGTGCTATTTTTAAGATGTGAAAAAATCTTCTTAATTTACGTATCCGGCTTTGCAGTATGCAAAGCCGTCATCTGCGCCATTCCTTATCGCAATTAAATATTGTGATCCTTGAAGTGCAAAACGAAATCGTTCCTCACTTATTCGTAGTTCTTCTTCCACTCTTTCATTGGCTTGTTTTATCAGGATTGGTTGAATCAATCGAACAAATCTTTTAACTTAGCCGTTTAATTCTCATATTATTATGATCCAAAACTGACGAAATGGGCTTGGTAAGCAATGCATTAATAGTAGAAGACAACCCCGATATTCAGCTATTGCTTGAGTCGATTCTGGATCATTACAATATACTGCACTCTTCAGTAAGTACAATTGCTTTAGCCAAGTTAAAAATTGAATATTCAATCCCTGCAATTATCATTCTTGATAATTCCCTCCCTGACGGTAAAGGCGTCGATTTCATTGAATTTCTATGTGAAAAATATCCATGCATAAAGATTGTATTATTCACAAGTGATTATATAGATATTCATCACGGAAAACTAAAGGGAAAAGTATACCTGTATGCCCAAAAACCATTTATCGACTCAATTTTAGAGATGTGTGAAAACAAAATGAATTGGCAGGAATGTGAGAAGTCTGACAGTTGTTTTCCTCAGAACTGTCACAAATTTCATAAAAACATTCTCACTTAAATAGTTTCTTTAATAGCTCATTCCTATCGACCGGCTTAGAGATGTAATAGTTACATCCTGCCTCAATAGCCAAAAGTTCATCGCTATGCATCGCATAGGCAGTTTGGGCAATAATATAAACCTGACGATCCTCTTTTCTGATAGCTTTTACCACATCCAAACCATTCATATCCGGCAACCCTATATCCATAAGAATGATCTCAGGTCTGAAACTTCGAAATAAATTAAGAGCTTCCTGACCGGTGTGAGCTACCTTTAAATTTTCTCCCTGGTTACCTATCATTTCTCTATACATTTGAATACTTACCTGGTCATCCTCCACCAAAAGAATTTTATAAGTTTTCCCTCTTTCATCAATATTATAAATTCCCCGGTTATCAGGTTTGGCAGGCTCTCCAATTTCAAAGGGTAAATAAAATATAAAACGAGTGCCTTTGCCTTTCTCAGATTCGAGATAGATATCCCCACCCATTATAGTTATTAGTTTCTTTACTATAGATAATCCTAATCCGGAGCCTCCATATATTTTAGAAATATTGTCTTCAGCCTGCACAAAGCGATTAAAAATTAAATCGTGCTTTTCTTGGGAAATCCCGATCCCTGTATCAGATACAGTGAAAAATATTTTTCCATCCCTGATTTCGAGAAAGCCGAAGGTTATAATTCCCTCCGTTGTAAATTTTATTGCATTATCGAGCAGATTAATAAAAATCTGGTTTAATCTGTTTCCATCCTGGTTCAGATATAAATTATCAGGGGTACATTTAAGTTCCAGTTTTATTGAGTTTTTACCTTTGTCATCTAATTTTTTCCTAAATAATCCAAACAATCCCGATAAGTTTTCATTTAATCTGAAGGAGACTTTGTATAAAGTAAGCTGATCGGTTTCTAACTTTGAAAGATCTAAAATATCGTTTATTATTTGCATTAGACTTTCTGCGCTTTTATTAATGATCCTGCCAAATTTCTCTTTTTCTTTATCAGAATATTCTTTTTCCCCGATAAGTAATCCTGTAAAACCAAGTATTCCATTCAACGGGGTGCGAATCTCATGACTCATGTTAGCCAGAAAAGCCGATTTTAAGCGATCATTTTCTTCTGCTTTTTCTTTTGCCTTTACCACTTCTCTGAAAAGTTCCTTTTTTTCAGTTATATCGTGGACAACAGAATAAAGATAATCCTTCCCGTTTAGTTCCACATTGTTACTAAAAATCTCGACATCTCTTATCCTTCCATCAGCGAGCCGGTGCTTAAACTCAAAATATCCTTTGCCTCGTAGTCGGGTGTCATCCATAGCTTTTTTAATCTCCTCAGCGGGCATGATATTAATTTTACTTACAGGCAATCCCCTAAGTTCTTCAATTGAATAACCATAAAAATCTGCAGCCGCCTGATTTGCATTGATAATAATACCATCCTGGCCCGAAATCAATAAATGAACCACCGAATGGTTTTCAAAAAGTTTCCTGAATTGTTCTTCGCTTTCTCTCAACAATTTTTCAGCTTCAACTTGCTCGGTCATGTCCATAACTGTGGATACCATTATGTTCTGTTCATAAAGAGGAATATTAACTGCATTAATTATTCTCCTGGTTCCATCTTTTCGTGTGGCAATTATATTTTCCCAATGCAATTTCTTAGGGTCGCCAGAATTTATATCATTCATCACAGTGGTCATAATTTCGTGCCGATAACCCGCGTCGGGATATACCAGTTCGAAAAATGAAGCAACATCTTTAATTTCTTCGGAACTCCAACCATAAATCTCTTCAAATTTATGGTTCATATAAAATGCTTGCCCTTCGTCAATTTTATTAATAGCAACGCCTATAGGCAAAGAGTCCAGGACCTTTTCAATAAAAACACTTTTCTCGCTCAATTCCAGCTCAATTAACTTTCGTTCGGTTATATCCATCATTATTCCGCGAAGTTTAACTGGAATATCTCTCAGAATTTCGACTGAAATAATATCCCTGAACCATCTATAATTACCTTCCCGGTTTTTAATTCTGAATTCTGCAGTCTGTGTTTTTTTCTGTGAAATTGCATCTAGAAAATGCTGATTCATTAATTCCCTGTCATCCGGATGAATTTTCTCTATTCTGAATTCCATATTACGCCATTCTTCAGGTAACCACCCGGTCTTGTCTATTAACTGCGGGGCAATATAGGTTGGCTCCTGGTTAAGCACGTCATATTCCCATGCAATATTTTCAGTTGTTTCAACCAGTTCCCGGTATCTTGATTCACTCCTTTCAAGAAGTTCCTGCTTAACTCTCTTATCAGTTTCATCCCGAAATACAAGAACAACTCCTATGATGTTTCCTGTTTCATCGGTTATTGGAGAGGCACTTTCCGAAATAGGAATCTGAACGCCATCCCTCCTTAATAACATAGTGTTATCAGCCAATGCGATTGAAGAACGTGAAGCTATCACTTTCAAAATTAACGACTCGGGCACAGGACGTGATTCTTCTTTAACAATTTTGAAACACTCATCAAAAAAACGAGTCTTGACCTCTGTTTCTCTCCAGCCGGTGAGCCGTTCAGCTTCCGGGTTCATTTGCTTAATCATACCATGGTTATCCATTGTAATTACAGCATCTCCAATGCTGTAAAAAGTTGCCCTGAAAAGCGTTTCAGCATCTTTAATGGACTGTAATGCTGTAAGTTTTTTCTCCGAGCTGTCAAATATGGTGGCTATTAAAATAAAGGCAATTGGAAGTACCAGTAACACAGGAACCCCAATAGTCTTTATAACTCCTATTCCATTTGGCCAGGGATATAATAGTTGGCACAAAAGCATAAGGATATGCACGGATATCCCAATTACAAAAAAAGCTGGAATATTTATACTTTCCGGCCTTTTGCTGTATAAACTTCTAAAAAACAGACCAGACAAACTGCATACAACAATAGTTGAAACTCCTGCCCATACGCCGGGTCCACCAATGAACAACCTATAAATTCCTGCAATAAACATAGAGACTATTGCGGTAATTCCACCGCCAAAAAATCCGGAAAGAGTAAGAACAATTGATCGGCCATCAAAAATAATCCCAGGTTTTAAAACAAAAGGAATCATCATACCCAGAATGGCAATCCCCCCAAACCAAAGGCCTGAAATATAACTGAAAATTTTTGGATGCTTTTTGCGGATCTTTATTATAATGCCGTAAAAGGCTGATAAAGTAATGAGTAAAGCCGCGTTATTAAAAAGGTCTACAAACATAACATCAAATTTATATCCTGATGAGGAGGCTTCCAAATAACTTAATATATAGCTTTCTAAGCTTTTTTGAAATTAATATATTCTTAAGTAAGAAGCAAATTTAGATCGCCGTGCTAACGGATATTGTCAATATTAATGACGATAAGAATTTTAATAGAGTTGCAGATGATAATGATAATGGAGGATAAAGTCTATATTTGCATGATAAACTAGATATTGCACAACATAATAAACTAGATATTGCTCATCATGATAAACTAGTGTATAGTCGTGATATTAATAGAATGTCTAATAAAGCTACTCATAAAACTATGGCAACACCTTCCCAAAAACTTGCTCAATCTCTTGAAGTTTTAAATGAACTTCAAGAGAAGAATGGAAATGGAGCAATTCAGACAAAAGATATTACGCGAACTCATAGAGAGCGTTTGCTAGACAACGGTTTTATCCGCGAAGTGATAAAAGGTTGGTATATCCCAACACGTCCCGGTGAACCCAAGGGAGAAAGCACTGCATGGTATACTTCATACTGGAAATTTATGTCTGTCTACCTTTATGAACGTTTTGGAGAAGATTGGTGTTTATCTGCAGAACAATCAATATCCTATCATGCAGGAAACAGGATTGTGCCATCTCAAATATTGATACGCTCGCCCAAAGCTCATAATAACCTTACAAAACTCATTCACGACACATCTTTACTCGAAGTGAAAGGAGAGATACCTTCCAGCGATAACATTGAGAATAAAGAAGGTATTCGGATAATGAAATTATCCAAAGCATTCATTGAATGTTTTCCAGGCTATTATCATCAGAATCCCATTGATGCCAGAGCTGCATTGACAATGTTCCGTGATGCATCTGAATTGCTTGCCAAACTCCTAGAAGGCGGGCATAGCTTAATTGCTGGACGATTGGCAGGAGCATTTCGTAATATCGGTAGAGATAGAATTTCGGATGATATACTCAAAACAATGCAATCAGCCGGATATGATGTTCGCGAGAATGACCCATTTACCGAGAAGCTGTCCTTTGGCATATCTGCTCGCGATATTTCCCCATACGTGAGCAGAATTCGCCTTATGTGGCAGCATATGAGAGGTGCAGTTATAGAGAACTTTCCGAACCCCCAGGGCCTTCCTAAAAACATAGGTTTGTATATGAAACAGGTGGATGAAATATATGTAACGGATGCATATCACTCTTTATCCATAGAGGGCTATCAGGTAACCCCAGAATTAATTGAACGGGTTCGAAGTGGAACATGGAATCCGGATTCGGTAAAGGCAGATATGGAACAAAGAAACGCCTTAGCTGCCAGAGGTTATTGGCAGGCTTTCCAAGCTGTAAAAGTAAGTATTGAAAAAGTTATTCAAGGTGAGAATGCCGGAAGGGTAGTAGATGAAGACCACGGAACCTGGTATCGTGAACTTTTTGCTCCAAGTGTAACCTCAGGTATTATAAAGCCTTCTGATTTGGCCGGATATAGAAATGACCAGGTATTTATTCGAGGTTCTAAGCATACTCCGCTTAATCGAGACGCTCTTCGTGATGCTATGCCGGTCTTTTTTGAATTACTAACTGAAGAACCCGAACCATCTGTTCGTGTGGTATTAGGCCATTTTATATTTGTGTACATCCACCCTTATATGGATGGTAACGGGCGTATGGGTAGATTTCTGATGAATACTATGCTTGCATCCGGAGGGTATTCTTGGACGGTCATTCCGGTTGAAAGACGACTTGATTATATGGCTGCTTTGGAAAGGGCTAGTGTAGAGCAGGATATTGTTCCTTTTACAGGGTTTTTGGCCGGATTAATGAAATCAAAAAATGAATCTCGCTAAATATAGAATCTAACAGGATTTGTAATTATATCGTTGGCAATATCCATTACAATCCTGAGTCAGGTAGGACCAGCAGGGAACCATAAACAGACATTTCAGAGCACGGAAAGCTTAAAAAATCCAATCCCCGGTGGGGTTAGGGGCAATGTTTAATGCTTCTCTGACTTCACCTTTTTCACAAACTCTTTTGACGGTTTGAATTTAGGGATAAAGTGTTCCGGGATAATGATTGCAGTATTTTTTGAAATGTTCCGGGCTGTTTTCTTTGCACGTTTTTTTACTTCGAAAGTGCCAAAACCCCTTAAATAAACATTGTTACCTTTTGTCATAGACTGTTTGACTGCGTCCATTAATGCTTCAATGGTGGTCATAACTGTCACTTTTTCGATCCCGGTCGAGCGGGAGATTTCGTTAATGATATCTTGTTTAGTCATTGTATTAAAATTGTAAAATTATTATCAGAGTATAAAGTGTCTAAGTTTTAGACTTTCCCATATCCAGCCAGAATTCATAGTCAGCTTCGGAAAGATGAATTTTCATCCAATCGTCCATCCCGATATCTGATCGTTCGTTGACATACCTTGTAAATGAGAGCATTGTCTTACAAGCTTCGTATCCCTTTTTTTGCATATCTTTCCTGATAGCTTCAGGTAAACCTTCCAACCATTCGTGATAATATTCCTCCTGGATCTTCTCATTAATGGAAGTTGCCCGCTGATGATAAACGTAGGTGGCATTTCCGATCCGGAAGAATTTTTCATGGAATTCTTTTTCCTCTAAAGGGCAATTTTTTAAAAATTCTTCCTGTGTTCTCTGAAACTTAGGATCGGGATGTTTCATTACGAAGATACGCTATAATTTAAACACTGGCTTACACCTGTCTTTTACTTTTCTTTCTTCTTGATCTCTTTTATTTGGTATTTGGAAAGCACCTCTTTTAAATGTTCATAATTTTTTGCTTTAAAAGCATAACCGGAATCTTCCCATAATGACCGTATTGTTTTTTCGAAAGTGTCAACAGCTGTAAGGAGATCTTCAACGCCCATTCTTTCTTTTGAGAATAATATCTTTGAAAGCTCTTCTTTTCTGGAAAATTTTTTCTCAACGATGGTTCCCTTGATCTTTTGTTTGATTGCATCTTCGATAGCAACTTCATTACCATCCTCAGAAATAAAGACTATCTCAGTTGTATCTTCCTGACTAACAATTTCAGATAATTGATCTATAAATGATGTATTCATAATTTAAATTTAAATTTTGTTTCAAATGTAAGATATTAAATAACTTTAAGAGCATTATTAATAGGTTTCTAACTTTCAAAATCGTATTTAAAACGATGCTTTTGAGTTTTAACTTATTAAAATCGAAGTTAGATAAAACCTTCTGGAAGAAAGAGTTGGGTAGTTATGAATTGAAAATGAATAATTCGTTGGTTGGTCAGGAACAGAAATAGTTCGATTGAGAGATTATTTAAAATTGCCAATTTTCATTGGAGAATGGTAGAAACTTGATAGATGATAAATAGAGGTATTGTTTTGGGATTCTCATAATGTGATAATCTTGGGCATGCAAAAAGATTGACGGGATTGTTCCGGGTAAGTACAATATTGCTAGCGAAAATATTTGTTTAATTGGCAAGGGAATTATCTAGTTTGCTTTCCGAAATTGAGTTTTATAATGAACAAGAAAATAACAGAGTTATTAAAGCAAAAAGCGCGTTTTCTTAAAAATGAAAGTTACGCACTTGCTTTTGCATACAGAGATAAAAGAACTCCGTATTATGCAAAAGTTTTAATTGTTTTTACCTTAGGTTACCTTTTAAGTCCTATCGATTTAATTCCTGATTTCATACCAATTTTGGGGTACTTGGATGATTTGATTATTGTTCCTGCATTAATTGCACTTTCGATAAAGCTAATCCCTTATGAAGTTATGACGGAATGCAGAGATAAGGCAAAACTGAATATCGAACATCAAAAGAAAACAGCGTGGTGGTTTGCAATTATTGTTATTTTGCTTTGGTTAACTGTTTTGTTGTTAATTTCAAATTGGATATTAAAAGAGTCTTAAACAAATAGGTCTAAACTGTTATAAATTTCGCATTGATAACTAATTTGGAATAATATAAGGGTATTCTTGCAAAAAACGTTACTTAATTGTAAATTTAAGTAACATAATATTAATAATATGAAAATTCTTATTATCAAGTATTTGCCATCGGCAAGCAAGTCCAATACAGCTCAACTTTTAAATCATTTCAAACAAGGTGTTAAAACATATACTATTGAGGAGGTTGACTTAATAAAGAATCCACCACCATTTTTTAACGAAGCTTCAATGGATGCTTATAAGTCGCGGAATTTTGGGGGCCAAAAATTAGATTCCGTCCAATCTGTTGCCATTAGCCCAATGGATAAGTTGACAATTCAATTCAAAAGTGCCGACCTTATAGTTATGGCTTTTCCAATGCACAATTTTTCACTACCTGGAATTATTAAAACCTATTTCGATGCCATTATGCAGAAAGAGCAGGTTTTCAGGTATGAAGGAAGTAAAAGTGTAGGTTTGATGACAAATAAAAAATTTCTTGCATTATACACCTGCATGGGTGGATATAGCGGGGAATATGGTTATATGGACAACGTCCGCTCTTTACTTAAAATCGAATTAGATTTTATGGGTTTTAAAGAATACGAAATAATTAATGCAACTACTGGAAGAATAGATACGCGAGACGTTTACATTTCAGGAGCAAAAGAGAATATAACCAAAGTTTTATCCAGGTGGAGAATTTAAAAGTTGGTTTGCAGAGGTATAAAACTTTATCCTTTTCTTTTGTACAATCTGATAAGTCCGTGTAGACGGCCGCAGGAAACTATATTGTGTTTTTCTATTTTTCCATATAATTTAGTTGAAACGATTTTCACTAATTTCAATGATGAAAGAGGATAGTAAACTACTGTATTATTTTAATAAATGGACGAATTTAACTGACAGTGATAAAATCAACATATTATCTGCTTTTGAACCAATTACATTTAAAAAGAAGAAGGATCTTTTGGTTTCGGGGCAGGTTTGCGATTACCTGTATTTTATAAATAAGGGATGCTTGCGTTCGTTTTACATCGACTCTAAAGGGATTGAGCATATTTACCAGATCAGAATGGATAATAGCTGGATTAGCGACCTAAAAAGTTTCTTTTCACAAAATCCATCGAAATATAATATTGAGGCACTGGAAGATTCCTATTTACTTAGAATTCCACATGAGCGTTTTGAACAGCTTTTAATCGAAATACCCCGTCTTGAAAGATATTTCCGTATTCTTTTCCAGAAAGCCTACATCAATTCTTTGGAACGACTAAATGCTACCATGTGGGAAACTGCAATGGACAGGTACAATGAAATGTTAAAAGAAAATCCCGAAATATTTCAGCGAGTTCCACTGGTTTATATCGCTTCATATCTTGGCATTACACCCGAAAGCCTTAGCAGGATCAGAAGGCAGAAATAAATTCAAGGGTATCTTTTCGCCGTTTTCTTAACATAGATCAATTGTAATTCTTATCATAGGTCAAGTGTGAAAAGCCTTGTGCCAGCGTTTTTTTGTATCATAAAATTAAGCAATAACTATTTAAATTTTGTGATATGAAAACAATGAAAATTTTATGCATGCTTTTAATAGCGGGAACATTATCGGTATCAGCTCAAAAAAGTGAAATAAATACAAACAAATCCGTTGTTACATGGACAGGTAATAAAATTGGTGGTTCGCACACTGGTGGAATAAAGATAAAAAGTGGTTACCTGGAATTCAAAAAAGGTGATATTACAGGCGGAGAAGTGGTAATGGACATGAACAGTATTACAAACACCGATTTAAAAGATGAAGGATACAACCAAAAGTTGGTTGGGCACTTAAAATCCGAGGATTTTTTTGGTGTTGATAAATATCCCACTTCAACCTTCAAAGTAACTAAAGCAAGCAAATTCAAAGACGGGAAAGCTACATTAACCGGAGTTTTAACCATTAAAGGCAAATCGGAGAATGTTTCGGTTGATGTAACCAAAAAGGGCAATACTTATGTATCCCAACTTAAAGTAGACCGCTCGAAATTTGACGTGCGCTATGGTTCCAAATCTTTCTTCGACAACCTGGGAGACAAAGTTATTGACGACATCTTCATCCTGGATATTCAACTCGTTTTTTAATATAGTTGCAACCTCATAATTACTGCATACAAGTAATTATCAGTTGATTTTAGGAAATACCGAAAAACAATGAACAGATTTTTAAAATCATTTTTAATAACTGCATCGGGATTTGCGATCGGTACAAAACTTAAAGCCATGAGTATACTGAAAGAATCAATGGAAAATACACCTAAAATGCCTGTGCTTTTTTTAGGACATGGTAGTCCCATGATTGCCATTGAGGATAATGAGTTTGTTAAAGGATTTAGAAATGTTTCTTCGGAGATTGCCGTTCCAAAGTCTATCATTGTTGTATCAGCTCATTGGGAAACAAAAGGAACTCAGGTAACAGCCATGGAAAATCCAAAAACTATTTATGATTTTGGAGGCTTCCCCAAAGAACTTTACGAGATTAAGTACCCTGCTCCGGGAAGTCCTGAATTAGCAAAAGAGGTTAAAAGTATTGCCGGAACTACTGAGGTATCTTTAGATGAAAAATGGGGCTTAGACCACGGGGCCTGGACTGTAATAAGGCACATGTACCCCAAGGCCAATATCCCGGTAATACAGTTAAGTCTGGATTACTACAAGAAACCCCAGCAACATTACGAGCTGGCAAAGGAACTTTATCATTTGAGAAAAAAAGGTATTTTAATAGTTGGAAGTGGAAACCTTGTGCATAATCTTAGAATGGTTCATTGGCAAAAACTGAACGAAAACTTTGGGTACGATTGGGCAAATGAGGCAAACGACAAGATGAAGCATCTCATATTGGAAGAAAATCATCAGGCATTGATAGACTATACCAAGCTGGGTAAGGCATTCGAATTATCAATACCCACCCCTGAGCATTACCTGCCTTTACTGTACATACTTGCACTAAAGGATCCAAAAGACCGAATAAAAATCTTTAATGACGAACCGGTTGCGGGATCATTAACGATGACATCCGTGAAAATCGGATAACTAAATTAAAAATGATCTAAAATACATATAAAATGAAAATTGGAGTAACAGGAGCAACAGGTCAGTTAGGAAAACTGGTTGTTGAACAATTAAAAGTGAAAATTGGTAAAGATAAGGTTGTAGCATTGATTCGCAGTCTGGAAAAGGCAAAAGACCTGGGAGTAGAAACACGGTTGTTCGATTACAACAAGCCCGAAGGCTTAACCGAACAATTAAATGGGATAGACCGGCTATTACTTATATCGGCCAATGAAATCGGGCAGCGAGGGAGACAACACAAAAATGTGATTGAAGCAGCCAAAACCGCTGGTGTTAAATGGCTTGTTTATACGAGCTTGTTACACGCTGATTCAACAACATTGAATCTTGCAGGAGAACATTTGGAAACAGAAAAACTGTTGAAGAACTCAGGATTAGATTACACAATATTACGGAATGGCTGGTATACTGAAAATTATACTGGTTCAATTGGTGGCGCTTTGGCTGGGGGTGCATTTATTGGTAGCGGTGGATCGGGAAAAATATCTTCAGCAGCAAGGGCAGATTTTGCAGAGGCCGCAGCAACAGTATTATCTGATGAAAGCTACAAAGGAAATGTATTTGAACTGGCTGGCGACAATGCCTATACACTTAGCGATTTAGCCGCAGAAATATCAAAACAAACCGGAAAGACAATACCATACAGGGATTTACCAGAAACGGAATATGCCAAAATTCTTGAGAGTTTTGATATCCCGAAAGGTTTTGCACAAGCAATTGCCAGTTGGGATGTAAGTGTATCTAAAGGCGATTTATACGACAACTCAAAGCAGCTTTCAAAAATCATAGGCAGACCTACTACTTCGATGGCTGAATCAGTGAAATTAGCATTATAATTGATTCCTACTGGAATTACACATATGGCCGAAGGTTCTCTCCGTCTTTTTTTTTAATGATGGGGATAACCATTTTTGAATTTATCGACTAAATAAAGATTGAATTTGCCTGCAAACTGAAGATGGTTCCTGATTTGAGCAACCTCGAGGTGTGCCTCGACAGTGAATTAAATAAACTCAGCCACTTCAACAAACAATTCATGAAGCTAGTGGAACTTACGCCAACTGATTACCGGTAGCGATCAAGGTGTCGTGGAATAGTATTTAACGCTTTTTTCTTTCTGTAATTCTGAAAGTAAAAGTTCCTTAATGCCGGTCAATACCCCAGCATATCCATCAGCTTCTCATTCAATTTCCTGTTTTGGCCCTGGAAGGGATGGCAATGGATATGGATCGCCGGATTGAAATTCATCTCGATGATGGCATAATTCTCCGGGGTAGCTTCCATGGTGTGGTTGCGGATGATCATATCGAGGCCGGTGATTTTTACCTGCAGGGCTTTAGCGGCCCCAACGGCTATCTGCTTGTACGAATCGGGAATATCGTCTGTGAAGTCGATGCTATCGCCGCCAGTACTGATGTTGGAGTTTTCGCGCAGATAGACTACTTCGCCGGATTGGGGAACATAGTCAAAATTCTTTTGCTGCGAGGCCAGGAACATGCTTTCGGCTTCTCCGAGCTGTATCTTTTCGAGCGGGGTGCGATAGCCTTTTCCGCGCAACGGATCCTGATTTTTGCTGTGCACCAGTTCCCGGATAGCGGATGCTCCGTCGCCGGTAACATTGGCTGGAACACGGTGAAGAATGCCGACCACATCGTCGTTCATCACAAAAACACGGAATTCTTTTCCTTCAATAAACTCTTCGATTAAGATGGTTGTGTCGTACTCAAAGGCAATGTCGATGGCTCTTTTAAATACGTTTTCGTCGATGTTTTCCTTCAAGATGGTGATGCCCAGCCCAAAGTTCGTTTGGTTGGGTTTTATCACCACCGGCTTGTTTCTGTATACCGCAAAGTCCGTTTTGGCCTGCGATGCATCCGTATATGCCGCACCATCAGGCACGCGAATATCTGCTTCGCGGAGTATCTTTTTGGTGACCAGTTTGTTTTCCATGGCCAGGATGCTGGCGTAATTGTCCAGCGAGGTTTTGGTGGCTTGCTTTACATATTGCGTATTTCCGTTGCGGGAGAGGCGCACAAAGTTTTCCTTGCGGTCGACTATCTCAAAGTTTACGCCGCGCTTAACGGCTTCGCGCAACAGAAGCTGCGTGGAGAGCTCCATATCTTCCAATCCGGTGAAATTGTAGTTCCTGTGCTGACTTTCTTCCAGAAATCTCTTTGTTTGCTCCATGTGGAAAGGAATGTAACCACTTTTCAGAACTCCTTCCAGCACTTCGTATACGCCGCGTTGCTTCGGGTTTTTAATTAAGCTGGCAGCCTTTTCCAGAGCGTTGGTATATTCAGCCTGATTTATTTCCAGCGTATGGAACAAATCAGATATTTTCTCAATAATATGCTGCGCTTCCTTCCAGTAATTTACCTGCCGGCCTTTGTGATCAAACGAAAACGGAATGGAATTCAATCCATACAAAGCTACCAGGCCATGATCGTCATTGGCAACAGACTGGGCAAAGTCGTCAAAAGCATCGGGCTCGTCCGAGAGCAGGCCAAACAGAGCCAGTGCATGCAGAAAATGCAGCGCCTCTTTGGTGATCCCGGTTTTCACCATGGGGTCAATGTCAATAAACCTGATTTCGACATAGGTGATATGCTCAGGATCACGGATAAACTTGGGCCGCACGGCCGCATACAATTCGCGGGGCGAAGCCAGCATGCCGGTCTCAACCATCCTGCCAATGCTGTTTTTGAAGGCCGGCACAGAACTATAATCGGGGTAAAGTTCTCCGATATTCTGGTAACCATAACAGCTGTTCCGGATGGAAAGTCCTATTACATGCCTGTCGATGGGGAAAGGCGCCTTTTTGCATTTCAGCTCCATGGAGGCATCAACCACGGGACTATTACCGTAGAGCAGCACATACAGCCATCGCAACCGGAGGAGCTGCCTGGTTGTTTTCAGGTACGCTGCATCCGTAAATTCCTGGAAAGTAAGCGAAGTATGGCTTTCCTGGTAAAGTAATTTCAGGAGCTTATCGCTGAACGACAGGTTGAAATGGATTCCGGAGAACATCTGGCTTTTGGGGCCGTATTTCTGGGCCAGCAGTTCCCGATAGCGCTCGGCTTCCTGCTCTTCTTCCCCGAAACGGGCAATGGGTATCTTGCTGTCGTCGGGGAGCACCGGAGGGATGCTTTGTGGCCACAGATATTCGTCGTTGAGTTCCAAGCTCACAATATCGTGTAAGGTTTCGAGAAAACCCAGTGTTTGACTGATATCGTGCAAAGGAGGTGTCCGCATCTCTACCTGACTTTCGGAAAAGTCGGTGGTGATATACGGGTGCTTCAGCTTATTGCCAAACACCGCTGGATGGGGCGTCTGGGCCATCTTCCCTTCATTATCCACCCGGATATTTTCTTTTTCGATGCCAAATAATCCTTCCACCCAAATGTTACCTTTCACGAAAGTGGAAACGGGCGAAAATGGAGTATCAACGGCATTACTGGCTGCATTTAAACGGTTTGGTTGAATTTGTTCATGCTGAGCCGGACTTACTGAACAACATGTCTGGTTCATGACGGTATTGGATTGAATTGTTTCTTAAACGATTTGAAAAGAATGACATAAAGTATTGCCAGCAGCGTGCCTTTTGCGATGCTGCTGATGCTGATGCTCCACCAAACGGACGACAGGGAATAGTTCCAGAAATGGATAAAGGCGAGCGCCAAGGGAATGCGGAGCAGGGTAAGCGAAATTCCGGTAATGGCCGGGATATTGGTTCGGCCCCAGCCAAAGAAAGCGCCGGTGGCAATCAATTCCAGGCACATGAAAAGTTGGGAATATCCCAGGATAACGAGGTAGTTGGCACCCATGGCGAGACTTTCCCTGTCCTGAAGAAAAATGGAGAACAATCTTTCGGGAAAGGTGATCAGTATGGCGGAAGTAATTCCCCCGATGATAAGCGCCAGTAGCAGGCCCGAGCGGAATACATTCCATTGCTTGTCAAAATCCCTGGCCCCGTAAGCTTTCCCCGAAATGGACGAAAGCGCCGACATAAACCCGCCGGCCGTCATGTACGAAATCGCCTCAATCTGAATCCCGACTTTCTGAACGGCAATGGCCGTGGCGCCCCAACTGCTGATGATCCTCGCCATGGAAATGGCAATCAAGGTAAACGACATGCGCTGTATGGTGGGGCTCACCCCCAGTTTCAGGATATTTCGGAGCAAAGCAGGCTGAAAGGCAACTCCAACAGGTTTTAGATCGGGGATTCCGTTAATCCGTTTGTAGAAAAGGAAGGTTCCCGTTGCCTGTGCAATGATGGTGCCGATGGCCGCTCCTTTTATCCCCATCCCTGCCACAAAAATTAAGGAATAGTCGAGCAGAATATTCAACACCAGCGCTGTGGCGTTGATGCGGAACGGCGTTTTGCTGTCACCATAGCCAATGAGCACGCTGGTGTAAAAAAGGTTCTGGAACGAAAACGGGATACTCATGCCCGCCAGCAGCAGATACCCAGAGGCGGCCTGTTGTATCTGCGGGTTATTGATCCCCACAATGCCGATGAAAAAATCGCGGACAAAAACCAGCAAAACCAGATAACACAACGACAGTATCACTGATGCCATAATCCCGCTCCTTACATAACTCTTGGCCAGGGCGGGATTCTTCTCTCCCATGGCATGCGAAACCTTTATCCCCGCGCCCACTGTTAGAACAGAGGAAATGCCCCAGCTCAGGTTCATATAAAAACCTGCCGAGCCGACCGCTGCTACGGCATCGCTTCCCAACCTGCCAACAAAAAGGATATTGATAAAATTGTAGGCCATTGTCATAAACGAGGTGGCAATAACCGGCAGGGCCAGCTTTATAAGCTGAAACATACCTGAGGAGGCAAACCGTTTCTTACTGAACATAGGTGGCTATTTTTTCGAGAACCATATAGGTGGAACTGGCCGGACAAAGGCTCGAAAACTCCCTGCTTTGCTGAACTGAGCCGGGAGCCGATTTCCGGTCGGCCACCACAAACGCTTTCCTGAGAAAGTAATCTTTGGCGGTATTGGTGAGCAGGTGGAGGGTTTCGACGTTTGTATCTGTGGCATACTTAAGAAGATGCAGATACAACTCTTTACCCAGCGCCTGGTTGCGGAACGACTCCTTCACGGCAAAAGAACGCAGTAAACCATCGGCACCGAATGTCTCCATGCCGATACAGCCCACCAGTTCGCCGCTGTTTCGGGCAATTAAAAAGTCAATTTTACTTTCGCGTGTATCAGAAAACGGGAGGTTATTCTCCTGCAAAAGCGCGTTTATGGCTTCGATATCTCCTACTTGGGCAATTGATATGTTTATCATTTTAGGGCGGATTTAATTACAACACTCATCGCTGGTGGAACGAAGCTCGGCCATGCGGTTGGTGGCTTTCTCGAGCAGGCGGATGATTTCTGATTTTTCCTGGTCGGTAAAAACGGACAGGGTTTTCTCAAAGTATTGGTCGCTGTTGCAATTGATGGTGTTACAGATATTTTTACCGGCATGGGTAAGCTGAATAGTGGCCATTCGCCTGTTTTCGGCTGGAATAGTACGGTTGAGCAGCCCCACATTTACAAGCCCGTCCACGGTACGGCTCACGGTACTTTTATCGAGGCCTAATGTTTTGGCCAAGCCGGTTAACGATTCTTTTTCCTTATGCTCTACCTCCAGCAGGGTATGGCACTGGGCCATGGTAATGCCGTTGCAGCACGAATCGTTATTCAGCATAAAGATTTCCCGTTCGAAGCGGCGAAGTATGCTTCGGAATTGGGTAATAATTTGATTTTCGGATGCATCCATTTTGTGCGATTGTAAATTAAAACAGTTGCAATATACAACTATTTTAATTTACAACAATGTTCAAAATTGAAATTTATTACAATAAAGTTGACATACCACTGTCCACTGCAAGTGAAAGTCATTGACCTACGGGAGAATGATAAATTTTCTCTAACTATTAATTAATCCTTTTAAGATTAAACATATTCAAGAGATGGGGAAAAGTTTATTTTTATTCCCTATTTAACATAAAGTTAATTATAGAACTATGAAATTGTCTACTGTGGCAAGGATTTGCTCACTTTTGAATAATTAGTCTAATTATAAATTAAGGAGGATCAATAAAAAACTTTTTATTCTGATGATTACTTGAGCCAAATTTTCTGATTAATAAGAAGAACTAATTTTTACTAACTAAAACAAATTGTCATGCGCAACTTGACCCTTTTTGCCCTGTTGTGGGCAAATTTTATTACCTGCTTTTCTCAACCCACAGACAATGTTGTAGCTTATTATCCATTTAATAAAAATGCGGATGATGTTAGTGGACACAGTAAACATGGCACTGTAACCGGAGCTTCCCTAACAACGGATCGGCTGGGTAAGCCCAACGCGGCCTATTTTTTTAACGGGTATAATAATGTTATACTTTTACCCAATGCACTTTTGCCCCAGTCAAATGCTTATGCAATAAGCTGCTGGGTTAAACCTTTAGGTAATAATACATCCCCCGATACAGATAATTCTCAATACATAATTGATCTTCGCGGTCAATACCAGATAGCATTAGGATATAAGGAGCCATTGAATACTCCCAATCCGAATACCTCTTGGTTTTATATCTACAGTTACCCCGATGCCGTTAGTCAAAGTGTTTATGCACCAGCCAATTCTATGATGCCGGGTAACTGGTTCCATCTGCTATGCAATTATGGGAATAATGTAATGGAATATTATTTAAACGGATCATTTGTAGGTTCAGTAAATGTCAATCCGGCAACAACTGTTTATGGTTATAACAATACAATTGGTAAGGATTATAATATGGGTCGTGATAGGCTTTGGTTTTATGGAGCCATTGATGAAGTTCTGTTTTATAGCCGTAAACTTACTTCTTCCGAAGTACAGGCAATTTACAACAGGGGATTGGTATCAAGTGAAATAGCTGAATTATATGCACCTGTAAGCATTCGTTATAATTATGATATTTCTGGAAACAGAGGCTCCAGGGCTCCAATTACCTTGAAATCTGGCAGCTTTATTAACGAACCTGATTCTGTTGGATCAGTATCTTTTAATGAGAATTACTTAGAACCACAGAAAGAAGAAATTGAAGGTGGTCGGATAAATATATATCCGAATCCAACCCGTGGATTCCTCAAAGTGGAAATTACCGGAGTGAAAGAGGAAGTTAAAACCTCTATTCAGATTTTTAGCCTGAGTGGTTCTAAAGTGATAGATATTGTCCCTGAGACTTCAACTTCAGTAATCGACCTGAGTAATTATCCTAACGGCACATACCTGCTAAGGGTGCGTGTGGGGGAAAAGATAACAGAATGGAAGATTATAAAGGAATGAATCTAATCAACTAAACTCTAAGAAAATGAAACATATTTTATCATTAATCATATTATCAACTATAGTTTTTGTGGCTAATGGCCAGAACAATATTGTTTATCAATCCCCAATTGATCCTTCCACCCGGCAAATTGATAAAAACCTGGCAGTAGGAACTGTTGCCGGAGGTGCTTCAGTTGGTTCTAACGGG
>JAJYAG010000282.1 GCA_021779665.1 Bacteroidota bacterium | reverse complement strand
TCCGGGACAATGATCTTCGAACCGCTGGTAAAATTTTTCGATTACTTGTTTACCGCTCAACGGATTCATGGGATCGAATGATGTTTTAACAAACGTGCGGTAAATTGCGATCACTTTCCATTTACCTGCAGGAGCTTTCCATGAAATTCCGGAGCCGGAAGTTGCCTGATTTAAACTGATACATCCATTTTCATCGGGTTTGCCATTAACAAGAGGATAAGCAGAGAGTGATAATAAATTGGCTGGAGCGGAGGCTGTAAGCTGTTCTCCCCCGGCAAGATCCCAAAACTTGGATTCAAGTTTTGAGCCAATCAATCCCGGATATTCAGCAAGCATTTCATCTACATACCAGCCCTGACCGGCAGCTCCCAAAGTGTAATCGCTTAAACTAACCGCCATGCCTCTTTTTTTAGCTTCCTGGAGAAACCACTGAAAGAGTTCCCACCATTTTTCGCTGAAAAGGGCAGGCTGACTTGGGTAAGTGAGTCCGTAAGTTGCTCCGCCGGCATCGGTATGGCAATAATTAATCTGAAGACCGGTGATTTTTTTATTTTTAAGTTCCTCGAGTTGCCAGAGAATGCGTTCTTTGGTAAGAGTATCGCCAATCCACCAATAAAAAGCCACATCGCCGTAGCCGGCAGGTGGGGTTTTAAATCCCGATAAAACGTCGAGTTCTGCTGAACGATTGGGAAATCCGGGAGCTAAACCCGCTTTTTGTCCGTACAGATAAAAAGAAAATAGTAAAAGAATGAAAGTAAACGGCAATCTCATATTTCTAAAGGAATTAGTTATTAACTGTTTTGGCTAATTTACGATCTCATGAAATACCAAAATTGAATAATACCGATAAAACTTTGCATTTTTCAGGTTTAATTTCCTTCAGAAAAATGCTGGGAAGAAGGAGAAGAAGAGATGTTGTACATCTGTGGTCAATAACTTTCAGTTTTTGTATTTTCGGGTGGGAATGAAAGTATGCTTTCCGAACATTTTCTTTGATGAACGGAATAACAAAAACACTAAGATTTCTCATTCCATTACCTATTACAATGATGTCGATAGAGGAAGAGGGTTAGTGGGCGACGAAGCAGCCCACTAACCCTCTTCTTTTAAATTTCATTAAAAACTAATTTATCCAGGTTTAATCCCGAGGGTGCATTATCAATAACAAGCTTCATCACATGCGTTCCCTTTTCAAGGTCTACAGTAGCTTCTACCGGTTTCCAGTTCTGGTAACCACCGGTATTGGGTGTTTCAACAACACCAGTTTTATCAGCTCCGTCGAATTCCAGGTGTAGTTTTCCGTCATCTGAAACAGTAGCCACATAAATCAACACTTTGTACTTCCCGGATTTGTCAACCGTGAGGGTATAAGCCATCCATTCGCCGGTGTTCGACCAGCCAATATTATATCCACCAGAAGCAGAAACCTGAATATCAATACCCTGATCTTTTCTATATGCTCCACCTGCATTATTTTCGTCCTTATCAAACCATGCATCGCCTGGGCAACCATTATCGAAATCTTCCACTTCAATAATTCCGGGAATGCGGTGTGGCTTATAAGTGGTTTGTGGTGTTTCGCAAACTTCAAGCAACTGCCAGCCTGTTGGCTGTCCGCCTGAATTATCGAGTATGGCTTTTTGACCGGAAATAGAAAGGTATTTGTCGGCAAACTGCATGTTGGATATTTTTAACATTCCGTTAAACGAGTGACTAATTTTCCAAAGCTGGTTTTTGCCCCCATTCTGTTTTTCGGCCTTTACACCGGTTTCAGTTGCTGTTAGAACCTTTGATTTGTCCTCGCGGCTTATGATTTTATAAATGCCATTGTCAACCTTTTCAAGCATCCAGCGCTGAGCCGGGTTTTTCCTGTCGGACGAGAGTGTTCCGTTGGCTCCCAGCACTGGTGAGAATTTCCCGTTTGGTGACAAGTAATAACCTGGTGTACAATTAACGTCGACATAATTGTTCAGAGCAGGAATTGTTCCGTCAAATGAGAGCTTCACAACATAAGCCAACTCTTCCAGCGTCTTTTCAGGAAGTTGTAATGTTAAGCCGGCGTCATCCTGGTGAAACTTAAGTGGCAGGTAGTTTCCTGCTGAACCGTTGATTAATTCAACGCTTTTCAGATTTTTCAGATCGATTCGTGTGGATGAAAGCGATGTTAGTTTCATTTCCTTCTGTCCTTTGTCCCAACCCAATAAAATAGCGTAAAGCGTGGTATTATCCTTTGATCGTGTGAAACGCACATCCTGCGCAGTTCCTTCTTTTGGATTTTCGAAAACCCCATGTGCTGAGCCCATTTTTGTAGGACCTTCACCATATTTTTCCCAGGCACGGGTACTGTAAACTGCTTCACCATATTTTTTCAGCCATTTGCCCATTCCCAGCAGAACATCCTTTTGTTCCTGTGGTATAGTACCATCGGCTTTGGGCGAAATATTGAGCAATAAGTTACCGTTTTTACTTATCCTGTCGAGAAAACCATGAAAAACCTGCCTGAGTGAATAGTATCCAATTCCTTCGGTATAACACCAGCTCGATGAACTGATAGCATCATCAGTGAGCCAGTAATTATCGGTAAGGTCGGTTGGGCCGCCACGCTCGTAATCGAGCACAGCGCATTTTGTATTTAACGCGTCTTTATATGTGGCCACCACTTGTTTATTCAACTCATTAGCTTTATTGTAATAATAGGCCAGAAATTGCAGCAGAACTGGTTCGGAAAGGGCATGGAGGTTAAAATCCTGCCAAAGAATATCGGGTTGGTATTTGTCGATGATCTCTTTATGCTTAGCCAGCCAAAAAGCTTCATTCTTTTCTTTTCCCTGCTGACCGTAAAGCATTTGCAGCTTTGGATCTGAGGTTGGTGGCACCTTTTCATAAAATCCGGTAATATTGTAAGCATGATGCATCGACAGGATAATTTTCATGTCGTGCTTTCTGATTTCACTGGTCAGCAATCCAACCAAATCAAGCTTTGGCCCCATATCTTTGGCATTCCAGGGATTAACCTGGCTGGCCCACATGGAAAAACCATCATGATGTTCGGCAACGGGTCCCGCAAACTTAGCTCCGGCATCGGCAAAAAGCTGAGCCCATTCGGCCGGATCAAAATTGCCGCCTGCTGATTTTAGCTTTGGCGCAAACTGAACGAAATTTCCCTTTTTATCGTTGCCTCCCGTAATGAACTTATCGTATGGAAACTGAGCCGGTTCTCCGAAAGTCTCGATCTGATGCTGGTTTTCAGGTGTTCCCGGGAAATACATATTCCGGGGATACCATTCGTTCGAAAAAGCCGGAACTGAATAAACACCCCAATGGAAATAAATTCCAAATTTGGCATCCTTGAACCATTCGGGCACGGGATTTACCTGTTCGAGTGACTGAAAAGTCGGTTCATATTTAACTGTTTCAGGTTTGGTTTTGCAGGAAGTAATTATGAGCACAATTACAGAAAAGGCAAGTAGTTGAAAGATAGATCGTCTCATAGGTTTGTATTTAAGTTCGTCTTTATTTTTTTTCGAAACATCTTAGTACTTTGAATTCAGAGAAACTGTTCTTTGATCGTTATAATATTCAAAAAAACGAATTCAGCCACTAAAATACAAATCAGAACTTATAATGAAACCAGTCAACATCAATATAACCAGCATCTTTATCATTGTTATAATTATAAACCCCTACGTTATCGCCCCTGTAGCCTCCCCATTTCATCGTATATTTTCCTCCAAAAGGCTGAAAGGTTACTCCATCGGTACTAAAGAAATAAGTATTGACAAACTTCTCGTCAACCACCGATCGAATCCAAATGGCTGAAGAAGTAATTTTCGCTCCGTCCAGAATATTCCCGTTGTGGTTATATCGTATAATCTTCCCGTTTTCAGTCATATTTACTCCCAGGGTACAAAAATCCTTTCCGCCGTTAAAATGACACATTCCGGCTTCCTGCCCCACAGCCATTTGTGAGATGTCAATTTTTATGTCAGCCTGAACGTGGTTACTTTTCACATATCGCTGGGCAATTGTATTCCCGGCCTTGAAGAAGTTATCTTCAACGAGCGGTTTAAAAGCATACAGCCTCAGATGGCCAGGGCGTTCGGTCAACGACCATTTGTCGGCACGTGGCTTATAGTTCCACATCCATTGCGGATGAAGTTTTTTACTGTTGAACTCGTCGCTGCCCTGCGGAAATGTTTTTTTCTGCCCTGTAACCGGCATTTCGGCTTCCCAAACCGGTTCCCCGATTTTGTCGTTGTCGTAGTCGTTACCTGCCATAGGCCAGCCATCGATCCAGGTAACGGGGAGCAAAGCGATGGGTCGTCCATTTTCGTAGCCACCTCCCTGATGGGTGAGGAAATACCACTTTTTCCCGTCGGGAGTGTCGAGAATGGCTCCCTGATCAAGCCTGCCACCGGTGCTGTCGGGATGGACCATTAAATAGGTCTGGGTGCCTTGCGGGGAAATATCATATAATCCCGGATCGCCAGGTTTGCCCGGAGTTCCGTCGGACTTGGTACCATAAAGGTTTTTAGA
>JAJYAG010000131.1 GCA_021779665.1 Bacteroidota bacterium | reverse complement strand
CAAATAACTTAACCATGATCAGAAGATCGTTTAAAACTTTAGTATTTTTTATTGCATTAGCTGCCGGGATTGGTCAGATCGAGGCCCAACAGGTGAAATTCCCGTTTCAGGACCCATCTAAAACTATTGACGAAAGGGTGGCTGATCTTATTTCGCGATTAACACTTGAGGAAAAAGCCGGACAAATGTTAAACGCGGCTCCCGGAATTGAACGTTTGGGTATTCTTCCTTACGATTGGTGGAGCGAATCACTACATGGAGTGGCTAGAACCGGAAAAGCTACTGTATTTCCACAGAATATTGGGCTGGGTGCTACTTTCGACGAAGATTTAATGTATCGCATCGGGGTGGCAACTTCCGACGAGGCCTGGGCAAAATTTAATGTTGCTCAGAAACTTAATAATTACAGCCGCTATTCGGGAATTACATTTTATGCTCCCAATGTGAATATTTTCCGCGATCCTCGCTGGGGACGCGGTCAGGAAACCTTTGGCGAGGACCCGTATCTTACCGGTCGACTGGGAACTCAGTTTGTAAAAGGAATGCAGGGCGACGATCCCAAATATCTGAAAACAGCAGCCTGCGCCAAACATTACGTTGTTCACTCCGGTCCTGAAGCTTTGCGCCATTCTTATAATGCAGAGCCTCCAACCAAAGATTTCTTCGAAACCTATACGCCGGCATTTAAAATGCTGGTTACCGAAGGCAAAGTAGAAAGTGTGATGTGTGCCTACAACCGCACTTTTGGGAAAGCATGCTGCGGTAGTTCGTATCTGCTGAATGATTTGCTTCGTAACCAATGGGGTTTCAAGGGGTATGTTACTACCGATTGCTGGGCCGTACATAATTTTTACAAATTCCATGGTGTTTCTGCCGATCAGGCCGAAGCTTGTGCCCTGGCGATTAAAAGCGGGGTAAACCTGAATTGCGGCGACGAGTTTGCCAAAGTTCCCGAAGCTGTTAAACGTGGCTTAATCACCGAAAAAGAAGTGGATGCTGCACTGGCGGTTTTACTTCGCACCCGGTTCAAATTAGGTTTGTTCGATCCGGTGAACAATAATCCGTATTCAAAAATCGGAACAGAGGTAATCGCCAGCGAAAAACACCGGCAGCTTGCTTATGAAGCTGCTGCCAAGTCGGTTGTCCTGCTTCAGAATAAGAACAATATCCTTCCATTGAAAAAGGATATGAAAACCCTTTACGTTATTGGTCCTTATGCTGCCAGTCAGGATATTTTGCTGGGCAATTATAATGGTGTGAACGATCAGCTTACAACCATTCTCGAAGGAGTGGTTGGCAAAGTAAGTCTGGGTACATCGGTAGGCTACAGAGCCGGGATATTGCCGGGAGCGTTGAACCAGAACCCTGCCGACTGGGCTGGATCTGAAGCCATGGAAGCGGATTATATTGTTGCTGTTTTTGGTATTTCGGGAGCTTACGAAGGAGAGGAGGGAGAAGCCATTCTCTCAGGAACTTCCGGCGACAGGCT
This sequence comes from Bacteroidota bacterium, assembly GCA_021779665.1. Taxonomy (GTDB): domain Bacteria; phylum Bacteroidota; class Bacteroidia; order Bacteroidales; family JAAUTT01; genus JAAUTT01. Next base: position 17,431 of record JAJYAG010000131.1, on the reverse strand, counting down.
CGATCTTGGGTTGCCCCAGAATCAGCTGGATTATCTCCGTACCTTACGCAAAAGAGGCTCCAAGCCTATTATTCTTGTACTCACAGGTGGCAGCCCCATCTGTACTCCCGAATTGGCCGACCTTGCCGATGCTATTTTGTTTGCCTGGTATCCTGGTCAGGAAGGCGGTAAAGCCGTTGCCGACATTATTTTTGGCGATGTAAATCCATCCGGACGTTTGCCAATTACATTTCCAAAATCGGTTTACCAGTTACCTGCGTTTCAGGATTACAGCATGGCCGGTCGCACCTATAAATATATGAAGGAAGAGCCGCTTTATCCTTTCGGATTTGGTCTCAGCTACACAAATTTCAGCTATTCAGGAATTAAGCTTAATAAGGCTCAGATTGCAAAGGGCGATTCTGTCGAAGTTTCAGTTACGATCACCAATAACGGAAAAGTAGCAGGTGAAGAGGTTACTCAGTTGTACCTTACCGATCTTCAGGCTTCGGCTGGAACTCCTGTTTATGCGCTTAAAAAATTCGCAAGAGTAAAGCTTGCTTCCGGCGAAAGCAAACTTGTAAAATTTATGGTAACTCCCGAAATGATGAACCTGGTGAAGGACGATGGATCCATTGTAATTGAACCGGGCGATTTCAAAGTATGGGTTGCCGGAAGTTCTCCTTCCGATAGGGCTAAATCTCTGGGAGCTTCCGAACCTCAAAGTGCAGTTTTCAAATTAAAAAAATAACATCAAATCTTTAAACTTTTACACTATGAATGTAACAATTGGTAATAAAGAGTTTTTTCCAGGAGTTGGAAAAATCAAGTTCGAAGGACATGAGTCCAAAAACCCGATGGCATTTCGTTGCTATGAAGAAAACCGCATGGTTGGCGGCAAAACCATGAAAGATCATTTTCGCTTTGCAGTGGCTTACTGGCATTCTTTCTGCGGAACCGGTGGCGATCCCTTTGGACCAGGAACCCGCGTTTTACCATGGCTCGCTAGCAACGATCCTATGCAGGTTGCAAAGGATAAAATGGATGCTGCATTCGAATTCATTACAAAATTAGGTATACCATATTATTGTTTCCACGATATCGATTTGGTTGACGAAGGTAGTTCATTCACCGAATACGAAAGCAGACTTAAAACCATTGTGGGATATGCCAAGGAAAAACAAAAAGCTTCGGGCGTTAAACTGCTTTGGGGAACTGCAAATGTATTCTCGAATCCGCGTTATATGAACGGTGCTTCGACTAATCCTGATTTCCATGCTTTGGCATGTGCAGGTACCCAGGTTAAAAATGCACTCGATGCAACCATCGAATTAGGTGGCGAAAACTATGTATTCTGGGGAGGCCGCGAAGGTTATATGTCGCTGCTCAACACCAATATGAAACGCGAACAGGAACATCTTGCACGTTTCCTCCATATGGCTAAGGATTATGCTCGCAAAAACGGTTTCAAAGGATGGTTCTTTATCGAACCCAAACCTATGGAACCAACCAAACATCAGTATGATTTTGATTCGGCTACTGTTATTGGATTCCTCCGTCACTTCGGTTTGGACAAGGATTTCAAACTGAACATCGAAGTAAACCATGCTACACTTGCTGGTCATAGCTTCCAGCACGACCTTCAGGTTGCTGCCGATGCAGGTATGCTTGGAAGTATCGATGCTAACCGAGGTGATGCTTTCAACGGATGGGATACCGACCAGTTCTCGATCGATCTTTACGAACTTACCGAAGCTATGCTCGTAATTCTTGAAGCAGGCGGTTTACAGGGTGGTGGTGTTAACTTCGATGCAAAAGTTCGTCGTAACTCAACCGACCTGAACGATATGTTTATAGCTCATATCTCGGCTATGGATGCTTTTGCCCGTGCTTTAACCATTGCTCATAATATTCTTGAAAAATCTCCATACCTGCAGATGCGCAAGGATCGCTATGCATCTTTCGATAGCGGCGAAGGTAAAGCTTTTGAAGAAGGAAAGCTCTCGCTCGAAGATTTGCGTACTTTCGTTATGAAGAATGGCGAGCCTAAGATGATCAGCGGTAAGCAGGAACTTTACGAAGCTATCATTAATATGTATATTTAATTCGGATTAAAAACCGGCGTAGTCGTTTTGGCTGCGCCGGCATAATCCTATCGGACTGTAACTATTAACGTCTACATAACTTAATTTTTAAAAATATGGCATTTATCGATACTTCTTCCAAATCGTCGGCTTCATCTTACAATAAAGGTAATCCGGTATACATTATGGCACTTACATTGGTGGCCACTCTCGGGGGACTTTTATTTGGTTACGACACTGCCGTAGTGAATGGCGCCGAAAGGTCGCTTGTCGATTATTATATTGCTAAAATACTCGATCCTGCAAACTACGATTATGCAGTTCAATTGATCAGTCAGTACAAGTTATTGCTGGTGATTGTTTTGTATGTTGTTTTTCTGATTATCTCCGGTCAGATTATAAAATTACTAGGCACCAAAAAGGGCGGTATTATTAGTGTAATTATTATCGCAATCCTTACTTTCTGGACAGTTTCTTTTATGGGTAAGCAACTTCCTTTGGAAGGTCCGGAATTGAAAGATACATCGGATGCTATTAAGGGCTTTGTTATCGCCAGTGCTTTGATTGGCTGTATCATTGGTGGAGCCATTTCGGGTTTCATTTCCAAATCGTGGGGACGTAAAAACGGCCTTATCATTGCTGCAGTGGCATTCTTCCTCTCGGCAATCGGAGCCTGGAACCCGGAAGGTTTTAATGTATTTGGAACTTTACCGGTTTATTCTTTTGTAATTTACAGAATTATCGGAGGGATAGGCGTGGGTATTGCATCCATGATCTCGCCCATGTATATTGCCGAAATTGCACCTGCCAGCGTGCGTGGTAAACTAGTTTCGTGGAACCAGTTTGCAATCATCTTTGGTATGTTGGTGATTTATTTTGTGAATTACATTATTGCCCGTCAGGGTGACGACCAATGGCTGGTTACCGAAGGATGGCGCTGGATGTTTTTCTCAGGAGCAATTCCTGCCGGAATCTTCTTAATTCTTCTGATGTTTGTACCTGAAACTCCCCGGTACCTGGTGATGAAAGGTAAGGACGACAAAGCACTTAAGGTTCTGAATAAAATTGCCGGAACAGAGAATGCTCCTACAATTCTGAACGAAATCAAAAGTACTATTCACGAGAAAAGTGCTCCATGGTTATCTTATGGATTCTTTGTAATATTTATAGGTATCATGTTGTCGGTATTCCAGCAATTTGTTGGTATCAACGTGGTGCTTTATTACGCTGGTAATATTTTCCGTAATATGGGTGCATCTTCCGATACATCGTTGCTACAGACCATCATTGTTGGTGTTGTAAACCTGACTTTCACTGTAGTAGCAATTCTTACCGTTGATAAATTTGGTCGCAAGCCTTTAATGATTATTGGCGCGGTTGGAATGGCAGTAAGTATGATTGCTCTGGGTTTTGCTTTCTACAGCGGAAATATGGGATTAATGGCCCTCATATTTATGCTTACCTATACAGCAGCTTTTGCAATGAGCTGGGGGCCGGTTACGTGGGTGTTGCTTGCCGAAATTTTCCCGAACAGCGTTCGCGGAGCAATGTCAATCGCTGTTGCAGCCCAATGGATTGCCAACTGGGTGGTATCTCTTACATTCCCAATAATGAACGATAACGTAAAACTTATCGAAAAATTCAATTACGGTTTTTCGTATTGGATTTATGGTATTATGGGGATTCTGGCTGCCATTTTTATCTGGAAACTTGTTCCTGAAACCAAAGGCAAGACTTTGGAAGAAATGGAAAAACTCTGGAAAAAGTAAAGAAAGCTATTTAGATATAAGGAGTTTAGGCTTTATGGAGAATATCAAAGCCTAAACTCCTTAGTTTTATAAGTCTTGCATCTTGCTACTTAATACTTATTACTGCAGTAATATTTTTAAAAAAATTGCATACGATTAAAAAAAAATCCATACTTTTGCGAATCTTAAAAAGGAAAATAAACATACAAAACATTAGATACGATGTATTTAACAGTCGAAAGAAAGAAAGAATTATTTGCTCAGTACGGTAAATCGGCTACTGACACTGGATCACCTGAGTCACAAATTGCCTTGTATTCTGAAAGAATTAACCATCTTACAGAACACCTGAAAAACAATAAGAAAGATTTCAGTACCCAGATGGCCTTATTAAAATTGGTTGGAAAAAGAAGACGGATGCTGGATTATTTGAAAGACATTGAGATCGAAAGATATCGTAATATAATTAAGAGTCTCAACTTACGTAAATAATAACGTGCTCGTAAGGGTATTGAAAGGCAATGCATAATTGCCTTTTTTTTTATTTACACTTTTATTTTAAAAGCAATCTAAATAAATAAAACATGTTCAATATTGTTCAAAAGACAATTGATTTCGGCGATGGGCGGACAATTGTGTTGGAAACCGGAAAATTAGCACGGCAGGCCGACGGAGCTATTTTGCTGAAGCAGGGTAAAACCATGTTGCTTGCAACAGTTGTTACAGCAAAAGAAGCGAAAGAGGATGTAGATTTTATGCCTTTGTCGGTAGAATATAAAGAGAAATTTGCTTCTACAGGTCGTTTCCCTGGTGGCTTTATGAAAAGGGAATCGAAACCATCTGACTATGAAATATTGGTATCGCGTTTGGTTGACAGGGCTTTGCGTCCTCTTTTTCCCGACGATTACCATGCTGAAACATTTGTGACGATCAGCCTTATTTCAGCTGATCGCAGCATTATGCCCGATGCACTTGCCGGGTTAGCTGCTTCTGCTGCTCTGGCTGTATCGAATATACCTTTTAACGGCCCTATCTCTGAAGTTCGTGTAGCCAGGGTTGATGGCAACTTTGTGGTGAATCCCTCTTTTGAGGATTGTGCCAAAGCCGACCTCGACATTATGGTGGCTGCTACCATGGACAATATTATGATGGTAGAAGGTGAAATGAACGAAGTGAGCGAAGCCGATATGCTCGAAGCTTTGAAGATCGCTCATGCTGAAATTAAAAAGCACTGCAAAGCGCAGCTCGAATTAATGGAAATGGTTGGTAAAACCCAGAAAATGGAATACAGCCACGAAGTTAATGACGAAGATCTCCGCAAAGCTGTAAAAGAATATTGTTACGATAAAGTTTACGCGGTAGCAAAATCACAATCGGGTAAACACGAGCGGATGGACGCTTTCGATGCTATCAAAAACGAATTTCTCGAAACGCTTCCTGAAGAAGAACGCGAAACCAAAAAAGCTTTGGTTAGCAAATACTATCACGATGTTGAAAAAGAAGCCATGCGTAACATGATTCTTGATGAAGGAATCCGTCTCGATGGCCGTAAAACTGATGAAATCCGTCCTATTGCATGCGAACTCGACATTCTGCCTGCAGCTCACGGTTCGGCATTGTTCACCCGTGGTGAAACCCAATCGCTCACCACTGTTACTTTAGGTACCAAACTCGACGAAAAAGTTGTTGACGAAGTATTGGTTCAGGGAACTGAAAAGTTTACTTTACATTATAATTTTCCTCCGTTCTCCACTGGCGATGCTAAAGCCTCTAGAGGCATCAGCCGCCGCGAAATCGGACACGGAAATCTCGCTCTTCGTGCTTTAAAAGCTGTTATTCCTTCAGGCACCGATAACCCATACGCTATCCGTGTGGTTTCCGATATTCTGGAATCAAACGGTTCATCATCCATGGCTACTGTTTGTGCCGGTACGTTGGCCCTTATGGATGCAGGGATTAAAATTAAAGCTCCTGTTTCGGGTATTGCAATGGGATTAATTTCCGATTCCAAAACCGGAAAATATGCCATCTTATCCGATATTCTTGGCGATGAAGATCACCTTGGCGATATGGACTTTAAAGTGACAGGCACTGCTGCAGGTATTACCGCTACTCAGATGGACATCAAGGTGGATGGTTTATCGTACGAAATTCTTGCCAAAGCGCTTGAGCAGGCTAAGAAAGGTCGTATGCACATTCTTGGTAAAATAACCGATACCATTACCGAGCCAAGACCTGAGCTCAAACCTCATGCACCACGCATTGTTCAGATTATTGTGCCTAAAGAAATGATCGGAGCAATTATCGGAACCGGTGGTAAAATTATCCAGGAAATTCAGAGTGTTACAGGTACAACCATTGTTATCGAAGAAGTTGATAACAAGGGCGTAGTTGATATTTTTGCCGAAAATCAAGATTCCATTGAAGCCGCTTTAAAACGCATCAATGCTATTACTGAGGTTCCTGAAGCCGGTAAAGTTTACCAGGGAAAAGTAAAATCGATCACTGCTTTCGGTGCATTTGTTGAAATTATGCCTGGAAAGGAAGGATTGCTCCATATCTCTGAAGTTGACTGGAAGCACCTTGCAAATCTTGATGGCATCCTGAAAGAAGGCGATGAAGTTGAAGTGAAGTTGCTGGAAGTTGATAAAAAGACCGGTAAACTGAAACTCTCCAGAAAGGCCTTACTGCCTCGTCCTGAAAGAAGTGAACAGTCGGACCGTCCGGAAAGAAGAGAGTACCACGACAGACCGGATAGAAGAGATCGTCCGGAAAGATCGGACAGGCACGATCAAAATCACCGCCACGACAGACCTGACAGGCCAAAAAATAATAATTAGACTTAAAACCTCCGAACCTTTCGGGGGTTTTATTGTATTAATTGGTGAAAGAACTTAAGAGCAGGCAGTTTGCTAAAGCTCTCTGCTTTTTAAATGGATTGTAGATTTTAATTAGAATTTAATTTTTATATCATAAACAAAAGTTTTTAAATAAGACTAAAAACTCTTTTATTGAATAGAATAATGATTTGTTGAATTGATTTAGATTAAAAGCGAAAGGCTTAATTTGATATGAAAAAACTATAACAGATCATTTTATTTTATTAAGGAAATAGTTAAGATTTGAGGTATAGAAACAAAAATTTGTTGAGTGAGAATGGCTTTTTATGATTAGAATTGCAGATTCAATTCGTTGCGGAAGATAGATTTGTTGCTGATTTATGAAAAAATAGCATATTTAAGCAATAATTTAGATAATAGTCCGTTTATGGGATTCGTCAAAATTCAATAAATGAATTGAACTCTTTTTTTTATTAAAAAACATTACTAAGTTTGTTATTTATAATTGAAAAGTAATACATATAAATAAAAGTCCTTAATCAAATAACCAAGTAACTATGAAAAGAAATAAACTTTCTTATTTAGCAACTCTTTTTGCAGCAATTGTTTTAAGCAGTTGTGGCGGGCTCAATAAAATGAAAGATAAGGCCAGCGGTGTGAAATATACCGCAACTCCTCAGGTGCTGGAATCCAAAGGTGGTGAAGTTGAAGTCACCATTTCCGGAACATATCCTGCAAAATATTTTAACAAAAAGGCTGTTATCGAAGCTACTCCTGTTTTAAAATCAGGTTCAGGCGAAACAGCTTTCAAGTCTTATAAGGTTCAGGGTGAATCAGTTCAGGGTAACGATAAAGTTATCAAATATACTGAAGGTGGTTCATTTTCTTATAGTGACAAAGTTCCTTACAAACCAGAGATGAAAGTTTCTTCACTCGAAGTGAAAGTTAAAGGAACTGTTAAAACTACTTCTGTTGATTTTCCTGCAGTGAAAATCGGAGATGGTGTTATTGCAACTGAATTCCTGGTTGTGAAAGATCCAAGAGCTATTTCGATGGGCGATAAATTCCAGAGAGTAATTCCTGAATCATATCAGGCCGACATCAAATATTTAATTAACAAAGCTGATGTTCGTACAACTGAAACAAAAAAAGCAGAATTAAAAGATTTCAATACAACATTTGCTAATGTTAAGAAAGATTCTACAAAACAGATTAAAGATTTAACTATCTCTGCTTACGCATCTCCTGATGGAGCTCTCGAACTCAACGAAAAATTAGCTGAAAAGAGAAAAGAATCAGCTAACAAATATTTCGCTGGTGAACTTAAGAAAGCTAAATTGAACAAAGAAGTTGATGATAACCTGTTCAAATATTTAACTACTGCTGAAGACTGGGATGGTTTCAAAAATTTATTGGAAAAATCGGATGTTCGCGATAAAGAACTTATTCTCCGTGTTCTTTCAATGTATTCTGATCCTGTAGTTCGCGAAAGAGAAATCAAGAATATTTCTGCTGCTTTCGAAGAAGTTAAAGAAAAGATTCTTCCTGAATTAAGAAGATCGAAACTTATTTTGAATGTTGATGCAGTTGGTAAATCCGATGATCAACTTGTTAGTATCGCTGCTTCTGATCCACAGAGCCTGAATCTCGAAGAATTACTTTATGCAGCTTCCTTAACCAAGGACATGAATCAGAAACTCAGCATATATCAGGCTGCAGCTTCTAAATATCCTGATGATGTTCGCGCTAAAAATAACGTTGGTTATACGCTTATCAACCTGAAAAGGGCTGATGAAGCTCAAACTGCTCTCCAGGCTGCAAAACAGGTTAACGACAACGACGTTGTTAAGAATAACTTAGGTGTTGTTGCCATGATGAAAGGTGACCTGAAGGCTGCTGAAGAACTTTTCACTTCTGCAATGGGCGCTGGCGAATCTGTTAGCTACAACCTTGGTATCATCAAAATTATTCAGGGTAAATATGCCGATGCTATTAATTACTTTGGTAACTCCAACGAAATTAACGCTGCTTTGGCTAAGTTACTTGCTAAACAGAATGATGCTGCTTTAGCTACCTTAAACAATGTTAAGAGTGATGACGCTCTTGTTTCTTACCTGAAAGCTATCATTGGTGCCCGTACAGGAAATACCGATATGCTTTACAATAACCTCCGCGTTGCTGCTGGTAAGAGCGCCGAGTTGAAAGCCAATGCTAAAACTGATATGGAATTTGGAAAGTATTTCAACGAAGATACTTTCAAATCTATAGTTCAATAAAAATCCTTTAATCACAGCTTACAGGAAAGGGCCACTGCAAAGTGGCCCTTTTTATTTATAAACTGTTTCATATAATGTTGCGAAACATGACAACTCCCGTGGGATTCCATAAACAAAACCTCATAAATGTGGTTCTACCATACAGCAAAAGGTTAAAGGTTATTGCTGATAGCTTTTAACAATTTCTTTTTGTAAATTTGAGAATATAAATAATTTTTGAATGGACGATTTATCTTTTATAGGTAACAGTGAGCCCGGTTATATCGACGACCTATATCAACGCTATCTTAACAACCCTGACGAGCTGGATGAGAGTTGGAGGAACTTTTTTAAAGGATTCGAATTCGCAAGAGCTAACTTTAGCAATAGCAGGCAATCTGCAAAAAACCTCGATAAGGAATTTAAAGTATTGAATTTGATTGAAGGATACCGCCGGAGAGGACATTTATTCACTAAAACCAATCCGGTACGTACACGGAGAAAATATACACCTACACTTGATCTTGAAAATTACGATTTAAGCGAAAAGGATTTTAAGACCGTTTTTCAGGCTGGCCAGGAAATTGGAATCGGGCCTGCAAAACTGGAAGATATTCTTGCGCATCTAAACCAAACCTATTGCCAATCCATTGGAGCTGAGTTTTTGTTTATCAGGGATCCGTTGATGATAAACTGGCTTCAATCGAAAATGGAGCAGGCCAAAAATACGCCGACGTTTACACCGGAGGATAAAAAGCATTTCTATCATCACTTAAAACTTGCTGTAGGTTTCGAGAGCTTTATCCATAAGAAGTTTGTGGGACAGAAGCGGTTTTCACTCGAAGGGGCCGAAGTAATGATTCCCGCTTTGGATTCTGTTGTCGAACGAGGATCGGAATTGGGAATTGAAGAGTTTGTTATTGGTATGGCGCATCGGGGACGATTAAACGTTCTGACCAATATTCTGAAGAAACCTTATGAGAATGTTTTCCGTGAGTTCTCTGCAAAAGAATACGATGAAGAAAACGCTTTGGGGGATGTGAAGTATCACCTTGGGTATAATACCACCATTGAAGCTGATAATGGTAAAAAGGTGACTTTAAACCTGGTTCCAAATCCTTCGCACCTCGAAACTGTAGGTCCTGTTGTTCAGGGATTGTCGCGGGCTTTTGTGCGTCAGAAATATGGCAGGAATTTCGATAAACTTGCTGCCATTATCATTCATGGCGATGCAGCCATTGCCTCGCAGGGTGTTGTTTACGAAACTATCCAGATGTCGCAGTTAAGCGGGTATAAGACTGGCGGCACAATTCATATTGTTATCAATAACCAGGTGGGTTTTACCACTAATTATCTCGATGCACGTTCGAGTACTTATTGTACCGATATCGCAAAAGTTACTAAATCGCCCGTATTTCATGTCAATGGCGACGATGTGGAAGCTTTGATATATACGGTGCAGCTTGCTCTGGAATTCCGTCAGAAATTTCACCAGGATGTATTTATTGATATATTGTGCTATCGCAAATATGGCCATAACGAAGGGGATGAACCCCGGTTTACCCAGCCTTTGTTATATGCAGCCATAGCAAAGCATCCAAATCCGCGCGATATTTACAGCAAACATCTTATTGAGCAGGGAATTCTTACTTCCGAGGAGGTTAAGAAGGCTGAACAGGAATTTGATGATCTGTTAAACAGTAAGCTCGAGATTGCCCTTACCGGGTCTAAAGTTAAAATTGAAAGCTTTCTGAAACAGGCTTGGCAACATATGAAATATGCCCGAAACGGCGATTTCTTTAAACTTGTTCCAACAGGTGTCTCTAAGAAAAAACTTGTTGAACTGAGCGAAAAATTCAATGCTCTCCCGGCTGATAAGAAGTTCTTCAGTAAAAGTGTAAAAATTGTTGAAGACCGGAAGCAGCTGGTAGCGTCCAATAAAGCCGACTGGGCCCTGGGTGAACTGTTTGCCTATGCAACTTTGTTATCCGAAGGACATCCTGTACGGGTAAGTGGTCAGGATTCGGAGCGTGGTACTTTTGCACACCGTCATGCTGCTTTTGTAATGGAAGATTCGGATGAAAAATATTTTCCACTGAAACATTTGCAGGAGGGCCAGGCACCTTTTCATATTTTTAATTCACCTCTTAGCGAATATGGAGTTTTAGGGTTTGAGTACGGCTATGCCATGGGTGTGCCCGATGGTTTAACCATTTGGGAAGCCCAGTTTGGCGATTTTCATAATGTGGCTCAGGTAATAATCGATCAGTACATAAGCTCTGCTGAGGAAAAGTGGGGACTGATGAACGGACTGGTGATGTTTCTTCCTCATGGTTATGAAGGCCAGGGACCGGAGCATTCCAGTGCCAGGATAGAACGTTTTCTGGTTCTGTGTGCCGGGAATAACATGAATCTGGCCATACCGACAACTCCGGCAAATATGTTTCACTTGTTGCGCCGTCAGATGAAGCGCGATTTCAGGGTTCCGCTTGTTGTGTTTACTCCAAAGAGTCTGTTACGGCACCCGTCTGTAATCTCATCGCTTGATGAGTTTGAAAACGGTCACTTCCAGGAGGTAATTGATGATACTTTTCCCGATGCCGACAAGATAAATCAGGTGGTTTGTACTTATGGCAAACTTTATTACGAGTTGGTTGAAAAGCGAACTGAGCTGGGAATTACTGATACAGCAATTGTAAGGGTGGAACAATTATTTCCATTTCCGGCCGATCAATTGAAGAAGCTTCATAAAAAATACCGGAATGCAAAACGGTGGATATGGGCTCAGGACGAACCCGAAAATATGGGTGCATGGTCGTTTGTGTCGCGCGTTTTCAAAGATATTCCGTTCCTGTTGGTATCTCGTCCCGCAAGTGGTAGTCCGGCTGCAGGATTAGCCGAAATTCACAGGAAGAGATTGCGCAAAATTATGGACAAAGTATTTCATGCCTGTACCTGTGAAAAAATGAACAGTTATTGTGGCATGGACTGTCTGAATTACCGCACGAGCGATCTGGCAATAGAAGTTTCGGAGCATAATGCTCATAAAACTTTAAGTGAGGAGACATCGGAAAGTAAGTCCTAAGAATCAGGAGTTCGAACTGACAGGTTTTAAAAAAGGCCTTATTCTAATTTCTGCTAATCTTAGTAGAAAAGCCTTAAAGGCTTATTAACCTTATTATCTGGTTAAGTAGGATTATTTCCATAGAACTCTTTTAAGTAGCTTGTTTTTATAAAAGTATATTGATTAGCATCTAAAAATATGATTTCTGAAGTTAAAATACCCAGTCCCGGAGAATCTATTAGCGAAGTGTTGCTTGCCCGTTGGTTTGTCGAGGATGGCGATCAGGTAGAGAAAGACCAGGAATTGGGCGAGGTCGAATCGGATAAGGCTACTCTGCCGCTTATTTCTGCTTCATCCGGTAGTATTTCAATCCTGGTTAAAGAAGGCGAAACTGTTAAAATTGGTGTTGTTGCCTGCCGTATCGATTCTGAAAAGGCGGGTAAAGTAAAAGCCAAACCTGAGGTTAAGGAAACCGAAGTTAAGATTGACAAACCAGAGAAGGTTATAGAGGTTCCACCCGAAGCGCCTAAGGAAAAACCAGTCGAAAAAGTTGCTCCGGCTCAGATTTCAGCCGAACTGGTTAATGTAAAGTCCACACCACTTGCCCGGAAAATGATGGATGAACACCAGCTCTCCATCAAAGATATCCTTGACGGACTTCAGAAAATTACCACCCATGAGGTGGAAATGGTATTAAATAGCAAACAGCAGGGTTTTGTCAAACCTGAAGTTACTGCCAGTCGCGAAATAAAGCGACTAAATATGAGTCCTTTGCGGAAAAAACTTGCAGAACGTCTTGTGTCGGTTAAGAACGAAACTGCAATGCTCACAACCTTTAATGAGGTCGATATGAGCGCTGTTATGGACATGCGAAAGAAATATCAGACAAAATTCGAAGCTAAATTCGGTATCAAGGTTGGTTTTATGTCCTTCTTTGCCAAAGCTGTTGCTGAGGCTTTAAAACTTCACCCCATGGTGAATTCGCAAATTGATGGTGACGAGATTATAACTCCGGAATACTACGATATTGGTATTGCAGTTTCCACCGAAAAAGGATTGATGGTTCCTGTACTCCGGAATGTTGAAACGATGAGCCTCGCTGATATTGAAAAGAATATTGCCGCACTGGCAGCAAAAGCCCGTGCCGGTCGAATAAGTCTGGACGAAATGTCGGGAGGAACCTTTACCATTACAAACGGGGGTGTGTTTGGATCGATGCTTTCGACCCCCATTATTAATCCTCCCCAATCGGCCATTCTGGGCATGCACAATATTGTTGACCGACCGGTAGCTGTTGATGGTAAAGTTGAGATTCATCCCGTAATGTATGTTGCCCTCTCATATGATCACCGAATTATTGATGGCCGCGATTCGGTAGGTTTTCTGGTGAAGGTAAAGCAGTTTATTGAGAATCCGGTGAAGCTATTATTTGGAGCCTCGTCTCCTGATGAAGTACTTTTAGGAATTTAGTCATGATAACAGGAAAAACGGCATTTATTTTTGGTGCCAGCGGATTGATAGGAAATCTTTTGTTAAAGGAATTGATTAACGATCCGGCATACAGCAAAGTAGTTGTGATTGTAAGAAGACCTTTGGTGATTGTAAATCCAAAGGTTCAGGAAATTTTGTTAAACGAATTTGAGAGTTTCGATTTTGAAGAAATTTCAATCTCGGATGTTCAGGTTTTTTGTTGTTTGGGAACAACTATTAAGACAGCAGGCTCAAAAGAAGAATTCAAAAAAGTTGACTATGAGCTGCCAATGAAGATTGCGGCCTGGGCAAAAAGCAAGGGAATTCCAGTTCTTGCTGCTATATCATCCATAGGTGCAAATGCTGATTCGGGCAACTTTTATTTACGGACAAAAGGTGAGATGGAAGATGGTCTGAAATCATTTCAATTTTCGAAGTTAATATTGGTAAGGCCGTCGTTGCTTTTGGGAACACGCAGGGAATTCAGGTTGGGAGAGGAACTTGCCAAAGTTTTCTCAGGGGTAATGAACCTGATTTTTTTTGGACCTTTAAAAAAGTACCGCGCCATTAAGGCTTCAAAAGTCGCCAGAGCCATGAAAGTACTTGCTAATTCTGAAGCCGGGGAAATTGTTTATGAGTCGGATAAGCTTGAGGAATTGGGAGCTTAAAGTATCGAAATGGGTGGTTTTCTCTAATATTCAATCTCTAAAGGCAATTCACGCGCTGATTCCAACCTGCTCGGAGGTAAGTAAGTACGCGGATTCTAATTTTATCCGGTAATCCTCAATTGAATTTTTTTCAAGGTCGATATAGTAACCCATAAGAATTAAAAATTGAATATGTTAATTATTACTGTGTGTAATATTCTATTATTTTAATTATTGCCTGGTCATTTACCGGTCCGTAAGAGTGCTGATCCGGGCTGAAACGCAGCATTATGGAATTAATAGTTGGCCGGTAGTATCCTTGGGAAAGATAATTGGCACCTTCAAACACGCCAACTTTATCTTTAAGCGGATGGTTGAAGATAAAATCATCGGCTTTTTTATAAAGCTCATCAATTTGTTTGTTAATAAGATTTACTTTGGAATCAATTTCATTTTTGGGTTTGCCAGCTTTTTGCATTTGTTCAATTGTTGCAGCACGGAGGCTTTGGAGTGAATCAATAGTATTGTTCATGCTGTCGAACTTATCTTTTCCCCAGTCTGTTGTAATTTTGATTCCGGGAGAAAGTAGCTTTTTCCATTTGAGATTTGCAGTATCAACCAAAGCAGTTATATTGGCTTCGAGTGGTTCAACGCCTGGGGTATAGATATCCTGGTAAGCAACCTGACTGGTATAATATTCATCGGCCAGTCCGGCAAAAGCATGGCCAAACTCATGAAGAAAAACATAATCCTTTTTATCCGAGCCAGTTGCAAATACAGTTTGGAAGTTGAAAATACCGCCACCGCCATAACGATCCTTGTTTACCATAATAAGAACTGCATCGTAAGGCACGCAGGCTATAGCATCGTGAATTGCTTTGTTATCTTCAACAGTTAGGTACCGGTCTACGTCAAAAGTATTGAAAGAAGAGCCGAAAGGGGTATTGCGATAAATATGTTGCCGGGGTTCGTCGGTACCACTTTCTTCTGATGGTGCAAACACGCCATTAATATTAATCAGGTTTTTTCGGGTTTTATAAGGTTCAAAACCCAACAGGAGGTTCGAATAATATTTCAGATCCTCTTTGAATTTCTCCCTGTCGGCAAGTGTGTAGCCTTCTCCCAGAATTACCAGATCGACACGGTGGTGGGGATCGCCATTATTTACTATCTTTACCACTTCATTGCTTTCAAGATTGAATTTCTCGGTGTTAATATGATAATCCGCGGGGTCAATCACTAAACTGTAAATACCGGCAAGGGAATTATCCTTGGCTCTCTTTTGAATAATCAGTCGGATAGGCTTTTTGGGAAAAGGTACCAATGCCGTTTCATGATATGTCTTTTTTTCTCCCCGCATAGCAGGACCGGTGGTCTGATATTCGCTGAAAATAGTACTATATCCTTTTGTATAAAGAATCTGACTGGTTAAAGTATCCATTACTAAAAGCTTATAAGAGCCCAGTTCAAAAGGTTGAATGCACTGATTGGGGTTACCGGCCCATACACCCTGCTTATAAATTTTATCCAGCGAAATAAATTCCGTTTTGGCGTCGCCGCTATGAAAGAAATCGACTCTTAGAGTCTGATTGATAAAGAATTTATCGAAATCAATATTATTCTGAGCTGATAATGCTCCCGAAATTAACAGTAAAACGTAGAAATTGAATAGTCTCATATGTTCATAAAAATGTTCAATTTATACTTTTTTACTTTGCAAAATAAACGATTGATGTCAGGTTTAGTGATTATTTCATTTTTCATTCCATCCATTCCTGCCGTTTTACCAATGCATAAAAGTTAGTTTCGAGCGGAAGATATCCGTATTCGTAGCAGAAATAATATTGATTGCCGTTTTTTGTGAGGTAGGTGTTGGTGTAATAGTTAAAATTGAAACCTTTGCCGGTTAACTTTTCCTTTGGAACTTTGGTTTTACCATCTGGGTTTAATTCCTCGAGAATTCTCCGGTTCCGGCGCAGAATGTTGTTGATATTCCTCATAAAATTGTTGGTGTTGCTGTTGCTGCGGTTATTATAACTGTTCCGGCAAAGATCGGAACAAAATTTCTTATCAATTCTTCCTTTGATGGGTTCACCGCATTCGGGACATTGTTTTTCCATAAGGTTTATTGGTTTAAAATCAGATAAATATATAAATAATTTCCATTTGTAAGCGTTTGTAAACGGTTAAATCCGAATTTAAACGATTAATAACCGAATAAGGCTTGCTGGAGGATGTTACTTTGTTTCACCGATCGGACGAAAAATAATCGAATGTGAAACAAATTAAAATTTACGAAAATGAATGCTTTAAGAAATCGCGTGCAATTAATCGGAAACCTTGGTACCAACCCTGAAATTAAAAAATTCGACAACGGAAAAGTGCTGGCCCGTCTGAATCTTGCTACTACCGAAAGGTACAAGGATGATAGTGGAAAATATGTAACCGACACCCAATGGCATCATGTTACAGTTTGGGGTAAACTGGTAACCACAGTTGAAAAATACCTGAAAAAAGGCAGTGAAGTGGCTATTGAAGGGAAAATTGTATACCGTAACTTCGAAAACAAGGAAGGTAAAAAGCAGTATATAACAGAAATCTGGGCAAACGAGGTGCTAATGCTAGGTAAAAAAGGGGAATAAATTATAGTCGTAAGTCGTAAGAAGTTAGTCGTAAGACTAAATAAAGGGCTTTAATTCATCTAACTATTTACGACGTTTATTACAGTATAAAAAGATCAAAGCTGTTCAATACAGCTAAAGATACTCAAGAAAAGACCTGGCATAGCCGAAAGACATGTCAGCGTCTTTTCTTTGTTAATTATTTTCAATTGCCAGCCTGAATCCGACGCCATGAATATTTTCCAATACGATGTTGTTATCTTCTTTCAGATATTTCCTTAATCTGGAGATAAACACATCCAGGCTGCGTCCTGCAAAGTAGCTGTTATCGTTCCAGAGTTTCTCAAGTATCTCCTCCCGGCGCACAACAGTGCCTTCTGCCTTAATCAGAAACAATAAAAGTTCGTTTTCTTTGAAGGTAAGTTTGGTTACCTGGTTATCAAACTTCAATTGCTGGCCGGCATAATCAAACATATATCTTCCTAAACTGAGGGAATTTGAAGATTTAGTGCTGGCAGTATTGTTGGATCTTTGACTACGTCGCAAAAACACCTCAATTTTCAGGACAAGTTCTTCAATTGAAAATGGCTTTGTAATATAATCGTCGGCTCCGAGTTTTAAGCCCTGAATTTTATCTTCTTTTGCCGATTTCGCGGTTAAAAAAATAATAGGAACGTCTTCGTTTCTTTCCCGGATTCTTGTCGCTAAAGTATATAGATCGGA
>JAJYAG010000281.1 GCA_021779665.1 Bacteroidota bacterium | reverse complement strand
ATGCATTTGCAATATCTTTAAGATTGCAAAATGCAAATTGAAATCCGTTTAATTAAAAAACCAGTATAACTCGCTAAATTTCAAATATTTCAAAGAACAATTTTAGAATTTAATGGGACAGTATTGTGAAAAAATATAAAAAGTCAATCCCTACCCTGCAATTTTTCGTAATTGCTGAATCCGTTCATCAGGGTGATCATCGGGAAATTCGCTGTCTATAAAAAAATATGGACATAGGAAAGTAATTACCTTCCAACGCCAGGGCAGTGTTTCCTTCTTACGACTATATTTCATCCGGTAACTACTAAAGAGGCCCAATGGTTATCGAAATGCTGAAAAGCGATTCTTTATCCGAGATTTTAGTTACCCGCTGAATATTGGCAAACTGTCGGATATCCCCATCTTCAATAACGATCTCCGAACCAGGATTTAATCCTTCCTGATTATCTTTCAACTTTTTAATGATCTCTGAAGCTTTTTCGAGATCGAGCGGACAATCCACTGCTGGTTTAATCTGATCAAGCAAGGTTGAGAACTGATTGCAGGTTTCTTTGAAATTCACCGAGTCGGCTATAATTCTTGATGTTCTGACTGAAAAAGTGATAGAATAATATTCACATCCTCCATTTTCAATTTCGAGGATATCGCCATTTTCAAATTTCATCGTTTCGTAACCTGTTCGGTCAACCAGCTTAAAGGTAGCATCGGGGTATTTGGATTTAATAACCACCGATTCAGGTAAACCTCTAACACATTCGTCCTCGGGAAATTCGTTATCCGACAAGGAATCGGCAACAGAAACTGTGTCTTTTGACAATGAATCGGCAATGCTTTGCTGTTTGGTACTTTTACTTTTACAGGAGAATAACAGAAACAGAATAATAATAAATCCGATTGGTTTCATCTATCAGGTAAATTGGTTAATAGTTGGTATAAAAATAATAATAACTCAAAACCAAAAACAGTAGCGTTAAAAAATGATACCCAAAAGAGCAAAATAAATGCAGCGCCGCCCTTTATGCGACTGTAAAATAAAATGTAGACCCGACATTCACAGATGATTCCAGCCAGATTTTTCCTCCAAGCAAATTCACCAGACCTCTTACTATAGACAAGCCTAAACCTGTTCCACCGGAATTATTCCCCGCTCCTTTTTCCAGTTGGGTAAACCGCTCGAAAACAAATTTATGTTTGTCCTCAGGAATTCCAATGCCGGTATCAGATACAGAAAACTGCAGTTTGTTATCCTTATTATAGTAACAACTTACTTCAATTTTGCCTTCGTTGGTAAACTTTAGTGCATTACTAATGAGGTTAATAAGAATCTGTTTCAGCTTTATTATATCAGTGTTAATTTCAAGACATTTTAACTCATCGGAAATATTAACAACAAATGAAATGTTCTTATTTTTCATTCTGAGCTGCTGACCAGTGTAAAATTCGTTGATGTCTTTAAAAAGATCCTTCAGGAGGAAATTCTCACGGTTTATTGAAAGCTGGCCCGATTCAATCTTGGCAATATCGAGAATATCGTTTATAATTTCAAGCAAATCGCTGGAACGGTGCCGGATAATTTCGGAGAAGAATTTTAACTTTGGTTCGTTGCCTATATATTTAGGCATTAGATCGGCAAATCCCATGATAGCGTTCATGGGAGTGCGGATTTCATGACTCATATTTTGAAGAAAAGCAGTTTTGAGACGGTCGCTCTCTTCGGCTTTTTCCTTTGCCGCCAAAATTTCAGCTTCAGCTTTTTTACGGGTTGTAATTTCTGTAAAAAATATAGTAATCCCATCCTTCGACGGATATATTCTGTTGACAAACCACCGGTCCCAGTGCTCATAATAATCTTCGAAAAACACAGCCTGCTGGGTTTCAAATGCTTCAACATAAGCTTTGGCAAAAGGAGTTCCTTTGGCTTCGGGATATTCAGTCCAATAATTCTTACCTATCAAATCTTCCGGTTTTCTTCCAAGTAACTCGGCACCGTGCTCATTAACATATGTATAATTAAAATCAGAGTCGAATGCAACAAAACCATCGCTCACCCTCTCCATTATCTCGTTTAGTTTTTCTTTTGAGGCGGCAACTTCGTTTAAGGCGTTGGTTACCTCCTTCAACAGGTTCTCACGCTCAATCTCCGATTTCTTTCTGTCGGTAATATCCGCACCAATTAATGCAATTTGATTTTTTTGAGGTACGTAAACAATCAACTCAAAATACCTGTCAACTTCGCCGCTGTAACTTTCAATACGAGCGGGCAATCCTGTTTGTACAACTTCTTTAAACGCGTCAAGCCACAGTTTCTCCGTTCCGGGATAAATCTCCAATAATGTTTTCCCGATAAGGTACGTTTCTTCAAAACCTAAATTTCGTTCGTAATGAGGATTTACTGCCAGATACCGGTAATCAACAGGCTCTCCGTGCGAATTGGTAACTACTTCATAAAGGCTGGCACTATTTCCCATATTCTCAAACAAAGCCCTGAAGAGTTTTTCGTTTTTTTCAGCGGTATCTTTAGCAGTTATTAAGTCGTGCTGATATTTTACCTGAACAGTGATATCTTCAACCTGAGCTACCCAAAACAAGGGTTCTTTATGCGAATTACGTATTATGGAAACACTGAGATTTCCCCACGCAATATCGCCCGATTTTCTGACGTAACGCTTTGTGCAATTGAAAAAGTCCAGTTCACCCGAAATGGTTTGACCGAGTTCTTTAATGCCTGTTTGAAGATCATCCGGATGGGTAATGCTAAGGAACTCCCTGCCAACAAGTTCTTCTTCGGTATATTCCATCATTTTACAGAATGCACGGTTAACTTTCAGGAAGTTCTTATCCAGACTAACCATAGCCATTCCAATACCTGAATATTCAAAGGCACTTCGAAAAACGATTTCGCTATCTTCGGCCTTTTCCTTAGCTAACAGAAGGTCATGCTCCTGTTGTTTGCGCTGGGTAATATCGCTGCCATAAATGGAAGCTCCGATGATTTTGCCATTCGAAATAATTGGGCATAACGAAACCTGAATAAATACTGAAGCTCCGGATAAATCCTGAATCTCATCCTCAACAGTGAATTGCTCAAAATTAAACACCCGCTGATAACGATCTTTCCAAACAGATTGCAAAGGCTGAGGCAGTTTTGATATTACATCATCGCCAATTTCGAGCCGTTCTCTAAAAGCTTTGAAATACTCATCCTTAAAAACCTGGTTAACAAAAGTTAGCTGATAATCTGTGTTAATTGCCCAAATTGAATTAAAGGTATTCTCAATAATGGCTCGAAAATTTGCGTTGCTTTCCTCAGATTTCTTTTTTGATAAAATAATTTCGGCCTCCTTTTTTGTTATTTCAGTAATATCGCGCCAAATGCTGTGATAAAATGACTTCCCTCCGACGGAAATAATCCGGGTGGAAACCTTCACATCTATGAATTGCCGGGTTCTGGTAATATGTTTTGTTATAAATTCGTCCTTTCCTTCCTTTAAAACCTTATTAATATGCAGCATTGTTTGTTCAGCCGTTTCCAATGCTTCTATATCGAAAATTTTAAGATTGGCAAACTCCTCACGACTATATTCCAGTTGCTTGCAAACCTGATTATTAAACTCAATAAAAGATCCATCCTCAGGATTAATAATTACAATTCCATCCTGCCCCTGTTCAAAAAAAGTATAGTATCGCTGATTTGATTCGGCTAATTCGATTTCGATTTTCTTTCGTTCGGTAATATCCTCAAATGTTACAATTACCATAAACGGTAGCGTTTCTTTTCCTTTAAATTTTGGAAATGAATTTATATTTATCCACCGGTAAGTTTCGTTAATAGGATTAAAAACTCCCATAACTGCATTGTTGACCGGTTTGCCGGTTTTTAATGTAATCACGGCAGGAAACTCACTTCCGGGGAATTCCATCCCATCCTCGCGAATGGCCTTCCACCTGGGATCGAAAGATGTTAAACCCCTGAGCTGGACTAACGTCAAGCCGAGAATTTTTTCCGCAGCAGGATTACAATCAATTAACTCACCCTTGCTATTATGAAAAACAATCCCCTGGGTAGTATTCTTAAACCAAAAACAACAATTTTCTTCGACCTGGTCCTGGGGACAAGAACTGTTTTCATCATCCTTGATTCTTTTGCCGGTAACTCTGTTTTTAACCCTTTGAATCATTTTTGCTATAAAGGTTTCCTGGTTTTCCATACAGAATTGCATTTGTTTTGTCGATCCGGTAACTCACATGCGGTTAAAAATATGAACCGAAGAATACCCGAAATCACGAATTTTGCTGATGAATAAAATTAATAAAATTCAGCTTATAATACTTGAATTTACAGCAGATTAATGCAGGTTCACAGTAAAATAAAAAATTGACCCCATACCTGCTTCCGATTCGAGCCATACTTTTCCTCCAAGCAAATTCACAAGACCTTTTACTATGGAAAGTCCAAGTCCATTTCCTCCGGCAGTCTTCTTTTCACTGTGATCGAGCTGCGAAAAACGTTCGAAAATATAATCGAATTTATCTTTGGGGATTCCCATGCCGGTATCGGAAACAAATCGG
>JAJYAG010000280.1 GCA_021779665.1 Bacteroidota bacterium | reverse complement strand
AACCCTTATCTGCTTGGCGGTTTTATCTGGGAATGGATTGATCAGGCAATAGATACGGTGAAGAATGGAAAACGCATTATGGCTTATGGCGGCGATTTTCCGCTGTATGAGCCCGTTGACGAAAACCTGAGCGACAACAATTTCTGCGTAAAAGGCGTGGTTACGGCTTATCGCGGCATGACTCCCATGGCTGTGGAGGTTAAAAAGGTTTACCAGCACATCAGATCCAGACTGGGCGAAAACTACAAACTCACAGTAACCAATGGCTATTTCTTCAGAAATATTGATAATGTTCAGGTAAACTGGGCTTTGATTGAAAACGGCAAAGAAACCGAAAAAGGCATAATACCTTCCATTTCAATAGCTGCCGGCGAGTCAAAAGATTTCGTCATACCGGTTAAGTCGAAACAAAAGTCCGGTAACGAATATTTTCTGAATGTCCATTACACCCTGAAGCAGGCAGAGCCATTCCTGGAAGCCGGACATATACTGGCTTACGATCAGTTTGAGCTTGGCAAACCCATAGCTGCCGTTGAAAATACATCTAAAGGAATTTTAAAATCGGCTGCCAATGGCAATCTGTGCACCATTACCGGGAAAGATTTTACTGCCGTTTTCGATTTACAGGCAGGAATGCTGAAATCGTACAGCTTTAAAGGAACCAACCTGATAGAAAACGGACCGCAGCCATCGTTCTGGAGAGCGCCAACTGATAACGATATAGGTGCCGGCTTTAACAAATCGATGCGTATTTGGCGCAATGCCTACCAGGAAGGAACAATAGCCGACGCAAAGGTAAACGTTGTAAGTCCGCAACAGATTGAAGTAATCTTCAGCAAAAATCTCGTGAATGGCGATGCTTTTGCTTCGCAGAAAATGACAGTTTATGCCGATGGCGCCATCAAAGTCGACAACAGTTTTGAAGCTGTAAAAGGCAATTATAAGCTGATGATGCGCATTGGCAACGACCTGAAAGTCAACCGACAATTAGATAAAATCAGCTGGTATGGCCGCGGACCAGGCGAAAGCTATTGGGACCGCAAAACAGCGTCGTTGGTTGGAATATACAGCCAAACCCTTGCGGAACAATATTATCCTTACGCCCGTCCCCAGGAGAGCGGCAATAAATCGGACGTTCGGTGGTACAGCCTTACCAATGCCAAAGGCAGAGGTCTCCGTGTTGAATTTGTAACCGACCTGCTCAACTGCTCGGCATTACCTTACAGCCTCGACGATCTCGACCCCGAAGCCGATAAAAAGCAATACCATTCCGGCGAATTGGTTCCGCGTAACGAAATCTTCATGCATATCGACCTGCAGCAGACTGGTGTACAAGGAATCGACAGCTGGGGATCCTGGCCTATGGAAAAATACCGGATACCTTACAAAAACCATCAGTACAGCTATTGGATCCGACCGATATAAACGATACCGCTAATGAGTTATAAATCATTTAACAATTCAACTATGAAAAACTATCTTTTCCTGTTAATGATTACTTTGCTGTTACTGAACTGCACATCGGCAAACAAAAAAGAAATAAGAGAGCTGAGTCAGAAAATCAGTAACGATCCATATTTCCCATTTGTTAAAAACCGGGCGCTCGAAGTGATGAAAACCGGTTTCAACGCCGGCGATGGCTACCGCGAAGTGTGGATCCGCGATTACAATACATTTATCGAACTGGCCGCACAGGTTTTCCCGAAAGAAGAACTGAAAGAAAACCTGATGGTGTTTTTCAGAATGCAGGGCGAAGATGGCAATATTATGGATGGATTTACTCCTGCCGAAAAAGTCGGAGCACAAGCTTATGATTTCATTTATTCGGAACGCGAACCTCGTTATGCCGGTCATAAGAACTCCGTTGAAACCGATCAGGAGAGTTCGCTTGTACAAACGGTTTACAAGTATATAAAGCTCACAGGCGACAGCACAATCCTGAACGACACCACAGGCGGAAAAACTGTAAGTCAAAGGCTTGAAGAGTCGATGAACTTCCTGATACAAAAGCGTTTCAACAAACAGTATGGTTTGATTATCGGTGCTACAACGGCCGACTGGGGCGACGTGCAACCCGAACATGGCTGGGGAGTAGATCTCGACGAAAACACGCATCCGGCCATCGATATTTACGACAACGCAATGTTCATTATTGCGCTCAACAATCTCACCGAAATGGTTCCTGCTTTTAAATCAAAGTGGGGTCCGGTTCGCGACAGCATTGCTCACAATTGTCGCAAACACCTGTGGGACGCTGCAAAACAAAAGTTTATCCCCCATATTTACCTTGAAAAAGGATCTCCTTTCCCGGCCAATTTTAATGAAAACGAAATATATTATTTTGGCGGTACGGCCATTGCTATCGAGGCCGGACTGCTTAATCGCGAGGAGATCAAAACTTCGCTGGACGAAATGGTGAAACGGGTGAAGGAGGCTGGTGCAGCTTCTATTGGGTTAACACTTTACCCACCCTATCCTGACGGTTATTTTGCCAATAAGATTATGAACCCGGTTTACAGTTATCAAAACGGTGGTGACTGGACGTGGTTCGGGGGCCGCATGATACAGCAGCTGATAAAAAATGGATTTGTTAAGGAAGCTTACGAGCAGATCCAGCCTATGGTGAAGCGTGTGAAAGATAACAACGGATTTTATGAATGGTACTCCGTCGACAATAAGCCCAAAGGTTCAGGAACCTTCCGTGGTGAGGCCGGCGTTCTCTTTACCGCCATCCGCATGTTCGACGACTGGAACAAGGAGCAACTTCCTAAATAAAATTCTCCAACACAAAGGAACTTTGGTCAGTTTCACCACTGAAAGGTTCTATGAAAATCAACCTGCCTTACCCCAACCCAAAGGGAGAGCTGGTTGATTTTTCAGCTTTATACCAAAGCTTCTTTCGGCATGTCAATCCAAAAATTATTATAATTTTACAATAGCAATGCGCCTTCTGGGATGCTATGCTGAAATTTAATTAACATAGAACTATGATAAAGAAAACATTACAATTAGGTATGGTGCTGTTATTGGTTGCCCAAATGGTAACGGGACAGGTAATCACCATCGAAAACAAAAGTGCTCAGTCGTACAAGGGAAAAGTGGTTTCCATTCCCTGGGAAAAGGTAAAAGCTGCTTATAGCACTATAGATACTGCTAACCTGAAGATTACTGATGCTGTTACAAAAGCAGAAGTTGTGTTTCAGTATGAATTTCTGGGAGGAAAAGAAATTCAGAACCTGCTGGTACTGGTGAGCCTGAAGCCGAATAGCGCTGTGAAACTGCAGCTGCAGAAAGGCAAACATGCTCCCTTTGTTGCGAAAACATACGGCAGATTTGTTCCCGAGCGTAAAGAAGATTTTGCCTGGGAAAACGACAAAATTGCTTTCCGCATGTATGGTAAAGAGTTGGAAAATACTCCCAAGGAAAATGCGTTTGGTATTGATGTTTGGGTAAAACGCACCGACCGGCTTATTATTAATGAAAGGTATAAACGCGGAGAATATCATATCGATCATGGCGATGGTATGGACTACTATCATGTGGGTTTTACGCTTGGCGCCGGAAATGCCATGCCTTTTTTAAAAGACAGTATCTGGTACTCGAAAAACTACACCAGCTATAAAGTACTGGATAATGGTCCGATACGCACCACCTTTCAGTTAGGCTACGATGCATGGGATGTTGCCGGCAAACAGGTAACTGCCACCAAAACTTTGAGTCTGGATGCAGGCAGTCAGCTGAATAAGGTATCGGTTGAATACAAATATGCCGATGGCGACAATCTCCCGGTAGTGGTTGGTATTATCAAACGTCCTGAGCCCGGCGCAGCGCTGCTGAATGAAAAAGCTAGCATTTTAGGCTATTGGGAACCCGAACATGGCAAAGATGGTACAACTGGTGTTGGCGTGGTTATTCCATCTCCTGTGTCGAAAATGGAAGTTCACCGGAATCAGTTTATCGCTTACGGTACTTCGGTTAAGAACACTCCTTTTGTTTATTATGCCGGTGCTTGCTGGGACAGGGCCGGAGCAATCACCAACGAAGCTCAATGGTTCGATTACCTGGTGCAATTTCAGAAACAGATTGCAGCTGAGAATATTGTAGTGAGTGCTGCAGCTAAGAAATAAAAACCGACAATCGGCGCACCTTAATAAAACAATATGTAAATCTTTGATTTTAAACCTTCCAGGTTTTTAAAACCTGGAAGGTTTGCATTAAAACTTACCACAATATTCCCACCTCAATAACCGATTGGTTTTTACCATCGTGATAAACGCGATGGGTGGCTTTTATAAAATCCGAAGCATCGGCTTTAAAAATATTGGGCACATACTTCTGCGGATTAACATCAACCAATGGAAACCATGTACTTTGCACCTGAACCATGATGCGGTGTCCCTTTTTGAAGCAATGAAGCACATCCTGCAGTTCAAGGTTAACTTCTTCAATTTTTCCAGGCGTAAACGGCTGCGGCTTTTCGTAGCTGTTCCGGTACCGGCCTCTGATCACCTCACTTCGCACCATCTGCTGATATCCGCCCATTTTCATGCCTTTGCGTGTCGTAGGATTGTCTGGAGCATCT
>JAJYAG010000130.1 GCA_021779665.1 Bacteroidota bacterium | reverse complement strand
ATCGTCATCAATGGCCATGCGGGTGCGGTAAACACTCTTGTTACCAAGCCATGTGCTTTTGAATTCGGATGGATCGAGGTAGACCACCACTTTTTTAAGCGGTTTTTCGAGCAGCTGAAAGTTCACCTCGAGCGACAAGGCAGCAGCTTTGATGAAACATTCTTCATCGTCGCCAATGTACATTCCGCGGATCACGAGGTTATTGTTATCATCTTTGCCAATTACTGTTTGTACATAGATAACAGGATAATCGGAAAGAAAATGTTTGCAGGCGTAGTTCAATACCCTGCGAACAGGAGTATCGGCACGACCCATCATCCTTTCCATGCCATAAACGGCACCCAGAAAGTGACTCTTGTTGATACCTTCTTTCCCACCTGTCCCTACAAATATGTTTTTAGCATGATTTGCAAATCCAACAACTTCGTGCGGAACCACCTGACCGATCGATAAAATGAGATCGTGGCCGCCATCGCGCAGAAGTTTGTTCACCTGCGCCGACCATTCATAGTCGATTTTACCTTCCGAAATTTCTAACATGTACGAAGCTGGTACTGTTCCGAGTGTTACCACATCGTTACGCCAGTCGTGAACACGGAATAAATCCGTTGGAACACCTTCGAACATCTCATGAATTTCCTTATCGCTCATAGGAGCATGCGTTCCCAGCGCAGGAAGGATGTCCACCAGTGCCTTACCATAATATTCGTGGGTAAGCTGGGTAATCTCGCCGGCACGTGAGTGAAAGCGGGTGAAGTCGGGCGGCAGAGCCAGTACTTTATTGCGGGTTCCCAGTTTTTTGAATGCCTCAAAAAGACCGGCCTTTAAATCGGCTGATGTGATTACATCAGTTTTTGAACCACGAGCGTAGTATATCATGTTTTAGTTTTTTAAGCAGCTAGGCGGTAGGTATCAGTTGGTAGGAAAGTTAGAAGCCTCACCCCCGGCCCCTCTCCTCAAGGAGAGGGTGTTTGAGCAGTGCCTGTATTTAAAGTCCTTCTCCTTGAGGAGAAGGATTTAGGATGAGGTATCCTTTTCATTATCTTTCCTAAAACCTATCCCGATAGTTATCGGGACCTAAAACCTAACAGCTACATTTTATTATCGTTTCACACGTGCATTACCTTCATATATGCTCCAGATCTGCTCTTCGTCAGCAGGTTGAGCATAGTCGGTAAGGAAAGTGGTAGCCAAAGCACCGCTGGCCCAACCGAACTGGATCCATTTTTCAGGTTCCCAGCCTTTCAGTATACCATATAACAATCCGCCAACAAAACCGTCGCCCCCGCCAATACGATCGAGAACGGTAATTTCGCGCGGCTCGATTACATGCCAGTTTTCGCCTTCGAGCATGATAGCGCCCCAATGGTGGCAGTTTGCGCTTTCAACTTCGCGTAAAGTTGTTGCAAATACCGATGCATTTGGAAATGCAGCTTTCACACGTTTTATCATTTCCTTGAAGCTGTCTATCTGACCGGCAATATCTTTACCGCCAGCCTCAGGACCTTTGATGCCAAGGCAAAGCTGGAAGTCTTCTTCGTTACCTACGAGAATATCGGAAACACTTGCAATTTCCTTGAAGATAGCGCTTAATTCCTGCTCGCGGCCTTTCCAGAAGGATGCACGGTAGTTCAGGTCGAAAGCGATGCGGGTGCCATATTTCTTAGCAGCGCGGGCAAGTTCAAGACAGAAAGTTGAAGTTTCGGGAGATAATGCTCCAATCAAGCCGGAAAGATGAACAATCTGAACTCCTTCTTTTCCAAATAGCCTGTCGAGATCGAAATCCTTCACATTCAAGGTACGACCCACTTCACCGGCACGGTCGTTCTGAACCCTGGGTCCACGTGAACCATAACCGCTGTCGGCAATGTTAAACTGGTGGCGGTAACCCCAGGGACCACCCTGCGGAACATCCTTGCCCTCGTAACTCATGTTACGACTTCTCAGGTTATTTTTGATGAGCTGAGCAATAGGGCTGTCCTTTACAAAAGTTGTGAGTACCTTAACGGGTAAACCAAGGTACGATGCAATACTTGCAACGTTGGTTTCGGCACTTGTAACATACAATTGAAACAAATCGCTGCTGTTAACAGGCTGACCGTTAACCGGAGTAATGCGAACTCCCATACTGGTTGGAACCACCAGTGAATAAGCAAAGTCTTTTTTTAGTTCGATTTTCATGTTTTTTATTTTTTACCTCACCCCCAACCCCTCTCCTTCAGGAGAGGGGAGCAGGTTCTATGATGTTTAAATTATTTCAATTAAATTAATTATACTCCGCCATAAGCGCTGTAACCACCATCAACAGGGATAATGATACCTGTTACAAAGTTTGCAAGATCCGATAACAGATAAAGCATGGCACCATTCAGATCTTCAGGCTCGCCGTATTTTCCTACTGGCGTGCTGCCGATGATTTTCTTTCCGCGGGCTGTAGCTTCGCCGGTTTTTTCGTCGGTTAACAAAAAACGGTTCTGATTGGTAAGGAAGAAACCAGGAGCAATACAGTTAACCCGGATTCCAGTTTTTGCAAGATGCACAGCAAGCCACTGGGTAAAGTTATTGATAGACGCCTTTGCAGCAGAATATGCAGGAATCTTTGTCAAAGGACGGTAAGAATTCATGGAAGAAATGTTGAGAACCGAGCCTTTACCTTTTTCGAGCATATCGGGGGTAAACACCATGGTAGGAAGAACGGTTCCTTTGAAGTTAAGGTCGAAAACCTTCTGAAAGCCATCGAGTTCCAGTCCGTAGAATGATTTTTCGAGTTCGTTCATATTGGTTTCATCAATTTGTTCAACCTGGGTAGTTGCGGTAGGAGCATTTCCGCCGGCTCCGTTAATAAGAATATCTATTTTCCCAAGTTTTTCATTTATCACTTTTTTAGCCTGAACGAGCGATTCTCTTTCCAGAACATTTCCTTCAACACCAATAACAACGGCACCTGTTTCTTTAGAAATACGGTCAGCAAGTTCAGTAGCAACTTCAAGGTTACGGTCGACAATAGCAACTTTTAAACCAACTCTGGCAAGGCAATCCACCATAGAAGCACCAATAACTCCGGCACCACCGGTAATGACACAAACCTGGTTTTTTAAACTGTTAAATGAATAATCAATCATAATTATATATAGTTTAGATAATATTCGATGTTTTCGGCAGTGAGTATATCAATGGGTAGAAAATTCTCCCTCTCAATATCAGTTTTTATTACCAGATGGTTGAATAGCGACATAATCCCTTTGTACCCCTGTTCTTCGGGTCGTTGGGCTATCAGAAAAGAAATTATTCCCTCCTTAAGGTAGTTAATATTTTCGGGAAGTAAGTCATATCCGATCAGATTTATATCTTTCAAACCGGTTTCCTTTACAATCCGGGCAACTTCAAAAGCCTTGGAGTTTATCACGATAATACCACGGACCTCCTTTCCAATCTGATTCCGGAATCTTTCAATGCTTTTACTGTTTTCAGGATCGAGATCCAACTGAATGAAGTTATCTTTTCCAGAAATATTCTTAAGATAATGTTTAATGCCTTCTTCCCTGTGCGTTGCCTGGTTTGACGGTTCGGTAACCCCGATGCGCGCAATAACAATTTTAGCTTCGGCAGGAACAATGTAGTCGAGCAACCGTGCGGCAACATATCCGCTTTGAAAAGAATTGTGGCCCAGATAGGATATATTCCTCAGACCTTCGATATTAGAGTCGATAAATATATAAGGTACATCTTTTTCGTCGAGCTGCTTTACAAGCGCAATGGTTTCGTCGCGGAAAACGGGAGACAGGAGAACACCATCAGGTTTTATGTCGAGAATTTCTTTGATTTTCTTTTGGAAGGATTGAACAGAGTTCTGGTCAAAATAAAACCTTCGTACAGTAATATTGAAATTTAATATTTCGCGTGAAGCCCTTTGAATACCATCATCGGGAGCCTTCCAGTAATCGTTGGAGTTCAGAAACTCCGGACAAAGAGACGCAAATAAATAATTTTTCTTATTGGCAAGTGAACGGGCCACCAGGTTAGGTTTGTAATCGAGCTCATCAATTATTTTCAAAATTTTAAGCCTGTTCTCTTCGGTAACCTGCCCACGATTGTGGATAACCCTGTCGACAGTTCCGGGAGATACACCGGCCAAAGAAGCTATGTCTTTAATCCTGATTTTTTTACCCAAGGCGTTCATAATTGAAAATCTTAATTTTAAACTTTTCGTGTACGAACACGAAGAAAATTTTTGCGAATATATTAAAAAAGTTTTGAGCTTTTCAAATTTTTTGTAGTATTTTCGTGTCCGCACACGGAAAAATTTTTTAACACATGAAAATAAACAAGTTCTCAATAGGTGTTGGCGACAGATTCGCACACGAAGCCGGAGCCCAGCTAAAGGCCATGCTGAAAGCACAGAAAGAATTGGGTATCGAAATTACCCCTGTATGGAACAAATCGAATCGGGAACATAACCTGATTGGTTCCGAACCTTCACAAACCCGGCAGGTGATTGATAAAACCGTAAAGGAAATGGGTTATACCGGACAATACTTTCTGGATGCCGATCATATCAATCATTCCAATGTCGACAGGTTTGTTCAGCCTTGCAACTTCTTTACACTTGATGTTGCCGACTTTATAGGAAAGGAATCGACCAAAGAGGAAATTGATGCTTTTGTAAAACATAATGAGAAATTTGTCGGAACTCTCAATATTCCCGGCTTACAGCCAATGTCAGTAACTGCGGATTTCCTGAGGAGTTTCGCAAAAACTTATCTGTTCGCCACCAATGAGGCCGGTAAACTCTATCAATATATTGAAAGCAAAAAAGGAAAAGACAATTTTGTAACCGAAGTTTCGATGGACGAAGTTGACATTCCGCAAACACCGCTCGAACTTTTCTTTATACTGAAGAACCTCGCTGATCTGAAAGTACCTGCCCAGACAATTGCCCCCCGATTCTCGGGAAGGTTTAACAAAGGCGTTGATTATGTTGGCGATGTTATTGCTTTCGAAAAGGAATTTGAAGCCGACTTGCTGGTTATCGATTATGCTGTTAAGAATTTTGGTTTACCCGAAAATCTGAAACTTAGCATTCACTCGGGTAGCGACAAATTTTCAATTTACCCGATTATGGGTAAGCTTATAAAGAAGTATAATAAAGGTATACATGTTAAAACAGCAGGAACAACCTGGCTCGAAGAAGTAATCGGTCTTTCACTCGGAACTCCTGAAGCGCTGGATCTTGCCAAAGCTATTTATTCCATGGCTTATCGCCGCAAGGATGAGCTTTGTGCTCCCTATGCAACCGTTATTGACATTAAACAGAGCGAACTTCCCGACCCAACAACCACATTAAAATGGACAGGGGAAGAGTTTGCCGGAACATTAACGCATAATGCTGCAAATCCTTTATATAACCAGAGTTTCCGTCAGTTAATTCACGTGGCTTTTAAGGTAGCCGCCGAATATGGACCTTTATTTACCGATGCTTTGGTTGAAAACAGAGCTATCATAGAAAGTTGTGTTACCGACAACCTGTTTGAAAGACATATCAAGAGGTTATTTGTACTGGAAGAAGAATAGTTGATGGTCGATAGTCCATGGTGGCTATGTTGCATAATAGTGGAGATTAGATTTTATGTTTTTAAGGCTGAAGGCCTTGGATAATTCAGCCCAGGGCAAAGCGAAGCGGCGCCCTGGGTTAATCAAATAGAGTTATTTTTGGCGGCGTGAAAACATGTTAAAAAGGGCTTTTTGCTTAACATCGCCGCAATTGTGGATCTTATTCAATATCAACAATAATCTACAACAGAGCCTCCATGGTCGATAGCTACCTTGCTATGAACTATGGACTAAAGCTATCGACTCTTTAAAAACTAGGACAGGGTACGGGCGCCAGCTTGCGTTTCCGACCTTTTACATTTGTATCGAAATAATAAATCATAGCTATCTCGTGAGCTCCACCAGTTGATGTAATAAGGTTGGAAATTGTCATGTCGTAGCTGTAAGTGAACATAAACTGCTTCAATTCAAGACCTCCTGCAATAGTCAGCGCATCGCGGGTTTTAATTGTCTTAATGACTGGTAATCCCCGGTACCATAATCCTACCACAAAAGGCGACTGATGATAATAAATTCCCATATCGAGCTGCTGAATTGCCCATTGGTTGCGGTATTGGTAAGCGAGAGATATTATCTTCTGGTCGCGTTGCAATAAACTTTCCTTGAGGTAAATATTTACACCTCCAAAAGATGTAAACTTAATGGGAATATACCTGTCATCGTCTTTAAGACTTTGATTTAGTTTCATCAAATGATCAAATGTAAATCCTATCCAGAAATTTTTACCAAAACCTAATACGGAGGAAGAAAAGTCCATATGCCCTCCCTGCTTGTCGGGAGCTGTTTCCACAGAAGTGGGAAGTAACATATCACCGTAGTACTGGTCGGCAAAGGTTAGTTCACCAAAATTAACCTTTCGCTGAAAATACTGGAACTGAATACCGGGCTGGATATGGAAATCGCGGGTAATAGAGATACGGTATGAATAATTAAGGCCTGCCATGGTAGTTAACAACTTCCCGCTTCCGGCATTATCGCGCAAAAATATAAAACCTACGCCACTCCTGTATTTATCGATAAACTGATCGTACGATACAGAATAGGTCACAAACTTTCCTTTGATATTTGGCCATTGGTCGCGAAAATTCAAAATAAGCCGCGGATATTGACCTGCACCGGCCATTGACGGCCCCAGATATAAAGGCGCTGCATAAAACTGCGAGAATTGAGGATCTTGTGCTTTGCTCAGAGTGAAGTGAAGACAAAGTACTAAAATAATGCTTATGTGTTTTAAAATCTTCATCTTAACTGTTATTTACCCTTATGCATCAGCATAAAGTCTCCTGTTACATTTATTTTCTTCCCGCTGTTTAGGCGACCTGTTACACGATAAATGTAAATGTCTTCCTTCATCAGTTTTTCTTTGTAATACCCGTCCCAGCCAATGCTAATATCGGTACTCTGGAAAACTAACACGCCCCACCGGTTATATACTTCAAGACGGTAATCCTGAATATCGCCGGTAACTACAATGGGATAGAAAACATCGTTACTGTAATCGTTTCTGTTATATACCCCTCCGGTTGATCCATTGGGATTAGGTGTAAAAGCTGACGGGAATTTCACTTTCGATGTTTCTATGGCATGAACGCCATTGAGCACCGTTAATGAATCTACGCAACTATATTCCGACCAGACTTTAAGTTTTATTGTATAAACTCCGGAATCTTGATAAGTATGCGCAGGATTAAGATCCTGGGAGGTGTTTCCATCACCGAAATTCCACAGATACGTTTTTGCACCCGATGAGTAGTTGAAACATCTCAATTCTTCGTCGGGAATATACACCTGAGAATTTACGATATCAAATTTAGCAACAGGTAAGTCACGAACGGTGATTGTCTTAATCATTTCCACAGGTTTACCATCGGGCCCGATAACAACCAGTTTTGCTGAATAAGTTCCTGGAGTTTCGTAAATAAACAC
Organism: Bacteroidota bacterium; assembly: GCA_021779665.1. Lineage (GTDB taxonomy): Bacteria > Bacteroidota > Bacteroidia > Bacteroidales > JAAUTT01 > JAAUTT01. The sequence goes on along the minus strand of JAJYAG010000130.1, from coordinate 11,795 downwards.
AGGATTTTCCTCGGTTGATGTGGCATTTTTATCTCCAAAGTACCATTTATATGGATATTTCTCGATAGTGGTTTTTGTAAACTTCACTTCCAAAGGAGGACAGCCATCAAGCTGATTCACCGAAAACGAAGCAGTCGGGATTCTGAAATAAGTTATCTGAACCGCATCGGAGGATTTGCATCCACTAATGTCCACTGACCATACAAATGTGTTGATACCTTCGGCCAGACCGGTTACCGATGATTCGAAATTATTCGGTGAACCAATTGTTCCGCTGCCTCCGCTCAATGTCCAGGTTCCTAAACCTCTGATTGGTTCGTTACCTGTAAGTATACTCGAATTTTCGTAAACCACCTGATCAGGTCCCGCAAATACATTGGTTAAATTATTCTTAACATCCACAACATCGGTAAGTATACAACGGTTATGAACGGTAGTCCACATAAGGAGGTTACTACCCTGGCCTAACCCTACAATACGGGTATTATACTGGGTACTGTCCACAAATATACCTTTACCACTCACCATCGACCAGTAACCATAACCAACTGCAGGCTTATTCGCGTTAAGAGAAGCGTTGTTGTCACAAACCGAAATATCGGTTCCGGCATTTGGCTTTGTAGGAAGATCGTTTGTTAAAGCTACATCATCATACAAAACACATCCCTGTTTTGATATCTTCCAGCGGAAAATATTTTTGCCCAGTGTCATTCCTTTCACCTCGGTATTATAGATGTTCTTATTTGTGAATGTTCCGGAACCGCTAATAACCTGCCATTCGCCAACACCATAAACAGGATTGTTACCATCCATAATCATCTGATCGGAACACAAAGTACGGTCAGCCCCAGCCAAAGGCACTGACGGAGTGTTGTTCACAATTTTTATTTCCTGGTATTCCGAGCATTGCTTATTGGTAACTGTCCATCTGACAATGTTGGTATCGGGTGCCAGTTTCATAACCGGACTGGCAGCATTAAACACATTCACTATCTGACCTGCACCTTTGATGATACTCCAAACACCGCTGCCAACAACCGGCTGATTTGCCGAAAGCAGCGTTGAATCAATACAAAGTGTCTGATCCAGACCTGCATAGGTGCCTATAGGCTTGTTATTACTAATAACAACTTCGTCGGTGCTAATACAATTCTGGTTTCTTACAGTCCATCTGTAGGTGTTGGACCCTGAACCCACATTGTAAACCCGGCTGTTAAATGATGAAGTATCGGCAAATAAACCTGAGCCACTTAATACCGACCAGCTTCCGGTACCAATAAATGGCTGGCGGGCAGCAAGCATTGTATTATTGACGCACAAACTCTGGTCGCCACCAGCAAAAGCAACGCTGGGGGCGTTATTGGTTATAATAACTTCAGATGACGACTGGCAGGAGAAGTTCGAAATTGTCCAGCGCAGAATATTTTTACCCTGATCGAGATTTTTCACTTCGGTATTCGGACTAAATGGATCGGTAAACACAGCTGTTCCCGAGCCGCCAACAACTGACCATTCGCCCTTACCCACTGAAGGATTATTTGCATTGAGGATAATGTGATTGTCGCATGTTAACCTGTCAACACCGGCCAATGAGTTCACATATGCATAATTTATCTGAACCTCGCTCGATGAAATACAACCATGATTATTAATGGTCCAGCGTAAAACATTAACACCCTGAGCAAGCCTCTTAATCATTGAGGTATTTAAAGTTGAATCGCTAATCTGCCCCGATCCGTTGAGAATACTCCAGCGGCCATATTCGCCAATGGCGTTATTTGCTTTATTTGCCGAAAGGTAGAGAGAATCAACGCATACAACAGTATTTAAACCAGCGCTTGCGGCTGTTGGTTTATTACTGATAACAACCATGTCGTCGTACGAAGAACAATTATTTTTGCGGATAGTGTAGCGTAAGATATTTGTTCCGCGCGCAAGACCTGTTACTTCATTATTTGTAAAACTACCAGAACCGCTTACAACGCTCCATTCGCCAGTTCCAACATATGCCGGAGCAGGGATCAGGGTAGTCTTATCGTCGCATATGGTCTGATCCAGACCTGCATCCGAGATGGTTGTTTTATCGTTGGTAATCACAAATAAGGCAGAAGAAACGCATGTTCCTTTTGTTATGGTCCATCTGAAAATATTCTCTCCACTTGCCAAACCAGTCACCTTTGAATTATGCAGAAGCGGATTCTGAATAATTCCTGCACCTCCTTCAAGCGTCCATCGGCCGGTACCTTGTACAGGAATATTGGCGACAAGAGCAGATGAATCGATACACAATATCTGTTTCGGACCTGTAAGTGCCATCGTGGGCTGATTATTTACAATAGTCACCGTATCGTAGAATTCTATTCCACTAACCACCACCGACCATCTAAGAATATTTGTACCCGGTGAAAGGTTAGTAACACGCGAATTGTAGGCTTCGTTATTTTCGAAATTTGCCGACCCCTTCTGTACAGTCCAGATTCCAAAGCCATACTGAGGCCGGGCCGCTTCAAGCGTAGTCTGATTTGTACAAAGAATCTGATCCTGACCGGCATCCACCTTTTCGATGGTACCATTTGTAACAGTTACCTCATCGAAAGTGCTGCAACCATTAAACGTAATTGTCCACCTTAAAATATTGGCGCCAGGATTCAATCCCGTTACAGCCGTGTTATAAAGGTTGGCGTTTACAAAATTAGCGGCGCCGCTTATAATGCTCCATTGTCCTGTACCAACTACCGGATTATTTCCGTCGAGAATAGCATTACCGTTTGCCAGGAACTGATCGGGACCAGCATTGGCACTCGAAGGCATATTGCAAACAATGGATACGGTGTCGGTATTCACACAGCTGCCACGGGTAATGGACCAGATTAATTTATTGGTTCCATTTACAAGACCCGACACTTTCGTTGAATAAGACCGTCCGTCGAGGAAGGAAGCTGAACCCAGCAACACCGACCATTGACCAGTTGAGGATGCCGGAGGAACAGTACCCTCGATGGAAGCTCTGTTCTCACAAACAATCTGGTCGTAACCGGCATTCACATCCAGTTCGTTATTGGTAATAATCAGGGTATCTGTAAGACTGCAAATCATATTGGTAACAGTCCACAATAAAGTATTTTTACCTTTTCCGATACCTGTAACGCCGGTTCTTGGGTCGTTGATATTGGCAAAGGTTGCTTTACCGGAGAATACCGACCATGTACCAGTACCATAAGCAGGAGTTGTAGCATTTAAGTATGTGCTGCCAATGCAGATGGTTTGGTCTGGCCCGGCCTGAGGCGGAGCCGGACGATAATTGGTAATAATGATGGAATCGCGGCTGTCGCAACCATTCTTTTTTACTGTCCAGTAAAGTTTATTATCACCATAACCAAAGTTATTGGCCGATGTGTTATACTGAGAAGCATTGACAAATGAAGCAGAACCACTGCCTACTGTCCAGATGCCGGTTGTTCCTGCCGGTGGAGGAGTTCCTCTCAAAACTATATTCTGAGAACAGATTGGCAGATTTTCACCAGCATCAACATTCAGCTGATTATTATAAATTTTAACAGTATCGGTTGAGCTGCAATTGTTGTAAGTTATTTTCCAGGTATAAATATTCAACCCCTGTGAAATATCGTTAATCGAAGAGTTAGATACAGAATTATTAATAATGGCCGAATTACCAAGCACCTGGTTCCAGATACCGGTACCACCCACAGGTATAGCACTTCCCTGAAGGGTAGTCTGGGAAGAACATAAATTCTGGTCGATCCCCGCATAAACAGCCGGATTTGGATGAACAGTAACAACATAATCGTTCGAAAAGGCTCCACCTCCACAGGCATTTACACCACGAACCCTGACGATCTGGTTACCAGTTGGAGAATTGGAAGCAAACCGTACCCTGATCTGACGACTGTTAGCTCCAGAGTACACAGTAGCTCCGGTAGGCAATGTCCATTCGTAGGAAGTTGCATTGGCAATAGGATCTACTTCATAGATTTTACCTGAATCGCCCAGACAAATATGATTATTTACAGCAATGTATTTGATATTTCCCGCAGCAGCAGGTAATGGACTAACAATAACCTGATGATTAGGGGAAACCGCACCCGAACCGCAGGCATTGGAAGCGATAACCGAAATCTGCCCTGTTACGGAACCAGGTAAGTAATCAACTGTAATACTTCTTGTGTTTAACCCCGATGTAATTACAGCTCCTGCAGGAACCGTCCAGGCGTATGAGGTTGCATTAGGTATAACCGGAACTGAATAAGCAACATTGACAGCACCTTCGCAAACAGAGGTAAGGCCAGTAATTGCTGCAGCATTTCCCGGAAGAGGATTGGAAGCGATGGAAACTCCCCCACTCATCATTGCTTCACAGGTGTTGTTATCCAAAGCTTTTACTGTGTAATTTCCAACTCCTTTTTGTAAACCAAAGTCAAGGGCATTTCCGGTACCGTTCATGGAAGTTACCACCGTGGTTCCGTTTAATAAGAGCTGATAGGAAGTATTAAGCTGTGAGCCACTTAGACCCACCGACAAACCATTAGTATTTTCACAGAATACTCCCCCACCCGTTACTACAAAAGGTTGAGGAACCGGACGAATATTCAGTGTAACAGTTTCATAAGGACTAACACATCCGAAAGCACTGGTTTGTGTTACATAATAATTATAAGTTCCAACTGATGTCTCAAGCGGTGTAAAAGACCCTCCAGTTTTAACCGGAGCTGGTAATGACGGACTTGTATACCAATAAAGATTAGTACCAGAAGCGGTAAACACAGGATTAACAGTTCCAAAACAAGCCGATGCTGTTATTTGATTTACAATAGGTTTTGCAGGAAGTGGCTGAATTGTAAGCGAGATATCTTTAGCCGGACTTTCACACCCATTGGCATCAGTTTGTGTAGTATAATAAGTATAGGTACCAGGTGCTGAAACGGCAGGAGTATAGGTTCCTGTGGAAATAACAGCACCACCGGGGGTATTATACCATTTAATATTATTGCCCGAAGCTGTTAAAGTCTTATCAGGATCACCTTCACATATGGTCCGGCTGATATTCACCGGGGTTGCAGGTAAAGGTCTGATGGTATATGTTACCTGCGACGCAGGGCTTTCACATTGGCTCGCGGGATCCGTTTGTGTTGCATAGAAAGAATAATCGCCTGCTGCAGTTACCGAACCCGGAGTAAAGCTGTTACCGGTTTGAATCAGGAAAGCGCTGCCTAAAGCAGGGTTACTGTACCAATTTATTCCATTTCCAACGGCTGTAAGTGAAGTTGCCGGAGCTCCAAAACAAGCAGCATTTCCTGTTAACAGAGGAGCCGCCGGAATAGTTGTATTGCGGATTACTGTAACCGGAAGAACACTTGTACAACCATTGGCAACCGAAGTTACTGTTAAGGTATAGACACCAGGAGCATCAACATAAGGATCTTTTACAGCAACATTGGAAATATTACCAGGACCACTCCATAAATAAGTTACATTGGCGGTTGTTGAGCTGCCTTTCAGATAAACAGTGTCTTTTACGCAATTCAGCACACTTGGAGAGGTGTTTACCCAAATCTGCGGAGCTGTATAATCGCTCGTAACAATAACATTATCAGATATTGAACAGCCATTTACAGGATTGGTAACTGTTAAAGTATAAGTTCCTGTTGCATCTACTGAAGGGGTTTTCGACGATGGATTAGAAATGTTTCCAGCTCCGGCTGTTGTCCAGAGATAAGTTGCATTCGGAGTTAGTGAATTACCCGAAATTGTAACCTGGTTCCTGCTGCATGTTAACGGCAGAGGCGATTTATCCACGTTGATATTTGGTGCAGTCTTATTTTCAGTTACAACTATATTTTTAACCGTAGTACACTGGTTATTCAGATCGGTAACGGTTAAAGTATAGGTTTCTGGTGCATAAACTATAGGATTCCACACCACATCATCGCCTGTCCTGATGCTTCCTGCTCCGCTGGTTGTCCATTTTGCTGATACATTGGTGCTGGTAGAAGAAGCAGCCAACTGCACCTGATTGCGCGAGCATGTAAACTGATCGGGAACTGCAATTACTGCTGCCGGCGCTGTAATATTCTGAATTACATTGATAGCGGCTACACTCTTACATCCGGTTGCTGTTTTGGTAACCGTAAGTATATAAGAACCCGGCTGATTCACAACAGGATTAAAGGTTGTTTCAGTTCCGGCAATTATATTACCAGGACTTGCGGTCCAGGTATAGGTAGTACCTGCTTCAGTGGGCTGTCCAGACAAGGTAACCTGAGTGCGCAAACAGGTAAGTTCGTCAGGGAATGCATCAATTGCATAAGTTGGCAGATCGGCCGATCGGGTAACCACAACATTCGAACTGTTTGTACACCCGGTAACAGGATTGGTGACAGTAAATGTATAAGTACCGGCTGCATCAATAGTAGGTTTCAGCTTATCGGCATCCTTTACAATATGTCCACCTGAACTGGCTGTCCAAACAGGATTAATTCCCGTATTTGTTGTACCTTCAAGTTCGAGTGAAGTTGCTGTACAGCTGATCTGATAAGGGCCCCCAATGATATTGGCTGTAGAAACTGATAAATCTTCTGCAACTACAACCGAATTCTGTGCAGAACATCCATTTGTTCTGTCAGTAATTGTTACTGTATAAGTTCCAATAGCATCGACAGTGGCTATAGATGTTTTTTCGTTGATAATATGTCCGGCTCCGGCCGTTGTCCACAATATATCTACATTTGCCGGAATTGGAGAAAGCTCCAGATTTACGGTATTATCATTACAGGTGAGTTTTGGTGCTGCAGGTAAAATTCCGGGTACAGCGGGAGAAATCTTATCGTCAGTTACAGTAACATTTCCTGTTGACGTACAACCAGTAGCAGTATTGGTAACAGTTAATGTATATACACCAACTGCATCTACGAGTGGCCGTTGAGTAGTCGGCCCGGTAATATTACCCGGTCCGCTCCATAACAGGGATGTTCCGGCAGTGGCTGAAGTTCCGAAAAGCTCAACCTTAGGAATAGAACATGTAATCTTTGCGGGATTGGGATCAACCGTTATATCCGGCGCACTGTTATTTGTTCCAACTAATACATTCTTTGAACCAAAACATCCATTATCGTTATTGGTAAGTTTTAAAGTATATAAACCTTCCTTTGCAACAATAGAGATAGTATTTGAAGCGCCCACAATTGTGCCGTTTAAGGTACTCCATGCGGCGGTATAATTGGTAAGACTGGTGGAAGCATTCACGGGTACCGATGGCTGAGCGCATGTAACAGCAGAAGGCACTGCTATGGAAAAATCAGGAGCAGTCTTATCCAAAGCAACAACCAGATTTGACGAAATCTTACACCCAGTTACCGGATGAGTTGCAGTTAAAGTATATGTACCGGCAGCATCAACAGTCGGATTGCTTATTGCTGCATCGGAAATTGTTCCCGGACCGGTCCACAGTAAAGTTGCACCGGCAGGAACAACATTTGCTGAGAGCGAAGAACTTAAATTTGTACATGTAATTGCGGAAGGAGTTAACGGGAAATTGATTACCGGAGCACTGATATTCCTTGCTACAGAAACGGTTAAACTGTCCTTACAGAAACTTGAAGGATGCATTACCACCATCTTGTAATCTCCCGGCTGATTGATAGTAATGGTTGGTGCATTATCAGCCGAAATTATACTGCCTCCATTTAATCCTGTCCATTTATAAGTAGCCAAAGCGGTTGTAGAATTTCCTGTCACATTCAATGTACTATTGGTACAGGTTAAAGTTCCAACTGCTCCAATGGTTAAGTTTACCGGTTTAACCAGATTATCTGTCACATCCGTGCTATCCTTCGATGGGCAACCAAGAGCATTTGTGGCAGTTAGATAATACCTTCCGGCTTTATCAACCGTAGGATTTGGTGAGGTTGGATTGGTGATGACAGCGCCCGCCGGCCCTGTCCATAATAAGGTAGCCCCTGCAGCAGTTCCGTTGAGTGTTATTTTTGGAGAAGCACACGTGATCACGGCCGGAGCTTTATCAATTGATATAACAGGTTTTGTTTTATCTTCCACAACCAGAACTGTTGCAACTGCAAAGCATTGCGTGGTTGTATTTGTAATCTTCATTTGATATGTACCGCCCTTATTCACTGTAGGATTAAAGGTATTTCCACCGGAAACAATATTACCATCGGTAGTTGACCATAGTATATTGATAGGTACGGTAGCTGAAGATCCACTCAACTGAATGGAAGTCTGAGAACATATGATTGTGGATGGAGCAGCAATCTGTGCATCGGGTGGCGTGGTTTTTTCTGTGGCGTCAATTGAACCTGTTCCTGTACAACCGTTGTCAGTATCAGTAACCACCAGGGTGTATGTTCCGGCTTTGGAAACGACCACACTCTGATTAGTTGATGCTCCAACGATAGTTCCGGTTAATGTGCTCCACCGATAAGTTTTATTTGTGGCCGAAGTTGCACTTTGAATAGTTACAGAAGGTAAAGCACATGTAATATCAGCAGGGATAACCGGAAAAGAAACTGTGGGATTTGTATTATTCAGGTCAACAGTTACAGTACCTGTGCTTGTGCAACCGGTTAAGGGATGCGTAACGGTAAGTACATAATTCCCTGGTTGATTTACGACAGGGGTTTCGGTAGTAGCTCCTGATACTATTCCCGGTCCATTCCATAATAATATAGCTCCTGCAGTAGTCGACGATCCGTTCAAGGTAACCGAATTTACCGTACAGGTTAAATCAGCAGGATTTGAATCAACAGTAATAGTTGGAACACTGTTATCAGCCAGAACCTGAACTGTAGCTGTGGATGTACATCCATTGGGAGCTGTCACAGTTAATGTAAATGTTCCTGTTGCATTTACAACCGGATTCGCAGTATTTCCGTCCGAAACTATACCTGTTCCGGCCCATGAATACGTAACTCCTGACGTGGTTGAGCTTCCTGTGAGTGTTACTGAAGTCTTACTGCAGGATATTTTTTCATCTTCAGGATTTGTAACAGTAATATCAGGATTATTCTTTATTTCCTTAATGGTAACACTTTTGGTTGTAGAACAACCCGTATTCAAATTTGTAACTTTCACTTCATACACACCACCTTTGTCAACCACCGGATTGGCAGTACCGGCTCCTGAAAAAATGTGGCCACCAGCGCTGGGTGTCCATTGATAACTTACAGGGAATAAACTTGATGTTGTTGCCGTAAGTGTCACAGTGGGTAAAGCACATGTAATCTCACCCGAATTTGTAAAAGTAATATTAACATCCTGAGGAGCCTGTAAGTCAGAGATCACGGTAACTGTATCGCGCGAAACACAACCATTTGAAGTAACTGATATAATATATTTTCCTGCAGCGTCAACAGTTGTACTTGCATTTGTATTTACACCGGTAATATGCCCTCCATCGATTGCCGACCATAAATAGGTAACTCCGGCAGTGGATGATGTTGCAGAAACAGTAACTGTTGTTAAACTACATGTAATCTTATCAGAAGGGGCATTTTTTGTAAGCTGCGGAATTGGATTTACCGTAATTGGAAGTGAGCTCAAACCGCCATTTCCACAAGAGTTTACTCCTCTTACAGTAACATTTCCCGAAAGGGCAGTCGAACCATAATTCACAACAATAGTTTCAGTTCCCTGGCCACTTACGATGGTTGCACCCGAAGGAGCTGTCCATAGATACGAGGTGGCAAAATTTATTGCTGGAACGGTATAAACAACATTAATATCATTCTGACAAACAGTCTGGTCACCGGTTATCACTCCGGCGGCAACCGGTAAAGATTTCACAGTAACCGGAAGTGTTGAAGTAGCTCCAACTCCACAGGTATTCTGGCCATAAACCGTAATATTCCCTGAAGCAGCATTTGCGGCATAGGTCACACTTATAGCGGCAGAGCCGGTGCCCGATGTTATGGTTGAATTGGCAGGTATTTGCCAAACATAGGTAGTTGCGTTAGCAATAGCAGGTATGGAATAATTTTCGGTACTTCCCGGACAAACAGAACCTGATCCTGTAATCACCTGTGCATCCAATGGTTTGTTTAATACAGTAACAGCTACACTACCAAGCATATCTATAACACAAAGGGTTCCATTCTTCTTCCCCTTAACTGTATAGGCTCCGGCAATTGTCTGATCTCCAAACGATATTGCATTTCCAGTCCCAGGAATAACTATACCCATAGAGAAATTATCCCGGAAAAGTTCATAGGTAACATCTGCTTCTGAATCCGATAAACCGACAGGTACTCCCGGAGTTCCCGAACAATATGTTCCTCCACCTGTCAACGAATACTGGAATGGCACATCGTTTACCGTAATTGGCTTTGTTTTGCTGGCGGAACATGAGTTTACCGGATCGGTGTAACTGAAGGTAATATTATAAACTCCTGCCATTAAACCCGATGGATTAAATGTAGCAGTGCCTGCTCCGCTGGTAATTCCCGGTCCTGCAAATGTTCCGGCAGCCCCCTGATTACCCGTTAAAGTTAACGAAGTAGCATTTTTGCAAATTGCAGAAGGTACAGGTAACCCTACAAAATCAACAGAAGGTCCTAACTTTACAAAAAAGGTTTTGGTGATTGTATTAAAGCATCCCGAAGAATTTGCCACCCTGTAAGTTACGCTGTAGTTTCCTTCAACAGTAATAGTAGAAGGATCGATTGTGCAGGTTCCGTCATGGTTATCTACAAGGGCTCCAACAATGGCAGGTTCTGAGAATGTCCATGCTCCGAAATTCCCATTTCCATCATGCAGTGGATTTCCGCTCAAGTTAAATGAAGCATCTGTACTACAATAAACAGGATTCAAGCCGGTGATGGTAACTACAGGAGGAGCTACAATATCAACATTCAATGTTTTTGTTCCAGTACATAACTTAGCATTTGTATAAGTATAAGTAATAGAGTGTGTCCCAAGACCAGCCGTAACCGGATTGAAAAAATTCCCTGAGATGGCTCCAGCGGCTGACGAGGTGAATGTGCCTCCGGTTGGATTTCCTTCCAATTCCACCAGGTCTCCATTAGAACAAAATTGTGTATTTGCCGCTCCATCGAGTGTAAATGATACTATGGGCAAATTATTTACGGTAACCTTAACAGTGTCTAAAGTATAGCAACCGGTTGCTGTGTATGTCCCTTTCAATATATAGTTAGTGGTTATGGCCGGAGATACAGTTGTGGAAAGTGTTGCAGCACCATTGCTCCATAACCAGCTATTGGCATCACCATTACCATTTAAGGTTGTTGGACTCCCTGCGCAAACCTCGGTATCCGACCCTGCGTTAACGCCTGGTTTAACATTTACAGTAACTGATGTAGATGTGCTGTTTTTACAACCAAAAGCATCTGTAATGATCACTGAATAAGTTGTACTTGTGGACGGTCTTACAATAATAGTATCATTAGTTGATCCGGTATTCCAAAGATAAGTTTCATTATTCCCAATTATATTATCAGTTGCCGTTAAGATTGCCGGATCGCCGTTACATATTGTTTGAGGAGTGCTTGCAACAGCATTTGGCAAGGCTCTTACCGTAATCTGAACCTGATCGGAAGCAGAGCAACCATTGATATCGGTGGCAGTCACTGAATAAACAGTTGTTGAGGAAGGGGTGGCCACCGGGTTGGCTATGTTAGTCTGATTAAGCGTTAACGCAGGAGCCCATGAATATGTATTTCCGCCAGTGGCTCCTAATTGAATCGATTCTCCCAAACAAATTGCCTTATCAATCCCGGCATTTACAACTGGTAACGGAGTTGCTGTAA